>BJGJ01000004.1 GCA_014190435.1 Methylocystaceae bacterium | reverse complement strand
AATCCGGTCTTTTATCTCAACGGCCAAAAAACAAGGCTGGCGTGTTATTGACGCTCTCATGACAGATCCAGAGAGCTTGCTAGCAGAACTGAGGTTGTCTTAGGATAAAAGAACCTGGGTAGTTACAGTTTGTGATCTATGGATTGTCAGAAACCAGCTCTTTTAGAGAATGGTCTTTTCGGATCTTGCCTTCATCCGTCTGACCTGCGATAGCCGCGTATGAATTATATTCTGTTATTTATTGTGGCCATGTGGGCCGGTGCGCAAAATGCTTTAGCCGGCGGGGGCTCTTTTTTGATTTTGCCAGCCTTGATGTATACGGGCATGGACGCTTTGGCGGCCAATATTACTTCCTGCGTTGCTTTATTTCCTGCTCAGATTGCCACTGGTTGGACAGGAAGAAAAACCGCCGCAGGGATCGGTGGTTTAACACTCCAGGCACTGTTTGGATTAAGTATTGTCGGCGGAGCGATTGGGGCCGTTATTTTACTAAATACGCCGCGCGGACTTTTCGCAGGATTAGTGCCTTGGTTGGTGTTATTTGCGACGACTATTTTCTTTTGGGGTAATTTTCTCCGTAAATCCGAAATACCTCATATGCATATAAGTCCAAGAGGCGCTGCGCTAATGCAATTTCTTATTGCAATTTATGGCGGCTATTTTGGAGGTGGCGCGGGCTTCTTAATGGTTTCGGCCTTAACCATGGCGGGACAAAGCGTGTATGTAGCCAGTACGACTAAAAATATTTTAGCAGGTATAATGAATGCTTCTGCAGTTTTGATTTTTTTCTTTTCGCCAGATCTTCATTGGAGCCAGATGCTTGTAACAGCTTCTGGAGCTACAATTGGCGGAATCATTGGCGGACGATTTCTTCACTCTATCGATGAGAAAATATTGCGAATTATCGTGATTTTCATTGGCGCAGCTTTGACGATTGGCTTGTTTGTTAAGGCGTCTTAATAATCGATTTTACTGCTTTTCGTATTTCAGGAATCAGGATCGTCGTCATCGCAGAGGGCGTTAACGGACCAATAAACTTATAATTTATTTTTCCTTCTTCGGTGATGATAAAAGTCTCTGGCACGCCATAGACACCAAATTCAATGGCGACGCGCCCGGCAGGATCCATGCCTATTCTTTGGAATGGATTGCCGTCATCTTGCAAAAAACTTTTAGCATTTTCAGGCTCATCTTTGTAGGAAAGACCGTAAATTTCAACGCCATTTGCTCTCAGTTCGGGATCCTTAGACAAAGCCATCAAGATTGGATGTTCTTGTCGACAGGGCGCGCACCAACTTGCAAAAATATTTATGACACTCACATGGCCTTTGCGTAAATCATTAGTCTTAAGGCCGGGGATGTCTTTCAGACCTGATAGCGATGGCAGATTAAAATCTGGAGCAGGCTTGCCAATCAGCGCGGATGGAATACGAGAGGCGTCTCCAGCAAAAAGACGCAATAAAAATAGGACGGCTAATAGGACAAATAAAATAAGCGGGACAAATCTCAGCTTAGAACGTGGTTCGACACTTTCGGATTTAGCGTCATTCACCTTGAGCTTTCCTTGTTTTCTCGTTCGGCGTTGATTTCACGAAGTGAGAGGCTCAATCGACGATAATCGAGAAGAATGCGCGCTGAGATGCCGCCAATTGTTAAAATTGTAATGAAGTAAGCGAAAAAAACAAAGCTTGCATGATCGCTCATGGCGCAAGCTCCAGAGCAGAGGCTTCTTGGAGGTCGTTTTCCAGCGCTAGTTGTGACAAGCGAAGCAGCCTCCGACGCAAAATTTCATTACGGATCGCCATGAGATGGAGGGTTGTGAATAAGAGAGTGGTTGCTAAAGCCATTACCAACAAGGGCCAGAGCATGGAGGGAGAGATAGTAGGTCCATCCGCACGAAAGACAGAGGCTGGTTGATGCAGCGTGTTCCACCAATCTACGGAGTATTTAATGATGGGTATGTCAATCGCGCCAACTAAGGTCATTATTGAGGCAATGCGCGCGCCACGCGGCGTATCATCTAAGGTCTGACGTATGGCGATCAGACCAAGATAAAGTAAAAACAATACCAACATAGATGTTAGGCGCGCGTCCCACACCCAATAGGTCCCCCACATCGGTTTACCCCAAAGCGAACCGGTAATGAGGCAAACAAAGGCGAAAGCGGCACCAAGGGAAGCAGCTGTTTTTTGTGCAGCATCCGCAAGCGGATGTTTCCAAACCAATACGCCAAGAGACGCAGAGGTCATAACGACATAAGCAAACACGGCAATCCAGGCGGATGGCACGTGAATATACATAATTCTGACAGTTTCGCCTTGCTGATAATCAGCCGGAGCTGTGAAGGCACCATAAATTCCAACAGCTAACAGAATAAGCGTGACGGCTGAGAGCCAGGGTAGGATAATTCGGACAAGATTTAGGAAGCGTGTTGGATTGGCGTAATCAAGAACACTGGCCATTATAAAGACCTACTCAAACAAGCCTCTGGAGAGATGGCGGATATCCAGTCGTCACGGAACAATCCGCCATTTGCTTCTCTTAGCGTTAATTAGCTTTTGTCGCCGGCTTAGGCGTCTCTTTAGCTGTGTCTTTGCTTTGTTGTTCCGCCATGATTTGGGCTCGGGACTTGCCGTGCAGCAGCTCAATTGCTGCGGTTAATTGCTTGTCTTTTTTCTCATCAGGCGGGACATAGGCTTGAGAGCCGCTTTTCTCTTCTTCACCGTTTTTCAGATGTCCCTTAAGCGAGGCTTCACCTTTCGTATCGTCTTTGCCCTTAAGTTCATCTGGCACATCCTGGAGAATGACCATATCGGGATCAATGCCTTTGGCTTGGATCGAACGGCCAGAGGGGGTGTAATAACGCGCTGTTGTGAGTCGGAGCGCGCCGCTATTTCCGCCAAGCGGAATGATTGTTTGTACCGAGCCCTTTCCGAAAGAACGCGTACCGATCAAGGTCGCACGTTTATGATCTTGTAAGGCACCCGCGACAATCTCCGATGCCGAGGCTGACCCACCATTAATGAGGACAACAACTGGTTTCCCTTTTGATAAATCTCCAGGCCGCGCATTATAACGTTGTGTTTCTTCAGCATTGCGTCCACGCGTGGAGACAATCTCGCCTTTGTCAATAAAGGCGTTCACGACTTGAATGGATTGATCTAACAAACCGCCAGGGTTATTGCGTAGATCAATAATATATCCTTTGAATTTGTCAGCAGGAATTTCCTCTTGCGCTTTTGCCATTGCTGCACGCAAGCCATCAGCTGTCTCCTCGTTAAATTGAGAAATTCTTACATAATAAGCATCGTCATCTTGCTTATGTGAACGCACTGATTTGATATGGATCTCGGCGCGTGTAAGTTTGACCTCAATCTTTTGTTTATCCTTGCCACGATAAATTGTGAGCTTAACTGGCGTGTTGATTTGCCCACGCATTTTATCGACTGCTTGGTTCAAAGTCATACCTTGAACGCTTTCATCGTCGATAGCGCCGATAAGATCCCCGGACATAACGCCAGCGCGAGAGGCGGGAGTGTCATCAATCGGCGTAACGACTTTTACTAAACCGTCTTCTTGGGTGACTTCTATGCCTAAGCCGCCAAATTTGCCCTCTGTCTGAGTGCGCATATCCTTGAAGCCTTTGGCGTCAAGGTAGCTTGAGTGCGGATCAAGAGAGGTCAGCATGCCATTAATGGCATTTTCAACTAGTTTTTGTTCATCAGGCTTTTCGACATAATCCGCGCGGACTTTATCAAAAACATCACCAAAAAGACTGAGATTTTTGTATGTCTCAGCTGAAGCCGCGAGCGCCTGGGAGGAGCCAACTAAAGCGCGGGCCTGCTGACCGAGCGTTGCGCAGCCGGCACCAATGGCGATACCCGTGGCAATCAAAGCTGTTTTGCGAATCATCCGCCAACCTTCCGACTGTCTGACCTGGCCCACCATGGGCCGGGATCGATCGAGGCTCCATCTTTTCGGAACTCGACGTATAAAATGGGTGTTGACGCGCCGATTGCTATGGTGGCCGCCGTTTGAGCGGTGCCGTCTCCCATGCTGGCTACGGGCTCACCCGCCAGGACAAACTGTCCAACGTTTACATTTGAGCGACTCATGCCCGCGAGGACAACATAATAGCCGTCGCCGGCATTGATGATCAAGAGTTGTCCATAGCTTCGATAAGGGCCCGAATAAGCAATCCAACCATCACAGGGCGCGGTTACGATTCCATTAGCGCGCGTGGCGATAGATACGCCCTTTTCCTTGCCGCCATTGTCATCAGGAGAGCCATAGCGCTTGGCGATCATCCCTGCAGCAGGGAGGGACAGTCTGGCTTTGAGTTCGCTAAAGGGGATTACAGGCGCAAGTCTCGATAAATCCTGAAATGGGGCCTCATGCGCCATACGGCGCTGGTCTTCGTTTAACCGCGCTTGCGCCGCGTCAGATTGACGAGCGGCAATTGCGGCGCGTCGCCCCGCGTCGCTTTCATTTTCCATGCGCGAGATCAGATCTTTCAAGCTGGTGGCGCGTTGCGCCAGAGCTTGTGCGCGTTCGGCTTCCGATTTGAGCTGCGTTTGCGCCGACAGGAGATTTTCTTGTCGAGATGCAATTATTTTAATAAGCTGAATACTTTGAGATTTGAGTAAGGTTTTTTCGTCGATAAGTTTTTCGTTTTCATTTTGCATGCTTTCCCGTAGACGCAAAAGCTCTGTAAGATCATTTTGTAAGGCGCGCGCCTCAGCGCGCATCGGCGGCAGAATTGACTCTAAAGCTAGGGCCGCGCGCAAAGACTCTAGAATATCTTGCGGACGCGTGAGAAGGGCGGGCGGCGGACGGCGCCCCATGCGCTGTAACACAATAAGAATTTCTGCAATAACAGCGCGTCGCCCGTCGAGAGATTGTGTGATTGTTTTCTCGCGTTCGATCAGCGTTTCTAGTCGCGCTTCGATTTCGCTGGCGCGATTTTCCATTTGGCGTAATTTATTCGTTGCCTCAAGTAGCTCCTGATTAAGGCGTTCTCTGGAATGGGTGAGTTCTGCGACCTCGCTCTCTAGGGCGTGTTTTCTGCCACGTGATTGCATTGCTGCGTCTTCAAGTTTTTCAAATTCCTGTTGCTTGTTTTCAAGATCTGGCTGTGATCGTGGCTGTGCTTGTACTGAGGCGCAAAATACTACAAGACACGAAAAGAGGATCAGACGCATCGCTTTGCCTCGATCGCTCATCAAATAGCCTATCCTCATAGATGAAAACATGTTGAACATCGCATCTTTAGTGGATGTAAGCTTTGTTATTTAGCGATAAAATGAACAGTGCGTGATTTTGCAGTTCCATCATTTGTTGATGAGAAACTTATATTTTTATAATCCTCTGTCTCAAAGATCGTTTCTGAAACGCCTGTGCGGATGAGGTATTCTATGACAGCCTGCGAGCGACGCGCTGCGAGCAGGCGATTCATCTCGTTTAAAGTAGGAGAATCAGCATAGGCATAAACTTTTATCTTACTATTTGAGCAGCGGCGGATAACGCTGGAGATCTTATCAAGTGTTGGCCGCATATGGCGATTAATTCTGATGCTTTGTCTGTGGAAGATAATATTTTTTTTATCAACTTCAGCTTGGATCGTTTTTTGGCAAACGATGGCGCGCGCCGTTGTATCGCCCGCTAAATCTATTGATGCCGATGGGTCATGTTCTGAAGCGCTAGATGTCTTTGACGTTTTGTCAATTTGTGAGGCAGGGGAAGCGCGGCTTTCATTATTTTTCAAAACTAAATAGTCCGGCAGGGACGAAGCCGCGGCGATCAGCCAGATTATCATCAGGGGCGCGAGCCCAGCCGCCCAGCTTTCATGCGCGTTGAGGTTGCCGAATTTGATCAATGCGCCCATTGCCGCGCCGCTGAGAAAAAATCCGTAAAAAAGAAGTGCGCTAGTTAAATTCAGGGCGGCTGGCCCTTGTAGGGCTTCAAGCGCAAGCGCAATCATTCCCGCTATTGTGGCAAGTCCCGTCCAGCCAAACCAACGGGCAATACGCTTTTGCGGACTCCCGAAATGCGCAAAACAGCCCGTAAGCGCACCAATCATGAAGCAGGCGGCTAACCAGAAACGCAGATAATAAAGGAGATCCCACATCTCTGCTTGTCTCCGATCCTAACGAAAGAGTTTATTCTCTTGCGTTTCAAACACGCATTGGCATCAGCACATAAAGCGCTGCTGCGCCATCACGATCTTGAATGAGGGTGGGCGAACCAGGGTCGGCAAGCTTGAAGAGCGCAGTATCACTATCTAGTTGTTGCGTGATATCGAGAAGATAGCGCGCATTAAAGCCAATGTCTAAAGGCGCGCCATTATAATCAGCTTCGAGTTCTTCGACAGCAGAGCCTTGTTCCGGATTAGTAACAGAAAGTACAAGCTTGGCTTCAGTAAGCGCGAGTTTTACCGCACGCCCGCGTTCGGACGAAATGGTTGAAACACGATCGACTGCTTTTTCGAATATTTGTCGATCAACGGTTAAAATCTTGTCATTGCTGGTAGGAATAACACGTGCGTAATCAGGAAAAGTTCCATCAATCAATTTTGTCGTCAGAAGCGCATCTCCCAAGGAGAAACGCATTTTATTTGTCGAGAGTTCAATCGTGAGATCGCCTTGCGCATCTTCGATGAGCCGTTGTATTTCCGTTACGGCCTTGCGCGGTAAAATAACGCCTGGCATTCCCAAGCATCCCTCGGGAGCTGGCAACTCAAGGCGAGCGAGTCGATGACCATCGGTTGCGACAGCGCGCAACATCCATCTGCCTTCTAGCTCTACGGCGTGGATATAGATTCCATTGAGATAATAGCGGGTCTCCTCGCTGGAGATAGCAAACTGGGTTTTACCAATTAGACGTTTGAGATCTGAAGGCGTTAAGGTGAATTTATGGCTAAATTCACCAGAGGTGACATCTGGAAAATCGCTTTCAGGCAAGCTTTGAAGGTTGAACCGTGATCGGCCTGAGCGCAATGTCATTTGGCCAGTTTCCCCCGTCATATCGAGTGAAACCTGAGCGCCTTCGGGGAGTTTGCGGACAATATCGTAAAGCGTATGGGCTGGTAGCGTTGTCGCGCCTGATTGATCTACTTCTGCGGGCGCTTTCTCAGAGATCTCAAGATCTAGATCAGTCGCTTTAAGCGTTAGTGTGCCATTACGCGCCTCAATCAAAACATTAGCTAGTATTGGGATCGTCGTACGCCGCTCCACCACGCGGTGAACATGGCCGAGCGCACGCAGCAGCGCTGCTCTCTCGATCGTTACCTTCATCACTCGAAAACTTCCGCATTTTGGCCGGCGAACGCCGCGTTAGGAAGGAACTTTGGAGGACGGGGCCTTAAATCGCAAGAGGCGCGCACTGCGGGCTTGTGAACAACTCCTTGACCAAGTGTTGCAAGGCAAAGGGTTTAACCAGCCCTTAAATGGCCTTGCTTAGAACTTAAGAGACGAATTGTAGCACTCGCGCCAATCTAGTTGCGCGATTGGGAAGAGCTTGATGGCGCGCCGAGATAAACGCCGAGAACCCCGATTTGAAGACGAAGAAGACGTCTTTAACGATGATTTACGAGCGCCGCAGCGCCGCCGGCCCTCAAATCGGGGCCGCGCTGCGCCGCCACGAAAGTCAACTTCGCTATTTGGTACAATGATTTATTGGACTTTGACGTTTGGTCTTTGGTGCGGAATCGCGGGGGCTGGGCTTGCTGTGTACTATGGCTCACAGCTGCCGCCGATTGATCAACTCGCTATCCCAAAGCGTCCTCCTAACATCGCTATTTTGGCGACAGACGGCGGGTTAATCGCCAATCGTGGCGATACCGGCGGCGCAGCCATTCGCTTGACCGACTTGCCGCCTTTTTTGCCTAAGGCATTTATTTCCATTGAGGATCGACGATTTTACGCCCACTGGGGCCTTGATCCGGTTGGCGTTGGCCGGGCGATCGTGACTAATCTGCTTGGTCGCGGCGGCATGCAGGGTGGCTCAACCCTGACCCAGCAACTTGCGAAGAATCTTTTCCTTACTCAAGAACGAACGGTTTCGCGCAAGATCCAAGAGGCGATACTTGCGCTTTGGCTTGAACATAAATTTTCAAAAGATCAAATCCTCGAACTCTATCTTAATCGCGTTTATTTTGGATCTGGGGCTTATGGCGTTGAAGCAGCGAGCGAGCATTATTTCGGACATAGCGCGCGCGAAGCTAGCCTAGCCGAATCAGCTGTGCTTGCAGGATTGATGAAAGCGCCAAGTAAACTTGCGCCCGATCGTAATCCGGAGGGCGCGAGTGAGCGCGCCGCACAAGTCCTCACAGCAATGGCGCAGGAAGGTCATATCAGCGAATCCCAAGCTAAGCAGGCGCTCGGACAACCCGCTCAGGCGCGTCGGGACGCACGCAGCGGATCGGTCAATTATGTGGCTGACTACGTGATGGATTCGTTAGCCAATACAATTGGCGCTATTGACGAAGACATAATTGTTTCAACCACTGTCGATCAGCGTTTGCAGCAGGCAGCTGAGAATGCGCTCGCTGATGAGCTTAATAAAAAGGGGGATAAATTTGGCGTGACGCAGGGTGCGCTTGTATCAATTGATCCTGATGGGGCTGTGCGGGCGCTTGTGGGGGGGCGCAATTATGCAGAAAGTCAATTTAACCGCGTTGTGTCAGCAAAACGTCAGCCTGGATCCGCTTTTAAGCCCTTTGTTTATCTTGCGGGCCTTGAGCATGGCTTAACGCCTGAGTCAGTAAAAGAAGATGCGCCAATCAATTTAAAAGGATGGCAGCCTGAAAATTATAGTCACGAGTATATGGGCCCGGTTACTTTAACGCGCGCATTATCCCTTTCCTTGAACACAGTGGCTATACGCGTCGGCTTGGAGGCAGGTCCAAAAACGGTAGCGAAAACAGCGCATCGTTTAGGCATAAAATCAGAATTGCAGATTAACCCCTCTATCGCATTGGGAACATCGGAAGTTACGCCGCTTGAGCTTGTTACAGCCTATGCGCCTTTCGCCAATGGTGGGATTGGCGTAGCGCCACAGGTGATCACAAAAGTTATGACGGCTTCTGGGAAATCTTTGTATCAAGGCAAACCAGAGTCTCTTGGTCGCGTTGTCGATCTGCAATATGTCGCGATGATGAATAGAATGATGCAGGAAACGCTCTTAACTGGAACGGCTCGGAAGGCTGAGTTGCCAGGTTGGCAAGCGGCGGGGAAAACTGGGACGAGTCAAGATTTTCGAGACGCTTGGTTTATTGGTTACACAAGTCATCTTGTTACTGGCGTTTGGCTCGGCAATGATGACAATTCTCCAACAAAAAAAGCTTCTGGCGGCAATCTTCCAGTTGAAATTTGGAGTCATTACATGACTCTTGCGCATCAAGGCGTAGAGGTTGCTGACTTGCCATCGGGTCGGTGGGGCGGTGAAAGTATTTCTCTTGAAGAGGTTGCTAAACCTTTAGATGATTTGATTGGTATTTTCACCGGAACGACGCGTCAATCTTCTTTCCCGCAAGCCGCGCCGGAGTCTGCGCAGATAAAGCGTCATCATGAAGCAGCGCAAGATAACGCAGAAGTTCAATCACCATCTATAGCCAAGACGCTAGATAAGGGAAATACGGATCAGGCGTCGTCCACTCAGCTTGGTTTATCTCGGCCAAAAGTTGCGCGTGAGAATGAGGATTTCTTGCCTCCCGAAGATATTCCCAACATAAGTTCGCCGCCTGTAACCGGCGGCGCAGGCGCGCGCTCGCCGCGCAACACTCTGCAACGCGAAAAGAATTTTATAGAAAATCTTTTCGGCGGATAGGGCGATAAATTTTGTCGGCGTTAGTGTAGGCTTACCATTTGCAGATCATTTTCTCGCGCATTGCCAATTGCGCCTTCGGGAGAGTCGGCGAGTAGGATGGGCGCGCCGTCGGCACCAATCAACGCAAATACCGTTACTCCATTGGGAATTTTTGGCGCTTCTGGATAGAAGCGTGTGACATCTTCTGAGCGCATGGGACGAACATAAGCGATTACGCCATCGCCCAAATGCGCGAATTGTTCCGGAGTCAATATGAGATTTTGCGGCTCCGGTGAGATTTTGGCTTCCATGGTCCATTCCTTGGGCGTCTAATGAAAAATCGCCCTATCATACGTGTTCAGTGAGCGGGCATAAGGGGTAAATATGTATGATTGAAGAGGATTAAAAGGGCTGGCCTTAAGTTTCCAAAGCCAGTCTTGCAGGGTCTTCAAGCATTTCTTTCAAGCGTACAACAAAAGTCACGGCTTCCTTGCCATCGACGAGACGATGATCGTAGGAGAGGGCAAGATACATCATAGGTCTAATTACAATTTCTCCATTGAGAGCAATCGGACGATCTTGAATCTTATGCATCCCAAGAATTCCGGATTGTGGTGCATTCAAAATTGGCGTCGACATCAAAGAGCCATAGACTCCGCCATTTGAAATGGTGAATGTGCCGCCTTGCAGGTCTGCGATATCAAGCGCGCCATCGCGCGCTTTTTGACCAAACATGGCAATTTGGCGCTCAATGCCTGCTATGGAGAGATCCTGCGCATTGCGTATAACCGGCACAACAAGACCCTTGTCTGTTCCAACGGCAACGCCGATGTGACAGAAGTTTTTATAGATTATGTCCTGTCCATCTATTTCTGCATTGATTGCCGGGATTTCTTCAAGCACTTGGCAACAGGCCTTTACAAAAAATCCCATGAAGCCAAGTTTAACCCCGTGTTTTTTCTCGAAAGTTTCTTTGTAGCGCGCACGCAGCGCTAGCAAAGCAGACATGTCTATTTCATTAAATGTTGTCAGCATCGCCGCATTATTTTGCGCATCTTTCAATCTGCGCGCGATTGTTTGACGTAGTCGCGTCATTTTTACGCGTTCTTCCCTTGGCGCGTCTTCCTGTTGTGCGGCGGGACGTTGCGGGGCGGTGTTTGGGATGGGCGAAGGCCCATTAACGCCCGTCGCATAGTCAAGGACATCAGATTTCAGTACTTGTCCGCGCTTGCCGCTCCCTTTGATGTCTGCAGGATCAATCTTGCGTTCAGTTGCGATTTTTGCAGCTGAAGGCGATGGGGGCATGGGCGCGGCAGCTTTTTCAGTCGATCCGGCTGATCGAGGACTTTCTGTCTGAGCTTTCAGGGGCGGGGCTGAAGTGACCTGCGATGCGCCAGTGTTCTCAGAGATCTGGCCAAGGAGCGCTCCTGGCGCAACTGTCTCCCCTGCTTTAATGAGAATTTCACTCAAAACCCCAGCGCAAGGCGCATTGACTTCTAGGGTGACTTTATCTGTTTCGAGCTCCGTAAGAATTTCATCTGCTTTGACAGTGTCGCCAGGTTTTTTAAACCATTTACCCACCGTGGCTTCGCTTACTGACTCGCCAAGCGTTGGGACGCGTATCTCTGTCATAGGGGTCTCGTTTGTTGGATGAATGAACTTTTTATCCGGCAATAATTAAGGCGTACTGATTTTACGATGGCGCATAGGCTTCGTCGAGGAAAGCTTTCAATTGCGCCAGATGTTTAGACATTGTTCCTGCAGCTGTTGATGCGGAGGCTGGACGACCTGCGTAACGCGCGCGCTTGGCTTTACCGCCAACTTGTGTGAGAACCCATTCAAGATAAGGTTCAACAAAGAACCATGCGCCCATATTTCGCGGCTCTTCTTGGCACCATACAATTTCAGCGTTTTTAAAGCGCGCAAGGACGCTGATGAGACCTTTAGCTGGAAACGGATAGAGTTGTTCAATGCGCAATAAATAGGCATCGTTTGTTGCGCGTTTTTCACGTTCATCGAATAGATCGTAGTATACTTTACCTGAACACAAGATGACGCGCTGAATCTTCTCATCGGACGTTAATTTTAGCGAAGAGGATGGCGATATTTCAGCTTCGTCTAATATTAGGCGTTGAAACGTTGACGTGCTTTCCATTTCAGACAGAGAAGAAACGCAGCGTTTATGGCGCAATAAAGATTTTGGCGTCATTAGCACCAGTGGTTTTCTGATATTACGGTGGATTTGACGCCGCAAGATATGAAAATAATTCGCTGGCGTTGTGCAATTTGCAACTTGTATGTTGTCCTCCGCGCACAGTTGCAAGTAGCGCTCTAATCTGGCGGAAGAATGTTCGGGTCCTTGTCCTTCATAACCATGGGGTAATAGGCAAACAAGACCAGACATGCGCAGCCATTTGCGTTCCCCAGCAGAAAGAAACTGATCAAAGATAACCTGTGCGCCGTTGGCAAAATCGCCAAATTGAGCTTCCCATATTGTTAGCGTATCCGGTTCAGCTAGAGAATACCCATATTCAAATCCCAGCACGGCTTCTTCAGAAAGCATTGAATTAATAACTTCAAAACGACCTTGATCTTGTTTGAGATGTTCGAAAGGAAGGTAGCGCGCTTCGCTTTCTTGATCGATCAGTACGCTATGGCGTTGTGAAAAGGTTCCGCGTTCACAATCTTGTCCTGACAGCCGGACGTTGTGGCCTTCACATAAGAGGCTGCAAAAGGCTAAGGCCTCGGCTGTGGCCCAATCAATGGGTCCGCCGTGAGCAATTGCTTGGCGGCGGGTGTCTAGGAAACGTTGAATGGTGCGGTGGACGTGGAAATCGTCTGGAGCCGCTGTTATTTGCGCGCCAATTTTTTGCAAGATATCCAATGGCGCGCCCGTATACCCGCGCCGCTCATCTTCGGATGTTTGATAGCCGGGTTTTAAGCCGGCCCAACGCCCATCCAGCCAGTCAGCTTTGTTAGGTTTATAGCTTTGACCTGCTTCATGCTCATTTTCTAACTTTGTGCGCCATTGCGCTTTCATAGCGTTGAGATCGGCGGCATTGATTTGTTTTTCGCCAATCAATTTTTCGCCATAAATATCCAAAGTTGTTTTATGTGCGCGGATTTTTTGATACATTAGTGGCTGGGTAAATCCGGGCTCATCCCCTTCATTGTGCCCAAAGCGCCGATAGCACCACATGTCGATAACAACGGGCTTTTGA
Organism: Methylocystaceae bacterium; assembly: GCA_014190435.1. Taxonomy (GTDB): domain Bacteria; phylum Pseudomonadota; class Alphaproteobacteria; order Rhizobiales; family Beijerinckiaceae; genus Methylocystis. The sequence continues at coordinate 59,267 of BJGJ01000004.1, read as the reverse complement.
AATTTTTGTCGAAACTCTGTTGCAACGCGCGCCGCAAATACAACAGCTTCAGGATCATCGCCATTGACATGAAAAATTGGCGCTTCCACCATTTTTGCAACATCTGAAGGATAAGGTGAGGATCGGGAGAAACGCGGGTAAGTTGTGAAGCCAATTTGATTGTTAATGATAAAATGTATTGAGCCGCCAGTGCGATGTCCTTTTAAGCCGGAGAGTCCAAGACATTCCGCCACGACTCCTTGCCCAGCAAAAGCCGCGTCGCCATGAATGAGAAGCGGCATGACGCTGCTTCGATCGCCTTCATGCTGATCTTGCTTCGCACGTACTTTGCCCAAGACAACGGGGTCGACAATTTCAAGGTGAGACGGATTAGCTGTAAGAGAAAGATGGACTTTATTGTTATCAAACTCACGATCTGAGGATGCGCCTAAATGATATTTTACATCGCCTGATCCCTCAATTTCATCAGGCAAAAAAGAACCGCCTTTGAATTCATGAAATAGGGCGCGGTGTGGTTTCGCCATGACTTGGCAAAGTATATTGAGGCGTCCTCGATGGGCCATGCCTAACACAATTTCTTTTGTGCCTAATGCGCCGCCAATTTTAATAATCTGTTCAAGCGCTGGGACAATTGACTCTGCTCCATCAAGACCAAAGCGTTTTGTGCCCGTATATTTAACATCCAGAAATTTTTCAAAACCCTCTGCTTCAACAAGTTTGTTGAGTATGGCTAATTTACCTTTATCGGTGAAGACGATTTCTTTTTCTGGGCCTTCAATGCGAGTCTGTAGCCATGATTTTTCTTCTGGATTTGAGATGTGCATGAATTCAAATCCAATTGAGCCGCAATAAGTACGACGCAATATGGCGACCATTTCGAAAATGCTGGCGTACTGAAGTCCTAAGACGCCATCGATAAAAATCTTGCGGTCATAATCTTCATCTGTGAACCCGTATGTTGCTGGATCGAGCTCTCCATGATCCTGCCTTTGCTCAAGGCCCAGTGGATCTAGATGAGCATGTAAATGACCCCGCATGCGATAAGCCCGGATCATCATCAACGCGCGTACAGAATCCCGTGTTGCGCGCTTGACGTCCTCAGAGGCTGTTGTCGTTATCGGCGTTAGGGCAGAGGATGCGTTAAAATCATCTGCAAAGGCGACGATCAAGTCAGGATCTTCGGTGCTTAACGACTTCAGACCTTTGGAGCCTGGGGAGGAAAGAGTGGTGGGTGTCCCGGCCTGATGGCCCATATCCGTAAAAAATTGACGCCAGTCTGAAGAAACGGAAGCTGGGTTAGCTTCGAAGGCTGCGAGCAAATATTCGATGTAAGCAGCGTTGGCACCTTGTAAAAAAGAGGTGTCGGCGAAGAGTTCATTCAACGCTGAGCGAGGGCCGATTGGACCGACTGCATCATTTGTCTCGTAACGCGCCATTTGACCGCCTCTTTCACCCCTGCCGCTAGCGCGATCATCTAACGTGAGCCGCACTGATTATATTTATACAGATGTCGCACACCAATTCGCGACATCCCGCTATAGGGGGGCGAGGCGGAGGGAATGACGCTTGTACGCCTATCCTTTCAGCACTTCGACCAATGTTTTACCTAATCTCGCCGGCGAGGGCGAAACTCGAATCCCAGCCGACTCCATCGCAGCAATTTTACTTTCGGCGCCGCCTTTACCGCCAGAAATTATCGCACCAGCATGCCCCATTCGTCGACCTGGAGGCGCTGTGCGACCGGCAATAAACCCTACCATCGGTTTATTGCGGCCGCGTTTGGCTTCATCTTTCAAGAATTGGGCCGCGTCTTCTTCAGCGGAGCCGCCGATTTCTCCGATCATAATGATGGATTGTGTCGCTGGGTCCGCCAAGAATAACTCCAATATTTCGATAAAGTCCGTACCTTTTACTGGATCTCCGCCAATACCTACGGCGCTTGTTTGTCCCAAACCTTCGCGCGTTGTTTGAAAAACAGCTTCATAAGTAAGGGTGCCTGAACGGGAAACAACCCCGACAGAGCCGCGCGAGAATATATTGCCTGGCATGATGCCAATTTTACTTTCGCCGGCTGTCACGACGCCAGGGCAATTTGGCCCGATGAGGCGAGATTTTGATCCTGTCAGAGAGCGCTTTACGCGGATCATATCTTGAACGGGTACGCCTTCAGTTATGGCGACTATCAAAGGAATTTCTGCATCAATGGCTTCGCATATGGCGTCAGCGGCTCCAGGCGGTGGAACATAAATAACCGATGCTTGCGCGCCAGTTTTTTCACGAGCTTCCATCACAGTATCAAAAACAGGCAGGTTGAGGTGTGTCGAGCCGCCTTTGCCAGGTGAAACGCCGCCAACCATCTTGGTGCCATAAGCAACCGCCTGCTCGGAGTGGAAAGTTGCGGTTTTGCCGGTAAAACCTTGCGTAATAACTTTGGTATTTTTGTCGATCAAAACAGACATGAAGCGATTTCCTAATGGGCAAAGGCGTCGGCGGGCAGTTAACGAAGAGCCGGCTGCCGCTGAGCAGTCAGCCGAAGGCGCTTTACTAGCTAAGTTTGCCCGTTAGGCCAAATTATTGGTATCGGCACCGGCTTACAAGGCGGAATGCAGCGCTGCGATGGGCTGTCGCGTTGAAAGGCGTCGCCGTGCGGACGCTGAAGAGAGCAAGCGCTGTTTGCGGCGAGGTGTTGGAAGGGCCGGCAAGAATTCTGCCGGCCCAATTAGACGGTAAAGCTATGGTTAGGCAGTGGTTGCGCCCAGGCTGGACACTTCGACCTTCACGCCCGGCCCCTGCGTGGAGCTGATGGCTACCCGCTGAATATAGGCTCCTTTTGAGCCCTGAGGCTTGGCTTTGGCGACAGCATCAACAAAGGCTTTAATATTTTCGACAAGTTTACCCTCGTCAAAAGAAGCCTTGCCGACGGTTCCTTGAACAATGCCGGCTTTTTCAACCCGAAACTCCACCGCTCCGCCTTTAGAGGCTTTAACGGCATTAGCGACGTCCATCGTGACGGTGCCAACTTTTGGATTAGGCATCATGCCGCGTGGGCCAAGGACTTTGCCGAGGCGGCCAACGAGCGGCATCATGTCTGGCGTTGCGATGCATCGATCAAAGTCGATCGCGCCGCCCATGACGGTGTTAACCAGATCCTCGGCGCCAACCACATCTGCTCCTGCGGCCTTAGCTTCATCAGCCTTTGGTCCGCGCGCAAATACAGCGACGCGAAGTACGCGGCCAGTGCCGTTTGGCAGGTTGACAACGCCGCGCACCATCTGGTCTGCATGTTTGGGGTCGACCCCGAGATTCATAGCAATTTCAACAGACTCGTCGAATTTCGCTTTAGCGCGAGATCTCACGAGCTTCACAGCCTCATCAAGGACGTAGAGCTTTGTTCGCTCGATGCCCTCGCGCGCTTTCGCAATGCGTTTTCCGATATGGGCCATCGTTTTACTCCACTACCTGCAGGCCCATGGCGCGCGCCGAGCCTTCAATCATCGACATCGCCGACTCAATTGACGCACAATTGAGATCTGGCATTTTCTTTTCAGCAATCTCTTTGATCTGCGTCTTCGTGACTTTTCCGACGACGGTGCGTCCAGGCGTCTTGGAACCTGAAGCAGGTTTCTTGCCGATTTTGAGGTTCGCCGCCTTTTTTAGAAAAAAGGAAACAGGCGGTTGCTTCATCTCAAAGGTGAAAGAGCGATCCTGATAGGCCGTAATGATGACTGGGATTGGCATCCCCTTCTCCATTTGACCTGTTTTGGCGTTAAAAGCCTTGCAAAATTCCATAATGTTTAGTCCGCGCTGACCGAGCGCGGGGCCAATGGGCGGCGAGGGATTCGCCGCGCCAGCCGGCACTTGCAGTTTGATGTATCCGGCAATTTTCTTCGCCATTTACTTACTCCAACGAGTGATGCGCGCGGCGCGTTTGAAATAAACGCGTCGGCCATCGGTTGTGGTTCGTGGTCTGACCCGAGCTCCCCGATGGCTTCGGGGCGGATCCGCCACGGCACGAGAACCTTATCCCGACTTTGGGATTAAGGTATTGCTTCAGACCTTCTCGACCTGGCCAAACTCCAATTCGACAGGGGTCGGACGTCCGAAAATCGAAACAGCGACTTTAACGCGGGAGCGGGCTTCATCCACCTCTTCAACCAAGCCGTTAAAGGAGGCGAAGGGTCCGTCCGCCACCCGGACTGTTTCGCCAACTTCAAATTGAATTGTAGGTTTGGGCCGCTCAACACCTTCCGCTACTTGACCCTTGATGCGCATTGCTTCTTCTTCAGAAATGGGCATGGGGCGATTGTCGGCACCCAGAAAGCCAGTAACCTTAGGCGTATTTTTGATCAGGGAAAACACCGGATCCGTTAACTCACACTTTACCAGCACATAACCGGGAAAGAATTTTCTCTCGGCATTGACCTTGCGCCCGCGCCGCACCTCAACAACTTGTTCAGTGGGAACGAGAATTTCTTCGAATTTTTCGGAAAGATGACGTTGCGCCGCACCCTCGCGGATCGCATCGGCGACCTTCTTTTCGAAGTTCGAATAAGCGTGGACGATGTACCAGCGCATGCTCATGACGGCGTCATTGGCTCCGTAAGATTATTGCCCAGCTCGCAGCATAAGGCCGACGAGAAAACGTAGCGCCGAGTCGACGAGGACAAAGAAGAGGCTGGCAAAAAGGACCATTACCACAACCAGACCCGTTGTGATCATTGTCTCGCGGCGCGAAGGCCAGGTGACCTTTTTCGCTTCCGCCCGGACTTCCTGCAGGAATGTGAACGGGTTAACCATGGAATCGATCGCTTCTCATTGCCGCGGTCTTCTTTGTTCTTATTGAGAAAAGACGCATCGTAAAACAGTCGCGGCGCGGAGCCTGTCGGCCGCGCGCCACGATTTAGGGTGGCTTATAGACCTTCCCCGGCACTTCGCCAAGCAAAAAAGCGTTGAGACTTTTCCTTCTGAGAGGACCCCCGGTTGCCGGAGGCTCTTGAATGCCGGTAAATCGAAAAAGCGAGGCGATGGCCAGAAGGAGTGAAAAGCATGCGTAATGTTAAGGGACTGATTTATTGTCTTGCGGGCGTGATTTTAGCAGCTTGTAATACTACGCCGCCGCCCGGCGCTCCAACTTTGACTGCAGCCGCCGCATCCAATCTGCCAGCAGGGTCGGATTGCGCCGTCGCGATTTCAAAATATCGCGCGGTGATGGAGAATGACTTGTCTATGGGGCATGTCAATAAAACCGTTTATGCGCAGATTATAGGCGAAATTGGCCAGGCGGAAACAGCCTGCGGCGCTGGTGAGGATGCCCGCGCGGTTAGCTTGGTGCGGGCCTCAAAATCTCGGCATGGTTATCCAGGATAAAGCGCTGGAAACATTTTAATCTAGTTTCTTTGACGATTGCCCCAGCGCGGCCTAACTAGACTTGAGCGTTCACTTTAAGGATGGGTCCGTGGCAAATTCAACTTATAGGTGCCTTGTTGGCGTAATAATTTTCGCTGGGTGCTTCATGTCTCTCGCAAGTGCCTCGGCGGGCGAAGTCTATACCCTGACAATTAAGGATCATCACTTCGACCCAGCGCAGCTTACAATCAAGGCAGAAACGCCAGCGACCCTAATTATTAAAAATTTAGACGCGTCGCCAGAAGAATTTGAAAGTAAGTCCTTGCGCATTGAAAAAATAATTCCCGCCAATAGTGAAGTGAGCTTTGCGCTTCGCGCGTTAAAGGCGGGGCGCTATAAGTTTGTTGGTGAGTTTCATGAAGACTTGGCAAAAGGCGAACTCATAGCGGAGTGAATGATGCTCGGCGCACTTATCATTGTCTTTCGAGAAGCGATCGAGGCTGGATTAATCGTTGGCATCGTTTTGGCGGTGACACGTGGATTAGCTCATGCGCGAACATATGTTTTCGCGGGAGTTTGTGCTGGTGCCGGGGGCGCTGCATTGGTTGCGCTATTTGCCGACGCCTTGTCTAAATCTTTTTCAGGAAATGGACAGGAGCTTTTCAACGCCGGTATTCTTGCGCTCGCAGTAATTATGCTGGCTTGGCATAATATCTGGATGTCGCGGCATGGCCGTGAATTGTCGCAACAGCTCTCGAGTGTCGGCCGCGCCGTTGCTAGTGGAGAACGTACGCTCTTCGCTTTGGCGAGTGTTGTCGGCCTTGCGATATTACGCGAAGGCTCAGAGGTAGCATTATTTCTTTATGGCGTAGTTGCTTCTGGTGAGACAGGATATGATGTGTTTTTGGGAGGACTTTTGGGATTAGCCCTTGGCGCAGCTGTAAGTTTCGCAACTTTTTATGGGCTCGTAAAAATTCCGCCACGTCATCTTTTTTTCGTGACGAGCTGGCTCATCACTTTTTTGGCAGCCGGGCTGGCGGCTCAATCAGCCGCTTTCTTGCAGCAAGCTGGCGTAGTCACTCTATTCACTGAGACATTATGGGACACATCGTGGGCTCTACCTGACAAAACAATTTTGGGTCGGGTGTTGCATACGCTTATAGGTTATTCAGATCAGCCTTCTTTGCTGCAAGGATTGGTTTATCTCTCAACTTTAATTTTGATCTATGCAGCGACAAAATTTACTCAGTTGCGCCCTAGGCTTGAACCGCGCCTCTCGCCTTAATCGCGAGCAATGATATCTATTTTTTTAACAATGCGTTCTGGTTCTGGCCGAACTAGCTCCACTGACAATAGCCCATTGACAAGATCTGCGCCAAGAACTTGCATGCCTTCCGCCAAAAGAAACGCGCGCTGAAATTGTCGTGCAGCGATGCCGCGGTGAAGAAAATGTCGTTCACGATCATCGGCTTGGCGTCCGCGGATGACTAATTGATTTTCTTCAACTGAGACGTCTAGCTGATCGCGAGTGAACCCGGCGACAGCGAGAACTATACGCAAGCGCTCAGGGTGCGTTTCATTGCGGGGTAAACGTTCGATGTTGTAAGGAGGATAGCCGTCCGCCGCGCTTCGGGTGACGCGATCCAAGGCGCGTTCAATCTCGTCAAACCCCAATAAAAAAGGTGAATTTAGCGGCGGTCGCGGCATGACTTAGCCCTTAGAGTGGCGCTTCTTTCCGAGGCCGTGATCGGCACCTCATTTCTGCGCTATTCTATATGGCTGAGGCGACAAAGAGGTTCAAGCCGTTTTCGCTTGCAGCTTCATCAGCTTAGATCCTAGCTTGCTGATGGCCCTATCCGTCCCCATCTAGGGTCCAAAGCGCTGTAAGTTTTCTGTCGCATTACGATGAGAGAATTGGGTGGCGGGTATAAAGTACGAGTTAGGGTCTTTTGTGAACCGGCTGGATTTAAACAGTTCGTCGTCATTGCGTAGTGAACAGAGTTAGGTCTTAGAAACTGATGAGATCGAAAAAGGATTAAAAGATATGGCTTCGCGAAATAATGCCTTTGAAAATTTTCTTGGCGGTGCGCCGATAAATGTTATCGCGCGGTTGTTTTTTATCTCTTTAGTCGTTGGCGCATTATTGATGTGGCTTGAGCTTAGACCCATTGATATTTTGCGGGGCGTACAGGCATTCTTTGATCGGATTTATCAATTAGGTTTTGGTGCAATTCAGGAATTAGCAAGCTATGTAGTTGCTGGCGCAGTATTTGTTGTGCCTTCATGGTTTGTTTTGCGTCTTGCGAATTTACGATCAGCTAAACGCTAACGCTTCTTGTGAATTGTCGAGGTTACCTCAGAAAGATCGATCTGTTCATTGCGCCGGGGTGGAAGCGGAGCAATAGGAGTCGCAATTGGCCCAAGTATGTCTTCGCTGCTTCCAGCATCAAAGGCAGCGAGAGGTGGCTTGCCTGTAGTGTCATTATCTGTCTCATCGTCAGGGCGGGGCGGAGGTGCCTGTTGCGCTAGAAGCGGCGACGCCTCAGGTGGTGGTGTCTCTTGCGGTTCAGGTTTACAGATGCGACGTCCTAAACGTCCATGCAACGCCAGGTCGACATGGATGTGATTGTAATGGAATACATTAGAGCCTGGTGATAATACGGTTGAAAAATGTTCGCATGATCCCCGATGAATATCCATCAGGAAAGCGCGTGTTTGGTCGTCGCCGCGCCACCAATCTTGAACCAAGGTGATTTGGCGTCCGTCAGCTAGAACGAAGCCGCCAATATCCAGCGCATTGCCGAAAGAATGTTCAGAGAGTTGCGCGCCGCTTTGATTGTTCATGCCTCGACATGCGTAGGATCCCATTGAATTAATCTGAACGATGTTTTGTCCAAAGCGTGCTTGTGCTGAAGGTTGTACCACATCGACTAACCACTGATCCAGTTCGGCTACCATTGGGCAATCGAGCGTGGCTGTGGCGTTAAATGCGACAGCTCCGCCTTGTAGAGCTGTTACTTTGAAGGGCTTCGTGAGGCCGCAGATACCGGGTCCATCGACTTCATTGGCGAGGGCGACATAAGCTGAGGCTTGTACCCGCTTTTGCGCTAGGCAAGCATGTTCAGCTTGCGTGCGCCATGCTGGACGTTGTGGTTTCCAAGGCACCGAACAGCTGGCTAGGGCCGCCGTCAGCGCAAGGATCAAGAAGATCGATTTGCGGCGGATCATGTCCCAAAGAATGAATAGAAATGGTTAAAACGGCGTCGAAAAATTTAGTTAATGAAGCCTTAGCTTCAGAATAAATTTGCCCTCATTCAGGCAGACCGAAGCATACGACAAAAATCTATGTCGATCATTCGTTAGAATGATCGACCAATGCTAGAGTTTGATTAAGTTGTTAGCTTCGCCATGAGTGTGTCGGATATTTCAAAATTAGCGTAGACGGTTTGCACGTCGTCATTATCTTCTAGAGCGTTAATCAGCTTGAGAATTTTTTCACCTGACTCATCATCGACCTTGAGCGTATTTTGTGCGCGCCATATGAGCGTCGCCTTTCGGCTATCTCCAAATTTTTCTTCAAGTTTTTTTGCTACATCGCGAAGATTTTCGACAGAAGTGATAATTTCATGGGCCTCTTCAGTTGACGTGACATCGTCCGCTCCAGCCTCAATAGCAGCTTCCAACATGGCGTCTTCCGATGCGGCTTTCTTATCGAATTCGATCAAGCCGACGTGGTCAAACATGAAGGATACAGCACCTGTTTCTGCAAGAGAGCCGCCAGCTTTGGTGAAATAGGAGCGGACTTCCCCAGCTGTGCGGTTGCGATTATCGGTCAATGCTTCAATAATCACTGCAACGCCGCCTGGGGCATAACCCTCATAGCGGACTTCATCATAGTTTTCAGAATCTGCGCCAGAAGCCTTTTTAATTGCGCGGTCAATATTGTCCTTAGGCATATTCTCCGCTTTAGCCGCTAACACAGCTGCGCGCAGTCGGGCGTTCATATTGGGATCAGGGAGCCCAGCTTTTGCTGCGACAGTAATTTCTCGGGCTAGTTTGCTGAAGAGTTTGGAGCGAATTGCATCCTGTTTGCCCTTCTTGTGCATGATATTTTTAAACTGACTATGCCCGGCCATTGTCGTCTCTCGCCCTTGGTCCGCAATTTTCGCCAGAATTGGCATCAGGGCGCTCCTATACGCTCTGATGCCATTGAAATAAAGAAACGAAAAGGCTTAAGCAATGTCGTCTGACAACGTAAAAAATATCCTATAGCCAGGTTTTGGAGGTCTCAGAGACGCAAAACTCGTTGAGGAAGTCGACGCGCAGCGCCGTGTTGAGAGGTTAGAGGGAAGTGCAGCATACATCGAGGCGGACAGGGATATTGATTTCCTTAACTCGCCAGAGGCGCGCGGGCCACGACTGCAGCTTGATTATCAAAAGGCTGAACTGCTGCTACAAGAACATGGGCTCACAGATGCGATCGTAGTCTTTGGTTCAACGCGTCTTCGAGAGCCGAGAGTCGCGCTCGAAGATCTTAAGTGCGCGCAGGCAGCCGCTTCAGCAGCGCCTGGGGATGATGCGTTAAAGCGAGACGTCGCTATTGCGCAAAAGCTGGTCGAGAAGTCTCATTAATACTCGGTAGCGCAAAATTTTGGCGCTTTAGTTGGCGCAGCTTGTAATGATGCTGAAGCGCGTCGATTGACGATTGTCACCGGTGGGGGGCCAGGCGTGATGGAGGCGGCTAATCGAGGGGCCTTTGATGTTGGCGCACCAACAGCAGGGTTAAATATAGCATTATTAAAAGATCAGCAGCCGAATGCTTATATCACGCCAGGCCTATGTTTTCGATTTCATTATTTTGCTATTCGAAAACTGCATTTACTGTTACGCGCGCGGGCGCTTGTCGCTTTCCCTGGCGGCTATGGAACCTTGGATGAATTATTTGAACCGCAACGCTGGTCCAGACGTGCGTTATCGCCCCTTTGCCGATCATTTTGGTTTGGGAATCTTATTGGTGCCAAGCTGTTAATTTTGATTTTCTAGTTTCGGCAGGGGCTATCGACGCAAGGGATCGACAGCTATTTTCCTATGCCGAGACCGCTAACGAAATTTGGAGTATTATTACGCAATGGCAGGCTACGCCGGGTTGGTCCTTGGTTTGATCTATTCCACGGAGCGCCAACTAGTGGCTAAGCGCTTCTAGATATATTCCGGCTAGAGTTTTGAGATTAAAGCTGGTCTCTCCTTGAAGCTTTTGCGCTAGGATTTTACCTCGTCACTCATTGACCAAGTATTTTATGGGGCGCTTTGTTGATCTGACTAACAGCGCATGTTGCCGCTCTTGCATCGTGAGTGACGATTGGGTATGGCGCTGGGAGCAGATCGGTCCAGGGCGACGGCGAGACATCCTGCAAGGTTCTTGTGCTATAATACTCTGTTTTTATTATTGAAGCTCGCGTCAGCTCGAAAAAGGGCGATAAGTGAGCGGTAAGGATTATAGATGAGCAAATGCGCATTGGTGACGGGCGTTACGGGACAAGATGGCGCATATCTCTCCCAGCTTTTGCTCGAAAAAGGCTATGAAGTTCATGGCGTCATTCGACGCTCGTCGCATCGCGGCGTTGAAGATCATCGTTTGCGCTGGCTTGGGGTTAGCGGCAAAGTACATCTTCACGACGCGGATCTTGCAGATCTGTCTAGTTTGCTGCGAACCGTGCATGACGTGCAGCCGAGTGAAATCTATAATTTAGCAGCCCAATCTTATGTCGCCTCTTCCTGGCGTCAGCCTGTATTAACCGCCAATGTTACGGCTGTCGGCGTTACGAATATGCTTGAAGCGATGCGTCTTGGCGCACCGGGCGCACGTTTTTATCAAGCCTCATCTTCTGAGATGTATGGTCTCATTCAAGAGCCGATCCAAAGCGAGAAGACGCCATTTTATCCCCGCAGTCCTTATGCCGTAGCGAAACTTTATGGTCACTGGATCACGGTAAATTATCGGGAGAGCTTTGGATTGCACGCTTCGTCGGGCATTCTTTTCAATCATGAAAGTCCGTTGAGGGGTATAGAGTTTGTCACCCGCAAAGTGACGCATACAGTTGCTGCCATTAAACTTGGGCTTACGCATGAGTTACGCTTGGGAAATATTGACGCCAAGCGAGACTGGGGTCATGCGAAGGATTACGTTCGCGCCATGTGGCTGATGCTGCAGCAGGATCAGCCAGACGATTATGTTGTTGCTACAGGCGTGACAACAACTGTGCGAGAAATGTGTAAGATTGCTTTTTCCCATGCAGGACTTGAGATGGAAAAATATCTTGTGATTGATCCAGCCTTTTTTCGACCCGCTGAAGTAGATGTGTTGTTAGGCGACTCGCGGAAAGCGAGAAAGTCCCTCGGCTGGGAGCCTAAAATTGATCTTGATGTAATGATAAGAGAAATGGTTGATGCAGATTTAGAAAGACTTCGACGCGAAGCAGCAATCTGATCATTTCAGACCAACGAGGGCGGGGGGCGATGGCGGCCTATGAGCGCATATTGGTCACAGGCGGCGCCGGTTTTGTCGGCTCTCACCTATGCGCCGCGCTTGCTCTATTTTACCCCGCTGCGCAACGTCTTTGTTTGATGCGGCCCGATGAGAGGGGCGTTCCTTTAGGATTTGAGGCGGTCGTCGGCGATTTGTTGGATGAGCGGCTAATGGATGGCGTCATAGCGCAATTTAGACCAGATCTTATTGTGCATCTTGCGGGACAGTCATCAATTGGACAGGCGTCAAAGGCGGCAGAGCAAACGTGGCGGGTGAATTTCCACGGTGCCTTTGGGCTTGCCGCCGCTATCGCACGGCACACGCCTGCGGCAGTCGTTCTTTTTGCCTCATCTGCGACGGTTTATGGGTTGAGTTTTAGAGAAGGAATCTTAACAGAAGCGGTCACGCCGCGACCGTTAGAGTCATACGGGAGATCAAAGCTTGCAGCTGAGAATGCATTGAGTGACATTCTTGCTGAAGAGGGGCGATTAATCATTGCGCGTCCTGTTAATCATTCAGGGCCTGGCCAGCGCAGTCGCGATTTCGTTCTCGCATCCTTTGCAGCGCAAATCGCTGCGATCGAGGCAGGCGCTATTGAGCCAATACTGAAGGTTGGGGATCTTTCGCGGGCGCGAGATTTTCTTGATGTTCGGGATGTTGTTGACGCCTACATGCGCCTTATCGCTACAGCAGCGGAGCTTCCGGATCGTATTTCAATATTTAATATTGCGTCGGGCGCAGCGCGCAGCATTGGATCAATATTGGATGAGTTTGGCAGTCGATCGAAAAGACCCTTTGAAATTGAAGTTGATCCGCAGCGGCTGCGATCAAATTCCGTAGATATCATTAGCATTGCTTGTGATGCGACTAAATTAAGCGCTGTGACAGCTTGGCGTCCGCAATATTCAATGGGTGATTTGGTGGAAGCCCTTTTGGAAGAAAGTCGTTCCCGCCTGGCCTGCGGTGATTTGGTATGAGTAGCGAGGTCCCGCAGGAGGAGAATGTAATTAAAGAACGCCAAAGATTACTTGAATTTCAACTCAATTACCTACGTAAAGAGCTACTGCACCTCACGCATGAGCGCTACCGAATGACATATTCGGTTTCTGGCCTAATTTATCGCTTTCTACGGCCCATTGAGTCAAGGATTGCGACGTTTCTCGGCATGGATGTCAAAGATGTTGACGTTGCCGAGATGGTTACGCCAGTTTCTGGAGAAGTCACACGGCATTCGGCAAACGTTAGTTTGGCTGGGCGTTTATTGGTTGATGTCACGGGTACAGTTAAGCGCGATGCTGGCACGGGTATTCAGCGCGTCGTTAAAGAAATAATGCGCGCTTATTGTCGCCAAGAGCCTTTTAAGATCCCAGTTTTAGCTGTTCGTTGTGAAAATAATCAACTCTTTACGGCTAATGACTTCACCAAAACTCTCGGCGGCGTAGTTTCTGGTCCAGATACCGAAATAACTATAAGTTCAGGCGACTGTATTTTAATGTTGTCTGACAGCTGGAATGCATTTGATGAATTGGCGCCTGTGCTCGCGACAATTCATAAGCAGGGCGGCCGAATTATCACTTGTATCTTTGATTTGATCCCAGAGCTCTATCCTCACGCTTGTCATGAAGTGACGGTGCCTCGCTACCGGGGATGGTTGCGCCGCGCTTTGTTAGAGAGTGATGCTTTTCTTGCAATCTCTAAGTCAGTTGCTTCAGAACTATCCGAGTATGTAGAGATCAATAAATTACCCCATCGTCACAATTTAAAGATTGGTTGGTTTCATTGTGGCGCGGATCTCGCTGCGGGTTCTGCTCGCGCGCCTCGCGAGAAAATAGCCTTAGTCTTTACTGAAGGTGCGCCAGTTTTTTTATTAGTGGGAACAATTGAGCCGCGAAAGGGGCATTGGGTTGCATTAGAGGCATTTGAAAAATTATGGGCTTCCGGTGTCAACGCTCATTTGACGATTGTCGGGCGCCGTGGATGGTTTGAAGAAGCCATCGTAGAAGCAATTACTAATCATGTTGACTTTGGACGACGGTTATTTTGGTTTGATGACGCTGATGATCATGACCTCGCTTATCTCTATGAACATTCGGCTGCGTTGATTTTCCCTTCCTACGCGGAAGGCTTTGGATTGCCTATTGTTGAGGCGGCTCGGTTTGGGTGCCCAACAATTTGTAGTGATTTGCCCGTATTACGCGAGGTTGGTCGGTCTGGAGCGCTTTATTTTCGCGTCAATGATCCTCAGGCGCTCGCCGGGGTAGCGCAAGATTTTTTGGCAGGCGATTTGAGGGTGGATCCCCAGGCGACGTTGGACGTTACTTGGATGGAGGCTGCGAAGCGTATTGTTGATATAATCACGCGCGAGGATTGGTTGTATTGCCTGCCGTAGGCCGATACCCCTTGTGATCCTGGCCTCTGGTTTCCGGGGAAGATGCTTATTTTCGCTGATGATAGCGCCATATCACAGGGTTGGCGATTGTCTGTCTGTTTGCGGGCCCCATATGTTTCGGATAAGCCCGGTGTTTGAGATTGAGCGGCCGCCGTATTGGGGCCGCCTATAAGAGGATTTTTTTATGCCGCTAAATATTCCCCTCATCAATAATCCAACGCCTAAGACATTTGTCAAAATGCTCAATCTTGAGGCGTCACAGCTTTCATTGCCAGACTCGCCTGAGCTGATGAAGATTATGATTGCAGCCTACGTTGTATTCCAAATGGGCGCGCAATACTTTAATCACTCGATTTACGGTAGTTTGATCTATGGTTTTGGTGGCGCAGTCCTGCTCTATGGCGCGACATTTTACTTGTTGCGCTATATGAAGGAAGATCATAAATTTGTGCGCACGATGATCGCCCTGGCGGGCATGGGCGCGTTGGCGGCTTTAGCCTATATTATTCTTCATTTGATTGTTGGTGTTGCGCTTCCGCCGCCGTTACCAACTGAGCGGTTAGCGCGTTTCTTACTCTTTCCAATCATCATGTGGACAGCATTCATGTATGCTTTTCTATTTCGTCATGTCTCTTTGCGCCCGATCCCAGCTTTTGTTACAGCGGCACTTTATATATTAGTGATACAAGTTATTTTATCTTCTATCTCGCGTTAATTGAGAGGGAGTATGTTTTTGTGCCGGCCTCGTTAGTGAGGCCGGCTTTTTAATGCGTCAATAAACCTTTTTCTTTGGGCTTTTGAAGATAGCGCATGTTGAGTTGATGGTCTTTACCTCTAGACAGTTTTATAAGGCAGTTTTTATGGTTTAAAAATACCTATTAGGTTTCATAGCGCATGAGCCTAGAACCGATTTGGTTAAGTCGTTTTGTCGGTGTTAGACGTGATATGTGTTAAATGGATTGTAAATCTGTGACCGGAAAACTTCCTTATGCTTCGTCGCAAATATTCTGTTCCATAAGCTTTTGGTGAAACATTTTTCAATAGGATTCGTCGGATATGTCGTCTTCTTTAGATGTTCTTGGTATTGGTAATGCGATTGTGGATACGATAGCGCGCGCGGAGGATGATTTGCTTGTCGCCATAGGACTAAGCAAAGGCTCTATGGCGCTTGTGGATGAACCCCGGGCTCAACAGCTTTATGAGCATATGGGCCCCACAACCATCATTTCTGGCGGCTCGGCGGCAAACACTATGGCGGGTCTGGCAAGTCTGGGGTGTCGCGCAAGCTTTGTTGGCAAGGTTAAAAACGATGAAGCCGGTCGTGAATTCACGCACGATATTCGTCAAGCGGGCGTTATTTTTAAGTCGCACCCATCGTCTGAAGGCGCCGCGACGGCGCGCTGTCTCATTTTCGTTACGCCTGATGGGCAGAGAACGATGAATACTTTCTTAGGGGCATGTCAGTCCTTGAAGGCCATGGATATAGATGAAACTCATGTGGCGGAAGCCAAGGTCCTTTATATGGAAGGCTATCTTTGGGATCCTCCGGGGGCAAAAGAAGCCTTTTTAAAGGCGGCTAAAATTTCGCGCGCATCTGGCGGTAAAGTTGCTTTGACACTTTCGGATTCCTTTTGCGTGGATCGGTATCGGAGTGAATTTTTGTCGCTTATTCGCCAGGGAGTTGTTGATCTTCTTTTTGCTAATGAAAGTGAATTGCACGCCCTGTATCAAACTGGCGATTTTGATACAGCCATTTCAGCTCTTCAGGCGGAAGACAATCTTCTTGGCGTCGTCACGCGCTCTGAGAAAGGTTGTGTTGTCGTGACAAAACAAAATCTGGTTTCGGCACCGGCTTTTCCAGTGACGGAAGTTATTGATACGACCGGCGCAGGTGATCTTTTTGCAGCGGGTTTTTTGGCTGGTTATACTAAGGGGTTGCCCCATGAACGGAGCGCTGCTTTGGGTGCGCTTGCCGCTGGAGAAATTATTTCACATGTTGGCGCAAGACCACAGAAGAATTTGCTGCAGCTAGCGCAAGATAATCACCTTCTCGTATGATGCGAGATTGTTAAAATGTGGAGAAAATAAATGCGGTTTTATGCGAAGTTTGCCATCTGGGGGATAATCGCAATCCTATCCTCATCAGCTGTGGGCGTTACGATGCTCTCTATAGCGCAGGCGGCGTCGGAGGTGACGTTAACGGCTTCTGGGTTAAAGATCATTGATAATAAAATCGGCTCTGGTGCGTCACCAAAGATCGGACAGACCTGCGTCATGCATTATACAGGTTGGCTTTACATCAATGGCGCAAAGGGAAAGAAATTTGATAGTTCACGCGACCGTGGGGAGCCTTTTGAATTTTCCATAGGCCAAGGCAAGGTTATTCCGGGTTGGGATGAGGGGATAGAGACGATGAAAGTGGGTGGAAAGCGCACGCTGATTATTCCGCCTCAACTGGGTTATGGGGCCGCTGGAGCTGGGGCGTCCATCCCTCCCAATTCAACGTTGATATTCGATGTTGAATTGCTTGATGTGAAATAAGTGAAATTTTACGGGCGAGGGGGCAGTGGACTGTCTATTTTTTACCCTTATATTCAATAATTTAGGTAAAAATTGAGATCTTGTTCACTATCTCAGAACGGATTTGACGAATAATTCTTTGAAATTTTCGTGTCTTTACGGAACCAATTGTCTTTCCCAACGTTATCCCCCCGTCCAAACTTGTGTATAGGTCAAACTTTAACGCCCGGGTCTTGCCCGGGCGTTTTCTTTTTTAAGGCCAAGTTTATTGGCGGCTGACGAGCGGCTGCTTGTAGGAGCGGTCGCGCTCAAGAAAGTTGATCGATGTCTCAATATGTCCGGTTAGAGCGCATTGAGGACGTCTTAAGTGTCGTCTTAGATCGACCCAATAAAAAAAATGCGTTGAATAGAGATATGTATTGCGCCCTTACTGAAGCCTTGGCTGCAGCGCAGCAAGATCAGTCCATCCGCGTCGTTGTTTTTAGCGGCGAAGGCGCTGATTTCACTGCGGGCAATGATTTAGGCGATTTTTTAAATTTTTCAGAAAGCCCCGAAACTTTTCCAGCACTAACTTTTGTGCGTGCGCTTGCGTTGTTTTCAAAACCAATCGTAGCGGCAGTCACAGGCGCGGCAATTGGTATTGGGACAAGTATGCTTTTTCATTGTGATTTGATTTTTGCAAGTTCAGAGACTGTTTTTTCTATGCCTTTTATTAATTTGGGGTTGGTTCCGGAAGCTGGCGTTAGTCTTCTAGCTCCTTCGCGTTTGGGTATGGCGCGTGCGGCTCAGGCTTTACTTTTAGGAGAAGCATTTTCGGCTCACCAGGCTTTAGAGATGGGTTTAGTGAATGCGGTGACATCTATCGAAGACGTTAAAATAATGGCGATGGAGGCAAGCTTAAAACTCGCGGCAAAAGATCCATTTGCACTTAACGCAGCGCGACGCTTGATGCGCGGAGAGCCAGAAAAATTATTGGCTCAAATCGACAAGGAGGCTGAATTATTTGTGCTGGCGTTACAAAGGCCTTCAACTCAGGCGCGACTTGCAGCTTTTTTAGGGGGAAAAGGATCGTTGCTGCGATAAAGAGAGATAGCGTTTTTGGGCTACGAATGATTCAAAAGAAAATCATTAAGTTTAGTAGCGCGTAGATCAAATGACCTTTCCTGGGTTTAGGATGCCAAGGGGATCGAGCATTGCTTTTAAATTGCGCATGAGATCCAAGGCAACGGGATCTTTCACTTGTGTTAGGAGGTGGCGTTTAAGTTGACCGATGCCATGTTCCGCTGAGATTGATCCGCCAAAGTCTTGGGTCAATTTATGTATTATTTGATTCATACGCTCCCATTGAGAGAGAAATTGCACCTTGTCGGCACCAATAGGTTGAGAAATATTATAGTGAAGGTTCCCATCCCCCATATGACCGAAAGGAACAGGGCGGGCTTGAGGAAAATTTTCCTGAATTAATTGTCTCGCTTGATCGATAAATTCAGGAATACGATCAATTGGCACGGATATATCGTGTTTTATTGAGCCACCTTCGCGCTTTTGGGCTTCGGAAATGTTTTCTCTTAAGCTCCAAAGTGAGCGCGCTTGTGCGAGGGATGTGGCGATCATTGCGTCCTGTACGAAATTTTGCGTTATTGCCGAAGAGAGTAGCGGCGTTAACAGGGAATGCGTTGCATTTTCACCGTTAGAGGCGATTTCAATTAGTGCATACCAAGGATGAGGCTTTGAAAGAGGATCCCGCATATTTGGTATATGGGTTAAGACAAGTTTCAGGGCTAGATTTGGGATTAATTCAAAAGCTTGCAGTGCATTCCCGACTTCCATCTTTATAAAATTGAGAAGATGAAGCGCTTGTGTGGGGTTTTCTAGTCCCAGAAAGGCGATTTCCTGAGCGCGCGGCTGAGGAAATAGTTTTAAGGTTGCTGCGGTAATCACGCCAAGCGTGCCTTCAGAGCCAATAAACAAGCGGGTAAGATCATACCCCGTGTTGTCTTTCCGTAATTTGCTTAGCGTCGATAGAAGTCTCCCGTCAGCAAGCGCAACTTCGACGCCTAAGGCCAGATCGCGAGCAGGGCCATAGGCCAACACATGGACGCCGCCTGCATTTGTGGCAAGATTTCCGCCTATTGTGCAACTGCCCTCAGAAGCCATGGAAAGCGGAAAGTATCTGTCGACAGAATGAGCAAATTGCTGCGCTTCATACAATGTCACGCCAGCTTCAAGCGTCATTGTATTGGACATTGGATCCACTTCTCTAGCTTGATTCAGTCGGCGTAGAGAGAGAATAATCTGCTGACCGCTATCATTTGGCGTTTGTCCGCCAACTAACCCCGTATTACCGCCTTGAGGTACAACAGCGATTCTTTCTTTGGAGCAAAGCGCTAGAATTACGCATATTTCAGTGCTTGTTTTTGGCTCAATGACGCAAATCGGATGACCCGTGAATAAGCTACGCGGCTCAGTACAATAGGAGGTTACAACAGCGCCTTCCGTTATAACAGCGCTATGTCCAAGGATCGCTCTGAGACGATCTAGTAAGTGGGGCGTAGAAAGCCTACCAGAGGAAGCAGTCAGAGATTACGCCCTCAAGTTGCATCTTATCGACGTGGGCGCTTAGAGGCGTCCTTTTTGCGGGCGTAGACATAAGAGCGCTTGGCAACAGGCGCGCTCATGAGGACGACACTGCACAATGTTGCGGCGATTAGCGCAGTCATCATGACGATCTCCTTCCAGTTAACGGAAACAATTCGTTTCCCGAATACCCCGGACTATATTCAAATCTTATGCCTGTTTTTATACTTGAGCAACTAACTTCGCGGCAGGCTTGATAATTCGGCGGATTTAACTTTCTATCTGTGATATATTCCCCACAGCTGACGCTCTGCGGCCTGCGATTATTAGCCAAAAGACGAGTATATTTAGCCAAGTAAGCGGCGTCTTCCCCGTGATGGGTCTGATTGGCGCGTAAAGACGGCTACCAATTCGAGGTGTGTAGAATATCGAAATTGGTCAATGGGCGTTATTGGGCCCATGGAATAACCTCCGGCGACTAAAATTGCGGCGTCGCGGCAGAAACTTTGTGCATGGCAAGACACAGCCACAATCGTTTTGACATCTGAACGCGCCAAAGATTTTACTTGTTCGTGCGCGCCTGCTCTAGGCGGATCAAAGACTACGGCGTCGAAGTGAATGAGCTCCTGAGGCGTTAGGGGACGATTAAAAAGATCGCGTGTTTCCGCTTGAAGGGGTTTAAGCCCAGGTGTTTGCCGGCATGCTGTGCAGAGGGCTTCTATGGCTAAAGGGTTATTGTCATAGGCCACAACTCGGGCAAAGCGGGCTATGCGCAATGAGAATGCGCCGATTCCGCAAAAAAGATCGGCCACAGATTTTGCTTTTTTTAGGGCCTCGAGGATATTCAGGCCGATTATTTCTTCACCAGCCTGCGTTGCTTGAAGAAACGCGCCTGGCGGCAAGGGGGTATGCGTCCCGTGAATATCAATCCAGGGAGTCTGAATAAGGGTCACGAGGCGCGTGTGATTTGTTAAGCGCGCGAGACGATGCGCCTGTGCCGACTTAATCAGCGCCTGGATTTCATGCGAGGCGAGCGTGCCGGCGCCACGGATGTCAATATCCATACCCTCGGGTGTAGCTGTGATGGCGAGGTCGAGAGGTTTTTCGCGTGAAGCGAGAATTTGAGATAAATCGCGCGCGGCCTGTAGAGCGGGACTCAGCTCTGCAACAAGTAAGGGGCAATGTTTAATTTCAACAAGGCGATGTGACCGCGCCGCCATGAAGCCAATATGCGCAACACCGTCTGATATGCGCGCATGCAAGGCGACACGACGTCGTCCAGAGCCGTGAGCATTGATCATTGGCAAGATTTTAAAGCTTAGTCTCTCGCGCTGCGCCGCGTTTTCAAGAAGGCTTATTTTCCAGGCTGCATAGGATTCATCATTAAGCGTTTGGACAGCGCATCCGCCGCATTGTCCATAAAATGCGCAAATAGGAGGGATGCGTTGGGGCGATGGTTCAAGAATGTCGATGAGCTCAGCGTAATTACCCTCAACACGCGCTAAAACAGTTTCACCAGTGAGTGCGAAGGGAACAAAAATTTTTTCCCCTTCATCAATCGCAACGCCCTCGCCGAGATTGCCGATCCGATCAATTTTAAGTGTTTTCATAAGCGTGACGCATAGATTAAAAATTCTCGATTGCCATTACCGCCTTTAATGGGGGACTCACTGAGCCCTTGAACGCTCCAGCTAAGCTTTTCAATCTCATCTTTAGTTTTCGAGCAGACCTCATCATGGATCTTTATTTCACGTACAATGCCTTTCTTATTTGCTGCGGCTCCCGCTTCATATTGCGGTTTTATCAAGGCAACCAGTCTGCACTGTTTTGCTGCAAGCTGGTCAATATGAGGTAAAATAAGCGACAATGAAATAAAGCTTGCATCAATTACAATACGCGTTGGTCGGTGGGGCAAGTCTGCTGCTACTAAGTCTCGTATATCCTGGGACTCTAATGAGGTGACGCGTGGATCGCGACGTAATTTCTTGTGGAGCTGATTTTGACCAACATCAACGCAAACAACATGTTGTGCGCCGTTGTATAAAAGCACATCCGTAAATCCACCAGTTGAGGAACCCACATCAAGACAGAAATGATCTTTAATATCGATGTCAAAGTGTTTTAGCGCATAGGCAAGTTTAACGCCACCGCGCGACACCCATGGGAACGGTGCTTGGGCGATTATCTGATCTTCTAAGGCGATTGGATGAGAGGGTTTGGTGATAACGCACCCATTTACGATAACAAGACCAGACTCGATTGCTGCACGGGCCTTGGCGCGGCTTTCAAAATAACCTTGCGTATGCAAGGCAATATCCGCGCGTTGTCCCTTTTTCATCATTCTCCTGATTGTAGGAGAACGCCTGCGCTCCGTGCGCTTTTTAACAGCCAGTTAAAGGCAATAAAGGCTAAAGAAAAAATGATTAGATCAATGATGAATCCTTGTATCAAAAGATCCCATCTGATCTCATGATGGATCAGTGCGGCGCGCAACCCTTCAAACACATATGAGGGCGGCAGCATCCAAGAAATAGGCTGTAACCATGTTGGCAGCGCGCTGACGGGATAATAGACGGCAGCTAAAGGTTGAACCAAAAACATCAACGACCAGATCAGATTTTCTGCTCCCGCGCCTAATCTAAGCAACAAGCCAGAGACAAATAGGCCTATACTCCAAGAAAATACGATTAAAACGACGAAGAAGGCTCCAAAGGCGATGCCAAGGCTCCAAAGATTAAAACCAAAGAAAATAATTGCTAATATGGTCACAGGCATCACGCCAATCATTAAGCGGATGAGGCTCATGATAATTAATGAGGCGATAAATTCGATGGGTCTTAAGGGACTCATCAATATATTTGGCAGATTGCGCGACCACATTTCTTCAATGAATGAAAAACAAAAACCCTGTTGGCCGCGTAACATGATATCCCAAAGCAATATAGCGCCAATTAGCGTTCCTGCCGCCTGTGCGCCGCCGCCGGGCGTATTGAGCGCGCCCGCTTTAACAAGGTAGGTTTGCAGAAATCCCCAGGTTAGTAATTGAAGCGCGGGCCAGTAAACCATATCTAGTATACGTAATCGCGATGCGCGCAGAAGATAACTATAGCGCAGCACCATCGCGCTAATTCTTTTAATTGATAGTGAGAAGTTCATAGAACTTCAGCCAAATTACGCCCACGTACGATATCCAGAAACACCTCTTCGAGATTGGTGCGTCCATAACGAGCAACAAGGTTAGTTGGTGAGTCATCATCCACAATTTGACCTGATTTCAGCATCAAAACCCGATCGCAGAGCCGCTCAACCTCATGCATGTTGTGAGAGGCGAGTAGAATGGCGCAGTTATGTTTTTGCCGATGTTCTTCAAGGCGCCTGCGCACCCAATCTGCGGTATCTGGGTCAAGCGAAGCTGTTGGCTCATCTAAAAGAAGTAACTTTGGATCATTGAGCAGCGATTTTGCTATCGAGGCCCTGGTTTTTTGGCCTGCTGAAAGTTTTCCGGTTGGTCGATCGAGAAATGTGTGTAACGCAAGCTGTTGCGCTAATGAGTCAATTTTTTCTTCTAATTGCTCGACGTTATAGAGACGGCCAAAAATTCTTAAGTTCTGTCGAACAGTTAGCCGGTAAGGCAAATCAACGTACGGACTTTCAAAGTTCATATATTCAAGCGCTTGATGGCGTTCCAGGGCCATATCATAACCTAGCACTTGAATAGATCCTTCTGTAGGCTCGATAAGCCCCATAATCATTCCAATAGTTGTTGTCTTGCCGGCACCATTACCGCCAAGAAGTCCTGTAATTGAACCTGTGTCTAGAGAAAAATTGAGAGGGCCCACAACAGCTCGCGCTTGATAACTTTTAGAGAGGTTGGCGACAGAGAGTGCATATTGTGGGGCAGTTGCGGCGATAGACATAGGCTATTTACGCTTTCGCGCTCCCTGCTCGCAAGGGCGTCACTTTTGACATCCTGGACAATAGAATGTTGAGCGACCAGATTGGATAAGGCGGCTTATATTTTTATTCTTGCCGCAATTGTAACAGGGTTCATTCTCTCGACTATAGACTTTAAACTGATGCTGAAAATAGCCCAATCCGCCATTTGTCTGTCGATGGTCGCGCAAGGAAGAGCCTCCGGCGGCAATGGCTTTTTCGAGTACATCTTTTATGGTTTTTGGTAAGCGCATTAAAGCAGCGGTAGGCGTTCCTTTCTTTGTAACAAGGTCGCCGCCCTCGCGTAAGGGTGAGATTTTAGCTTCATAAAGCGCTTCGCAGGCGTAAATATTTCCAATCCCAGCGATCACATGCTGATCAAGTAAGAGCGATTTTACGGATGTTTTTCGCTCATTAAAAGCGCGCGCGAGGAACTTTGCATTGAGCATTTTGCTAAGCGGCTCGACGCCTAAATGAGAAAAATAGGGATGAGTTAAGATGTCAGCTGTAGGGATAACCAGCATAAAGCCAAAACGACGTGGGTCATTATAAGTTATACGTTGACCATTAGAGAGGTGGAAGATGACATGGTCATGTGCAGTGAGACGATTACGCGCATGAACAAAATCTCCAAGGGTTTCTTCTTCAACACGAAAGGAACCGCTCATGCCAAGATGCATAATCAGGCTCATTTGGTCATCTAAATCTGCAAGCAAATATTTAGCGCGGCGCCTCAAGGTTAAGATTTCTCGGCCTCTGAGGCGGCGCGTAAAATTTGGTGGGAAGGGAAAGCGCAAATCCTTGCGTCTCAGCTCGACCTGGGCAATTTGTCGATTGACCATGGCCGGCGAGAGCCCGCGTCGGACAGTTTCTACCTCTGGGAGTTCTGGCATGATCTCGAGTTTCCGCCCATAGCCTTCTGTGCTCTGAAAGGTTATACCCCTTTGGTCTTTATCGTCCTACAGGCAACCAATGACCGATAGTTTTTCCAAGCAAGACAGTTCGACCCATTTTGGCTATGCCGAGGTGCCGCTGTCGCAAAAACAACATCTTGTCGACGATGTTTTTCATAAAGTTGCACAACGTTATGATGTGATGAATGACCTCATGTCTGCGGGGTTGCATCGACTTTGGAAGGATATTTTAGTCAGCAAGGTTAATGCCCGTCGACAGAGTGGATTTCGACATCTTGATGTAGCAGGCGGCACTGGCGACGTAGCCTTTCGTATCGCTAAACAGGCATCTGCCGATGCGGAGATTATTGTTCTCGACATTAACGGCGATATGCTTGAAGTGGGCCGGGATCGTGCTCGTGAACGGGGGCTTGCGAACAAGGTTGAATTTACGCAAGCCAATGCCGAGTCGCTACCGTTCCCTGACCAGCATTTTGACGCCTACACGATTGCTTTTGGTATTCGTAATGTTCCGCGCATAGATGTTGCCTTGAAAGAGGCGCATCGCGTTTTGAAGCCCGGGGGACGTTTTTTATGCTTGGAATTTTCTCAAGTGACAGCTCCGGGACTTGATAAAATATATGAGGCTTACTCGTTTAATGTTATTCCGGCTGTAGGGCGGTTTGTTGCTGGAGATGCGGAACCTTATCGTTATTTAGTTGAATCGATCCGCAAATTTCCTGCCGCAGCGGAATTTGAGCGCATGATCCGAGAAGCGGGTTTTCGTCGTACCGGTTTTGAACGGTTGACTGGCGGAGTCGTCGCGATTCATTCCGGCTGGAAATACTAATTCTTTTAGGACGATAACTATTGGCGTTTTTTGGCATTGGCTCTCTGCTTAGATTGGCGCGCGCGGGTTATATTTTAGCGCGAGAAGGCGTCTTTGTTTCGATAGATCCACAATTGGTTCCACCATCAGCGGCCTTGCCGCTTCGCTTGGCGAACTTAATTGCAAGGAAGCAGCGCGCTAGTGATGGATTAGCGCTGGTGCGCGCCTTGACGCAAATTGGCCCTTCTTATGTAAAGCTAGGACAATTCCTTGCTACTCGGCCTGATATTGTTGGTGGAGAAATTGCAGACGCCTTGTCTCAATTACAAGATCGCATGGCTCCTTTCGGACAAGAAGCAGCGATTGCTATTGTTGAAAAATCCCTAGGCAAAAAAATCAGTAGTCTTTTTGTTGAATTTGGGCAGCCTGTCGCTGCCGCTTCTGTTGCGCAAGTCCACCGCGCGACTGTGCTTGTTAACGGCGTTCTCCATGATGTTGCGGTTAAAGTGTTGCGTCCAGGAATTGAGATCCAGTTTTCACGTAATTTACAGGATATGCATTTAGTAGCGTTGATTGCGGAGCGTTGGTCTTCTGAGGCGCGTCGGTTACGCTTAATTGAAGTTGTTGATACGCTGGCGCGTAGCGTCAAGCTTGAAACAGATTTTCGCCTCGAAGCTGCGGCGGCTAGTGAATTTGCCGAAAATGTCTCTCAGGATCCAGAAATTCGCGCGCCCTATATTGATTGGAATCGCACTGCGCGCGAAGTTCTTACCCTTGAATGGATTGAGGGCGTTCCTCTATCAGATCCTAAACGCGTCGCTGCTGCTGGACATGATCTGAAAACAATTGGACGAATGGTCTTGCAATCTTTTTTGCGTCAGGCCATGCGAGATGGTTTCTTTCATGCCGACATGCACCAAGGCAATCTTTTTATTGACGCCTCGGGACGTCTTGTTGCGATAGATTTTGGCATTATGGGCCGTTTGGGATTAAAAGAACGGCGTTTTCTTGCAGAAATTTTATATGGATTAATTACGCGTAATTATCGTCGTGTTGCAGAAGTGCATTTTGAAGCAGGCTATGTACCCATCACACATTCTGTTGAAGAATTCTCGCAGGCGTTGCGGGCTATAGGCGAGCCTATGCATGCGATAAATGCTATGGATATTTCGATGGCTCGGGTACTGACTTTGTTGTTTGAAGTTACATCTTTATTCGACATGCGAACGCGCACAGAGTTAGTGCTTTTACAAAGAACTATGGTTGTAGCAGAGGGCGTTGCGCGTGCTTATGATCCGCAACTTGATGTTTGGAAAACCTGCGATCCAGTCGTTAGAGGCTGGATAGAGGAAAATCTAGGGCCTAAGGCTAAGCTTGAAGATGCTGGTAAAACATTTGCTGATTTAGCGCGCCTGGCTTCTCATTTACCTAAAACGTTAACTGCAGCAGAGATTGCCTTAACGCATATTTCTCAATATGGTTTTCAACTTTCGCCCGAGGCGCTTGAGGACCTTGCTCAAACGCGACGAACTTCTGATTATAGGTTGATTATTGGCGCAGGTTTCTTGCTGATTCTGGCCGCTTGGTTATTTCGTTAAATTTATAATTAAATACACCGGGTCAGTCCGAGAAACTCTTCTCTGGTGCGTGGATCGTCGCGGATGACTCCAAGCAATTTGCTTGTTGTTAACGAAGTGCCAGGTGTATTTACGCCACGTAAGGTCATACAACTATGTTCCGCTTCAATCACAACGCCAACCCCTTGGGGCTCAAGAATATCTTGAATTGCTGTCGCGATTTCAGCAGTGAGTTTTTCTTGAATTTGTAAACGACGCGCGAAGCCGTGAACAACGCGTGCAAGTTTTGAGATGCCAACAACCCGATTACTTGGCAAATAGCCAACATGCGCGCGCCCAATCACTGGAAGCATATGATGTTCACAAAAACTCACGACACGGATATTTTTTAAAACAACTAACTCGTCATAACCGCCAACTTCTTCAAAAGTGCGTTTGAGATACTCGCGAGGATCAACAGCGTAGCCGTTATATAATTCTCGATAGGAGCGCGCGACACGTGCTGGGGTGTCGCGTAAGCCCTCACGATTAGGATCCTCTCCAGCCCATTCAATTAGCAGTCGAATTGCTGCTTCTGCGTCTGTTTGAGTTGGTTTGGCCATTGAACGCACCTTCCCGATTAGGGGCTGTAAATTTTAAAATATTGCTCTCTTGATGCCGGCACATCAGCGACGACAAAGGATTAGGCAAGAGATTAATTGCCGCCCAACGCGCCACGGCCGATGTCTGTAATGGAATTCACCGTGCGTCTGACGAAGCCAAATGCCCCGTCGTTTTGAGGGCTTGGCGGCGAGATTGGCGGTGGGCTTGGCGGTGTGTCCGGACCAGCGGCCGGCGCTGTCGCAGGCGCGCGCGCATTAAGCGGTTCTGACTGAGGTTCGGTTTTGGGTTTAGCTTTGACGGCTTTTGGTTTTGGTTTGGCGGGCGCGGTAGCTTTAATCTCAGGACTGGCGATATTTTGCTGGCTCGATGCTGACGGAACTGTCTTTGGCGCTGGCGGTGAAATAACGGGCGCGCTCATCTCAGTCGGTGGCGGCGCTGTTGCAGGCATAGGAGCCAAGGCAGGAGCACTTTGTGGGTTGGCGCCGCTTTGGCTTGTGGATGCAAGAGGCTGCTGGGCTTCAGGGGGTGGCAAGGGTTCAGACAATTTAGCTGGGAGCGTAGCCTGTGGCTCCTGTAAGGCTGATCCTGACTGGTTCGGCTCGGTGGGGCCAGCAGCTGAGTTCTCTGCATTTGGAACGGCTTCCGCGATAGGGGGCAGCGATTGAGAAGGCTGCTCGGCCTGATCTGATATTGGTTGAGAGGGCGACGGTTTGGAAAGAACCCAGCCTACGCCACCTAGGCCAGAAACAATAATTAGGAGAGAGAGATAGGCTAATTTTCGGCGGCGACTGTCAGATATTTCGGAGCTAAGGGAGGAAGCTTCGGTCGACCCGATCGGGGTTTTGGTGCGGGAACTCTCTTCAGATTTTGCCCACTGCGGGGGGGTCATGGGGCGTGTAGCTGACAGTGATCCTATTGGTAGGGCGCTCGGCGCGCCATCAAGCTCAGGAGTGGTCTGAGCTGACGCCAGGGACGTCGGGCGTGGAATAGTAAAAGTCGGGGCGCCAACTTTAAGTTCAGAATCAAAATGAGCCCTGGGATCAATTTGGGCTTCATTTCCAGTCGGCACTAAAGGCGGCATTTCGAAAATTGGTTCAACGCGTTTTTCCATGAGTTCTTTGAATTCATCGAAAGCCGCTTTTAATTCCTTATTCTCGCCGGACTGGGTCATGCTGTCTCGCTTGCTGTCGCGCAGGGTTTTCCCCAGCGTTATCCTTATCGTATTTACCGGGATAAAACTGATCCTCTTTTCCAGTTAAATCAAAAAATTGTGGCGGTTATTCGCCATAATTAATCGATCTAAGGCGCTCAGGTCCGGCTCATGAAGTCCTTTATCAGTCAGTTATGTTGGAAGAGATGTAAATAAGGCGAATTGCATCCGCGACAATCAATTTTTAAAATCCCAATAGTCTTATTTTTCTTATGCTCATATCGGAAGACGGATGGCGGCTAGTGGTTAGTGGTCCTACATGGTCTATGAAGCGCGCGATTTTATTTGCGCTTGTGATTTTCTTAGCCTCTGGACCCTTCGCCGGGGCGCAAGAGTCCTACCGCACTGATGAGGAGGAACTAGCTCCGATCGAATTGCTCGGCAAGCGTGTTTTTGAGGATAAAACCCTTTCTCGACCCGCGGGTGTAGCCTGCGCCTCCTGTCACCAGGCCCGGCAAGCCTATCAAGGAAATAATGGGTCTCCAATTGCTGCGGTTGCCCGCGGCGCAGTGCCACATGCTTTGGGCAAGCGTAATACGCCGACAATTATGTATGCTTCATTTTCCCCGCCCTTTAATTTTGTTGAAGAGAGGGACGCTAGAACGGGGCATAGCGAGATGATTCCTCTAGGGGGTCAGTTTCACGATGGTCACGCCGCAACGCTAACGGAGCAGGTTGCGGGGCCTTTGTTTGATCCAAATGAAATGAACGCCGCATCAAAAAAAGATGTCGTTGAAAGGATACGACTAGGTCCCTATGCCGACTTGTTACGTCAGGTTTTCGACGAAAATATTTTCAATAATTCTGACGAAGCATTTGTAAAACTATCGCAAGCAGTGGCGGCTTTTGAGTCAAGTTCGCGCTTTCATCCCTTTAGTTCAAAGTTTGATGATTACTTACGGGGTAAAGCAGAGTTATCACCGCTGGAACGTAAAGGATTTGTACTGTTCAAAGACCCTAAAAAAGGTAATTGTCTCTCCTGTCATGTGGGCAAAGAAGACTCGCGTAATCCTCAGGATTGGCTCTTTACGGACTTCACTTACGATGCGCTTGGTGGTCCAAAAAATAAGCAGTTAATGAGAGTTTCTAAGCCCGACCTTGGCTTGTGCGAGCAACCTGAGCTGGTGAAGAAGATCCCGCTTCAAAAGGATCGGGATAGCTTTTGTGGCGCGTTTAAAGTGCCTACGTTACGCAATATAGCGCAAACATCGCCATATTTGCATAATGGTTTTTTTACAAAATTAAGAGATGTCGTCGCTTTCTATGCAACTCGAGATACACAGCCTGCTCGCTGGTTTCCAAGCAATTCAAAAGGATTGGTTGAAAAGTTCAATGATTTACCAAGATCCTTGCGAGGTAACGTTAATATTACAGAAGCGCCATATGATCGCGGATTAAATCAGTCTCCTCGCTTATCAGAAGGTGAGATAAGCGCAATTACAGCATTCCTTGCAACCTTAACGGATCATGAGAAGCATTAGCGCCAGTCGCTTACTCCATTTGTTGGAGACTATAGCCCTTTAATATTTTGTTTAAAAAAAGGTCTGGTTTCTTACCGCTGGTAAAAATGATCCGTCGATCGTTTGGGTATTGTTGTATCAAGGCTTCTTGGCAATTTTCAGTAAGTAAATAGTCTACGCGTCGCGCAATGGCTGGCGCTGGATTGATCCAGTCGACAGGCCAAGGCGCTAGACGATGAAACTCTTTAACTAAAAGAGGATAATGCGTGCAGGCTAAAACAATTGTATCTGTCCGCTTCCCATTACTTTCAACGAAACAGGGAGTAATTTCTGTTTTGATTTCTTCGTCTTGGACTTCGCCATGATGCATCGCCCGTTCAGCAAGGCCGGCGAGTTGACTTGAGCCAACTAAAGTTACTTGGCAATGACCTGCAAACTGCATGATCAATTTCTGCGTATAATCACGCTTTACTGTTCCAGGCGTCGCTAAAACGCTTATCATATGAGAATGTGATTGCTCCGCTGCAGGCTTAATTGCTGGCACTGTGCCAATGAAAGGAATCATAGGCCAGCGTCGCCTCAAATGCGACAACACTAATGTTGAGGCCGTATTGCAGGCAATGACGACCATGTCTGGAGACTCTGTGGCGATTAAGTTGCCAATAATATTTATCACGCGTTCAATAAGCTCTACTTCATTCCAAGAGCCATAGGGAAAGCCCGCGTCATCTGCGCAATAAATATAATGTAGGTATGGACGCAGCAGAATTATTTCTGAAAATACAGTGAGGCCGCCAAGGCCAGAGTCAAAAATAACAATCTTAGGCGGGCAATTCATTCTAATGATCCGAAAAATAAGCAGGATCCATACCAATCGGGCGATTGTGCATCATAGGGTGCTGAGAAGAAAATTCAGAACGGCAAATTGAAGACGCGTGAGGGGGCTAGCGCACCCTCAATGATTTCTCCAAAGGCGACAGGAACACCCTCACATGCGGCGTATACTATACCTTCATTTGGCGCATGTCGTCCGCGCAAAATGATACTGCTGCCCCGTCGCAGTCGCGTTGCTGTATCTCGATCAACGATGATGCAGGGAAGCGCTAGGAGGCCAGTTTCAACAGAGCTTAAAGCTGTATCAGCCATATTCTCGTTCTCAATCTGATTGAGTGTGAAGGCGTGTTGTTCTGTAAATAGCCCCACGCGCGTGCGACGCAATGCAGTGACATGACCAAGGCAACCCAGGCGACGCCCAAGATCTCGCGCGATGGCCCGGACATAGGCCCCTTTGCCGCATGTCATGGAAAATTGAGCCTCATCAGCTGAGGCATGGAGCAAGTTCAGAGAGTAAATTTGTACTGTACGCGGCGCTAGTTCGACGACTTCCCCGTCGCGTGCGAGGTCATAGGCACGTTCTCCAGCAATTTTTATCGCTGAAAACTGTGGTGGGGTTTGTTGTATGGCACCAAGAAAATCTGGGAGCAGACTTTCGATTTTTTCTTGGCTGGGTCGTGAGAGGGAAGTATTTATTATTCGTCCTTGAGAATCGTCTGTATCTGTTTCTTCACCCCATTGAACGGTGAAGTGATAAGTTTTCTCGCCATCTTGGACAAATGGCACAGTCTTTGTCGCCTCGCCAAAGGCGATGGGTAGAATGCCCGACGCCAGAGGATCTAATGTTCCCGCATGGCCGGCTTTTAGAGCATTATAGAGCCGTTTTAACCGCGAGACCGCTTGTGTAGAGGTTAGGCCCGTCGGCTTATCGAGGGCAATCCAACCATTGACGACAACGCGTGGCGTTTTCTTTTGATTCATTAATTTGAGCCGTTATCCTGCGTGTCGCTTTTTGTCGAGAGATCGCGTTTTACGCGGTCTGAATTCAGTAACGCGTCGATACGGGAAACTGCATCAAAACTATCATCAATACGGAAACGGAGTTCTGGCGCAAATTTTAGATTAATTTCTTTAGCGATCTCGCCCCGAATAAAGCGTTTGTGTCGATCTAATGCAGCGAGAATAGAGTCTTCATCCTTGCCGCCCAGGGGCATAACATAAATTGTTGCAAGTTTGAGGTCGGGGCTCATCTGCACGCGTGACACGGTAATTGTATGAGCGTCAAGGACGGGATCGCTGATATGGCCGCGTGATAGAAATTGCGCGATGGAATGGCGTAAAAGTTCTGCTACGCGCAACATACGTTGAGACGGCGTGGAGTTAGATGAATATCGATTTCTTGGCATGGCGACCAGAGGCGCTAGAATTTATTGGCGGGAACGCATTAACAAGCGCTAGCTAGTTTAAAACCACGAGACTTTCTCCAATGTGAAGAAAGCTCGCAGTAGTCGCGTCAGAGCGATCGTTTAATTTCTTCGATGCGATAGCACTCGATCACATCCCCAGCACGCATATCTTGATAATTTTCAAACGCCATGCCGCATTCTTGTCCAGCAGTAACTTCCTTGACCTCATCTTTGAACCGTTTGAGCGTGGAAAGCTTGCCTTCATGAACAACGACGTTGTCGCGAATAAGCCGAACATTCGCGCCGCGCTCAACATTGCCGTCGGTTACGCGACAGCCTGCAACCTTACCCACTTTGGAAATATCGAAAACCTCTAGAATTGATGCATTGCCGAGCATAGTCTCACGCAATGTCGGCGCAAGCAATCCTGACATCGCGCTCTTCACATCATCAACAAGGTTGTAAATGATGTTATAATAACGGATTTCAATGCTAGAGCGTTCTGCTGCCTCTCGCGCTTCTTTATGCGCTCGCACATTGAAGCCGATTACTGCCGCGCCTGAAGCTTCTGCTAGCGATACGTCTGATTCAGAAATTCCGCCAACGCCACAATGCACAACGCGCGCGCCAACTTCTTCAGTGCCGAGTTTCTCTAGCGCAGCAACAATTGCCTCCACAGAGCCTTGAACATCACCTTTAATGACCAGAGGAAATTCTTTTCTTCCCGCTGTTTTGAGTTGGCTCATCATATCTGTGAGCGAACCCCGAGCCGACCCGCCGCGCGCTGCAATTTTATCGCGTTTTTGACGCTCGCGATATTCAGTAATTTCACGCGCGCGGGCTTCAGACTCAACGACCGCCACGCGATCACCGGCCTCTGGCGTGCCGCTAAAACCTAGAATTTCCACTGGGAAGGATGGGCCTGCTTCCTGTCTTGCGAGACCCTTGTCATCAAGCAAGGCGCGTACGCGTCCCCATTGTGTTCCCGCGACAACAATATCGCCGGTGTGTAAAGCGCCGCGTTGCACGAGCATGGTTGCAACCGGACCGCGTCCCTTATCCAGACGCGCTTCAATCACGGTGCCTTCAGCTGCTCGGTCTGGATTGGCCTTAAGATCCAGCACCTCCGCTTGTAGGGAGATTGCTTCAAGCAATTTTTCCAAATTGAGCTTTTGTTTTGCGGAAACTTCCACTTCTAATGTTTCGCCGCCCATACTTTCAACTTGAACTTCATGTTGAAGGAGTTCGGTACGGACTCGTTCTGGCTTAGCGTCGGGCTTATCGACTTTGTTGATTGCAACAACAAGCGGGGCACCTGCAGCTCGCGCGTGATGAATGGCTTCAATCGTTTGAGGCATAACCCCGTCGTCTGCAGCAACAACTAATACGACAATATCCGTAACTTTGGCACCGCGCGCGCGCATCGCGGTAAAGGCGGCGTGACCGGGCGTATCAATGAAGGTGACGGTATGGCCATTGGGCGCGGTGACTTGGTAGGCACCGATGTGTTGGGTGATGCCGCCTGCTTCGCCAGAAACCACGTTGGCCTGACGGATGGCGTCAAGCAAGGAGGTTTTGCCATGGTCGACGTGTCCCATGATCGTTACTACGGGTGGACGCGGCTGCAGATTAGAGCCGTCGTCAGGGATATCAAAAAGCCCTTCTTCAACATCAGACTCAGCGACACGCTTTACGGCATGGCCCATTTCTTCCGCGACAAGTTCCGCCGTATCGGCATCAATCACATCTGTGATTTTATGCATGGCACCTTGTTTCATGAGCAAACGAATGACATCTACGCCGCGTTCAGACATACGGTTGGCGAGTTCTTGAATTGTAATGGTTTCAGGAAGAACAACTTCTCGACTGATTTTCTCTTTTGGTTCAGCCGCTCCCATACCTTTCAAACGTTGAACGCGACGGCGGAAAGATGCGACTGAGCGCATTCGCTCCTCGCCTTCTCCGCTAGTCGCCGTCGTCACGGTCAATCGGCTCCGATTTTTCATTTCTCCACCGCGCGATGGCGCAGGGCGAGGTGGGGTAGGTTGCGCAAAGCCGCCAATAGTCCGTACTGGGCCCCGCTTAGTGGCGGGTTCAGCTTGCGACGCGCGGTTAGCTATTTTAGTCCCTGCCGTTTCGCTGGCTCCTCCGTCTTGAGGCAAGCGTCTGCGGGCTTCTTCTTCCGATTTACGGCGCGATTCAGCTTCCCGGGCAAGCCGTTCTTCTTCATCGCGTTTGCGCGCGCTGGCAGCAGCGCGCTCTCCGTATTCCCTTGCTTCGCGTTCTGTTCTAGCGTGCGCCTCAACTTCCGCTTTTTTACGGTCTTCATCTTCTCGAGAGCGCGCATCGACCAGCGCCCGAGCGCGGGCTTCTCGTTCATCGTCAGTGAGTTCACGGAGCACCACGCCTGAGGCGGCTCGCGGGGCGGCGGGTCGTTTTGTTTCTGGTTTAGCAGGTGACGGCGGGGCGGGTGGTGTTGGGACAGCAGGTGGTGCGACGGTGGTAGCCACTGGCTTAATTGTCTCACCAGCCCCTGGCGCGCGCCGACGAACTTTTTCAACCACGACCACTTTTGAGCGACCGTGGGAAAAGCTTTGACGCACCATGCCCTGTTCCGTCGTGCGGGGCTTCAAATGCAACGTTTTCGACGGAGCGACGGTCAAAGTCTTGTCGCCGTTATTATCGCTCTCACTCATCCAGCTTCCGATCCTGCGCCGCTTCCGGCCCGATAATTTTCTTCATCTACCACGTCCAGCTGCGCAGCTGTGACGTTTATACGCCGATCATTCAAGTTCCCCAGAGTATCGCCCTCTAGAGGTAGCCCTCTATAACCCGCCAGTTTTTGGCAGCGCTCTAGAAAACTTTGGCAAGCACCGCCTTTGACAAGCGCTGCATGTATCACATTTGTGCGACCTAAAGCCAAATCCAATTGGTTTGAGCGAAATATGCCGACAATTGGCGCTGTGATTAGGCCGCAGCGCCGGGCAAATTGGCGTAATTTACGTTTACCGTCCGCACCGCCGTCCAAAGCCGCTATTAACCCTATCACATTGCCTTTTTCGAGGGCTTCAACGACCTTGTTAAAGCCGTTAATCACTGCTCCGCCCTTATTCGCTAAGGCAAGCATTTGAAGGCAGTCAGTTTCGAGTAATCGATCAACCGTTCCTACAAGTTCGGGACCTGCTTCAATTTTTTCTTTCAATCCCTTTGAGAACAGGCCTTTTTTTGAAGCTTGCGCCACAAGCTCAGCGCGGGCGTCCACCCAAACGCCGCGTCCTGGCAAGCGACCGCGTATATCCGGCGTGATCACCCCGTCTGGCCCACGGACAAAACGGATCATGGTCTGGGGCGCCCCCCGTCGTCTCGTCACGACGCATGTGCGCTCAGATCCTTCTGTTTCTGTGGGCGGGAGATGTATCAATGCTCTGTCGTTGCCTCAAGCGGTTCGCTTGTCTCATCGGTCTCAAGCGATGCCGCTTCAATCCAGCCGGCTTGAACTCGGGCTGTCATGATCATAGCTTCCGCTTCTTCGCGAGAGAGTTCAAGGCCATCAAAATAGCCTGGGTTTTTAATGATTTCGCCGTCCTTCTTTTCACTCCAGCCGACGAGGTC
The DNA here is from genome assembly GCA_014190435.1 of Methylocystaceae bacterium. Lineage (GTDB taxonomy): Bacteria > Pseudomonadota > Alphaproteobacteria > Rhizobiales > Beijerinckiaceae > Methylocystis. The sequence continues at coordinate 23,552 of BJGJ01000004.1, read as the reverse complement.
GTCTGGCACACAGCCAGCAAAGTCTTCTATTGTTTTTATGTCATTTTCACCAAGGCGCACCAACATAGCTGTGGTTAGGCCATCTAAATCGCGTAACTCATCGGTAACACCTAATTGCACACGGCGAATTTCATTTTCCGCCTCAACGCGCTCTAGATAGTTGCGCGCGCGCTCTTGAATTTCACCTGCCGTTTCTTCGTCGAATCCTTCAATCGTCGCAAGTTCGCTTAACTCGACAAACGCTAGCTCTTCAACTGAGCGGAATCCCTCTGAGGCAAGAAGACGTCCGACAACCTCGTCAACGTCAATCGCGCTCATAAACGCTTTTGTGCGTTCAACAAATTCTTTTTCGCGGCGTTCCGATTCCTCTGCTTCCGTTAGGATATCAATATCCCATCCTGTAAGCTGAGAAGCCAAACGGACATTTTGTCCGCGACGACCAATCGCCAATGAAAGTTGATCATCTGGCACAACAACTTCAATGCGAGAGCTATCTTCATCAAGGACAACCTTTACTACTTCTGCAGGCTGAAGGGCATTGACAATAAAGGTCGCCGCATCTGCAGACCAAGGAATAATGTCGATTCGCTCACCTTGTAACTCTTGTACTACAGCCTGAACGCGAGAGCCGCGCATACCAACACAAGCACCAACGGGATCAATAGATGAATCTCTAGAAATAACTGCAATTTTAGCTCGAGAGCCTGGGTCGCGGGCAACAGATTTTACCTCAATCACCCCGTCATAAATTTCTGGCACTTCTTGTTTGAAAAGTTTTGACATGAATTGAGGATGTGTTCTGGATAGAAAAATCTGCGGCCCGCGTTGTTCTCGCCGGACATCATAAACATAAGCGCGCGCGCGGTCTCCTGGACGGAACATCTCTCGGGGAATCATCTCATCTCGGCGCACAACTCCTTCGCCGCGTCCAAGATCAATGATAACATTGCCATATTCAACGCGCTTGACCACGCCATTTACAATCTCGCCAATGCGATCCTTATATTCTTCATATTGACGGTCGCGTTCAGCTTCACGTACTTTCTGCACGATGATTTGTTTTGCCGATTGCGCCGCAATGCGACCAAAGTCGAAAGGCGGCAGCGTCTCGGAAATCCAATCTCCAGATTGCGCTGCTGGGTTTCTTTTACGTGCGTCATCAAGTGAAATCTGTGTGGAGTCATTCTCAACAATGTCGACAACGAGGAGTAACCGGGAAAAGCGCACCTCGCCTGTACGTTGATTGATCTCAGCGCGCACTTCCGTCTCTAAACCATAACGTGATCTAGCAGCTTTTTGCAGCGCATCTTCCATTGAGGCGATGACAATTGCACGATCAATTGATTTTTCTCGCGCGACCGCGTCTGCGATTTGAAGAATTTCAAGCCTATTGGCGCTAACGGCCATCTTCACTCTCCCTCGGAGTTGGCGGTGCGGGGTTTTGTTGGCCCGCCCCCCTTCTTAAAACTTGTTTGAATGCCCGCAGGCGTTACTGGCTTAGCTTTTGTTTTGGCGTCTGTACGAAAGCGCCCGGGACCCCGCCGCGGCCGTTCTGATCCATCTTCGGTTTCGGGTTTTTGGGTATGTTCAGTTTGCTGAAGTTTGCCGGCGCGCAGGGATTGGCGGATTAAGGCCTCAGTGAGCATTAATTTTGCTTCGTCTAGATAGCGCAGCGGCAAGGCAACATGTATTGTTTCGTGTGGGTGGGCGTCAGTGCGCTCAAGCATCAATTGGGCGTCAAGTCCTTCGCCCTCTATGGCGCGAATTAATCCGCGAAAACGTTTGCGTCCGTTTTCCACGGGCTGTGTCAATTCTATGCGGGCCTCGTGGTCGAGTGCGCGCGCGAAATCAGAAACGCGCACCAAGGGGCGATCAACGCCAGGGGAGGAAATTTCGAGACGATATTCACTTGTGATTAAATCTGAGACATCTAGTTCTGGTGAAACCGCCTGGCTGATTTCTTCACAATCCTCAATTGTAATCGTACCATCAGGCCGCTCAGCCATTATTTGTAATATTTGGCAGTTTTGTTGCAACAATCGTGCGCGTACGAGGCGAAAGCCAAGTTGTTTCATAACTGGATCGACAAGATGGGCAACGCGGGCGGCAACGCCCGTTTCGGTGATGAGACGCGCTTCATCAAGCGCAGCTTCATTTTGTTGCGCAGTCACGGGTGGAAGCGTGTTTCGAGTGTCTTGCATTCGCCAAACAAAAAAGAGCGGGTCCCTGAGGGGCCCACTCTCAATATTCGACCATCTGACGATGACCGTTATGAGAAGGAAGTTATTGTCTTATACACCCGGCCTGGGACTTCTTGCAAGAAGAAGCTTAACGCGCATTTCCTCCGGCTAAGACGAGCCCTTTATCAGGAAACTCCGAGCTTTTTTTGCAGATTTGTAGAAGAGGTCGTGTACTGAAATAGCAATTTCTTGTCAGGATAGATGTAGCGATGCGCTTTTTGCGCCGCTAACGCCCCCTCGTGGAAGCCAGACAGGATTAATTTCAGCTTACCCGGATAGTAGTTGATGTCGCCCACAGCAAAGATACCTGGGTGGCTCGTCTCAAATTTTTCTGTGTCGACAGGAACGAGATTTTCATTGAGATTTAGGCCCCAGTCTGCAACTGGCCCAAGTTTCATGGTCAGACCAAAAAATGGCATTAGCCGTTGGCAGGATAATTTTTCAATTACGCCGTCATTTGTCTTGAGCAATGCGGAGGTCAGCTGGCCTTGATTGCCTTCAACCTGGGTGATTTGACCAAGTTTAAATGCAATTTTTCCATTAGCGACGAGATCCTGCATTGCTGAGACCGAATGAGGCGCTGCGCGGAAAGCATCTCGACGATGCACAAGCGTTAAGCTCTTGGCGATAGGTTGTAGGTTGAGAGTCCAATCCAGAGCGCTATCGCCACCGCCAATGATCACGACGTCCTTGTCACGAAAATCCTCCATTTGACGCACAGCGTAAAAGACAGACTTTCCTTCATACTGAGCTATCTCCGGGATTGGGGGTTTTTTGGGTTGGAAAGACCCGCCGCCGGCCGCTACAATCACGACTTTAGCATTGAAGATTTTTCCCGCGTCGGTGGTTAGCCGAAATGAGGGAGCCTGCTGTGAACCAAGTGACGTCAGGGTTTCAACCATTTCGTTAAAATGGAAAGTGGGACCGAAGGGTTCAATCTGCTGCATGAGATTGCCTGTTAACCCTTGGCCCGTAACCACGGGCAGACCAGGAATGTCGTAAATTGGTTTCTCAGGGTAGAGCTCGGAGCATTGGCCGCCAGCGCGCGGTAAGATGTCGATAATGTGTGTTTTGATATCCAATAGGCCTAATTCGAAAACAGTGAAGAGCCCGGCGGGACCGGCACCAATGATCACCACATCAGTATTGATCTCGGCGGCGTTAGTTTGGGACATAGCTCATTCCTTGGACTTTATAGATTTAGGGATTGACCTAAGACGGGCTAGACTTACTCGGTCGGATGGGCTTGCTCTGATAACGAAGCAGGCCTAGCCAAGACGATCGCTTCCAAGAGGCTCAATCCAGTTCGATCCTGGGGGCCATGGTAGGGTCTGTCTACGGCGGTTAAAATACTGAAAAACATTTAAAACATGTGGTTATGTGAGTTGTTCGCTCAGCCCTGTTGTGAGGGCGTTTTGACGATCAGCCCATCCAATTCCGGCCGGACGGTTATTTGACAACACAATCGTGAGTTGGGTTGAACGTCGAAGGCAAAGTCTAGCATATCCTCTTCCATCTGGGAGGCTTTGCCCGTTTTCTCGCTCCACGCGCTATCGACATAGACATGGCAGGTCGCGCAAGCACAAGCTCCGCCACACTCAGCTGCTATTTCAGGAATGTCATTTCGTCGAGCCGTTTCCATAACAGTTGAACCAACTTCGCCTTCGACCGTACGAGGTTGGTCGTGCGAGTCGACAAAAGTGATTTTTACCTTCGTTGGCGCGCCGCCGCCAGGTTCTGCCCCATAGTAAGCGGCTGTGTCGCGGAAGTTTATCTTCACCATGACGCTTGTCTCTTTCCTGTGTCCGGCGCGGAGAGTTTATTGAGCCCTGGGCATGTCTGGGACGCTTTGGCTTGTCCGCGGTCTCGCAGCGCAGAAATCTGCGTTTGCTGATAGACCGATTACCATCGGCCAGAAGGCGATGCTAGCCCCGAATATCGTCTTTTCTCCCCTCTAGCTTCAACGGGTCAGAAACTAGCGGTTTTTACTCTTGGACTTCAACGCCAGCGGCGACTTTAAATCATCCTCTGTCCGGCTCTCTGGTGGTGCGAGCTGAGGCGCTTGCTGTTGAGAGGGACCAAAGATGAATTGAGAAGGATCGCGTTCAATGGAGCGAAGCGTGCGATCAAGTGTATGAATCGCACTTCTGCCATCGATCGCGAGACCTTCATATTGTTTTAAGCCTACGGAAGAGAATTTATTTAAATTTGCCAATGCGCCGGCGAGATCATTGGTAATTTGCGTGAGCTTCTTCTGATCGAGCGCCTTTAACCCACGCGTGAATTCAGCTGTATCGTGAAGGATAGAGGCGACGTGTTGAGAGTTATCCGAAAGAGTTTTTGTGAAGACTTCCGCATTTTTGATTGTTGCGCCAAAAGATCCTGCATTATCGTCAAGCAATTTATTAAGTTTTATAAGTAACTCTCCTGCTTTGGCCGAGAGCTCATGGGCATTGCCAAGCAAATTTTGCATTTCTGATCTTTGCGCTTGAATTTCAGGATAATCCTGTCCTTCTTGCGCTTGCAACGCAGGAGCGTTCATGGTGCCTCCTACAAGCAAAACATCGGCGACGCCTGTAAAACCGCGTTGATCTAGACGCGCGCGGGTATCCACTTTAACTGGCGTGCGATGATCAATGGCGGCAAGGACATCTACTTTGCTAGGATCGCTTTGAGAGATTTCTAAGCGCGTGACCTCGCCAACTTTTAGACCATTGAATAGGACAGGTGATCCTTTTGATAGGCCTGAAACGGTGCCTGAGAAAACAATGCGATACGTTTGCTGAGCGCCTAACTGGCTTGGACCTGAAAACCAATAGACAAAACCGAACGCCGCTAAGGCGATCGCCAGCGTAAAGGCTCCGATCAGGGCAAAATTGGCGCGCGTTTCCATTAATTATTCCTGTAATCGCCAAATGTGCTGGTTAAGCGTTCGCCGCGGACCCCGTGAAAATAGGCCTTCAGCCAGGGGTGCGGCGACTCCAGCAGATTTTTGAGCGGACCTTGGGCAATGACTTTGCCTTCGGCAAGCGCCGCAACCCTGTCGCAGATCGAGTAAAGACTATCAAGGTCATGGGTGACCATAAATACAGTCAATCCCAGGGAGTGCTGGAGGGTGCTGATCAATTCATCAAATTCCGCCGCTCCGATGGGATCTAATCCTGATGTGGGCTCGTCTAGAAAAAGAAGTTCGGGATCTAGTGCAAGGGCGCGCGCCAAAGCGGCCCGTTTTACCATACCGCCGGATAATTCTGAGGGAAATTTATCCGCTGCATCTAGACTCAAGCCAACGAGCTCAATTTTGAGCATCGCTAACTCATCCATGAGTTTTTGCGAAATGTGCCGCATTTCACGCATCGGCATTTGAATGTTTTGTTTAACTGTAAGACCAGAAAATAAAGCGCCATTTTGAAACAAAACGCCCCAGCGTTGCTCCAGCGCTCGGCGATTTGCGGGATCGAGGGCGTTACGATTTTGACCAAAAATTTCTATAGCTCCGGCTCTGATAGGCACGAGTCCTAAAATGGCGCGAGTAAGAACCGACTTGCCTTGACCCGAGCCGCCAACGAATCCGAGCACTTCTCCACGATAGACGTCGAGATTTAACCGATTCATCACCAGTTTTTCGCCAAAGCCAACGACAAGATCGCGTACGCGAATTATAACTTCGCTGTCCTGGCTGGCCATTTGGTCTTGTGTGAGGGCTGTGTTGGTGAATGTCATGCGCTGCTCAGTAATTTATAGCGGCAAAAAACATTGCGAAGAGGCCATCTAAAACAATCACCATAAAGATGGATTTAACAACTGATGAGGTCACTTGGCGGCCAAGTGATTCAGCTGAACCCTCTGTCGCCAGCCCGTCCATGGCGGCGATAAGGCCAATTACAAGGGCCATAAATGGGGCCTTGATCAAACCGACAGCGAAGGTGCGGAAGGCAATCGCTGCTTTTAATAAAGACAAAAAAGCGACGGGGCTGATGTCGCCATATCCCCAAGCAACCATCATGCCTCCAAGAAGAGCTGACATGTCGGCGATAAAGGTAAGGATTGGAAGAGAGCACACAAGGGCAAGGACTCGTGGCGCAATCAACACTTCATTTGCCGAAAGACCCATGACGCGTAGCGCATCGATTTCTTCCCGCATCTTCATTGAGCCGATTTCCGCAGTTATTGCAGAGCCGGAGCGTCCTGCGATCATAATAGACGTCAGTAAGACGCCTAATTCGCGTAAAACCAAAATGCCGATGAGATCAACGGCAAGGCTGCTGGCGCCAAATCTTTCGAGTTGGAAAATACCCTGTTGCGCGACAATTGCGCCAACAAGGATATTAATCAGAATAATGATAGGCGCACTCCGCAGGCCGAAGGACTCCATATGGGAGACAAGCGCCGTAAAACGGAAATGTTTTGGGTTGATGGCAACATAAGCCAAGGTTGAAACAAATTCGCCCAGGAAGGCCACGCCGCGATAGAAATCATGGAACGCGCCAACGACCGAGGCTCCAAGATCGACGAGAAGGTCAAAGATCAGCGACGAGCGATTGCGTTGGGGTGGATGAAAATCGCGATAGGCGGCCTCGCGGAGCATGGCCTCATACTCTGGGCGGATGCGCTCAAGCGCGACATTGATTCGGGCTTGCGTCAATTCCCGTTGCGCCTTGTTGATTACCCAGGCTCCAGCCGTATCAAGATGGGAAACAGCCTGTAAATCAATAATAAGACTTGTCCCGTGGCTGCCTTGCTCCACTATTTTTTGGGCATTGGTCTCAAGCAAACGCGACGCTGCAAGGGTCCAATCCCCCGATAGGCTCATGCGCCCAACGCCGGCAAGCAAAACTTCTGGCGGATATTGGAGAGACTCGGCGCTCATGCATCCCAATTAGTCGATAAAGTTGCAAAATGTCTTAACTAGGTGAATAGGCCTCAGCAAGCTGCATTAAGCCAGCTTTTTATTGAGGGGGAGGTAAAAAATTGCCAACGACGCTCAAGATTACCGTTGAGACTTTTCCGATCGCGGGCAAATTTGTTATTTCTCGGGGAGCCAAAACTCAGGCGCATGTTGTTACTGCGACCTTGATTAATGACGGCAAAGAGGGTCGGGGCGAATGCGTCCCATATGCCCGATATGGTGAGAGCGTTGACAGTGTTGTCGCTATATTGGAGGCTCAGCGCGAAGCAATATCGGCCGGCTTGGATCGAGCCGCGTTGCAAGAGCGGCTCCCCCCCGGCGCCGCGCGTAATGCCTTAGATTGCGCATTTTGGGATCTAGAGGCCAAGCGCTCAGCCGAGCCGGCCTACCGGCGGGCTGGGTTTGCTCGGCTTGAACCTTTGATTACGGCTTATACACTCTCCGTTGGCTCCCCAGAAGATATGAAATCTGCCGCCTTGCAAGCTGCTGGTCGGCCGCTTCTGAAAGTAAAATTAGCAGGTGAAGGGGATGAGGCGCGGCTTGCCGCCGTTCGAGAGGCTGCGCCGCGGGCTACTTTGATCGTCGACGCTAATGAGGCTTGGCGCGCTGAAACGCTCGCTGCGAACTTGTCCGCTTGCGCCCACTATGGCGTGGCGTTGGTTGAACAGCCATTGCCTGCAGGCGAGGATGAGATTTTAGGGGAAATACTCCACCCCGTGCCTATTTGCGCAGATGAAAGCGCGCATGATGCGGCCTCATTGACGGTGTTGAAAGGACGCTATGACGCGGTCAACATAAAGTTAGACAAAACGGGAGGACTTACTGAGGCGCTCATTATGGCCGAACTTGCGCAAAAGCTTGGCTTTGGGATTATGGCTGGTTGTATGGTTGGCACGTCGTTGGCGATAGCACCGGCTGTTCTCATTGGGCAAATAGCCGCTTATGTCGATTTGGATGGACCTTTGCTATTGGCGCGCGATCGAACGCCTGGGCTAACTTATGAGGGATCAATTCTTGCCCCGCCAATGCCTGATCTTTGGGGTTAAAGCGTCGGCATCGTTCTGGCGTTCAATTTCCTGTCGTGACAGGCTCGCCGCTGCTTAGCCACCCGAGGATGCCGCCACTATAGTGCGTGTCGATATCAGAACGACCAGCCTGCTGCGCTTTTTCCATGGCTGTGATGGATCGACGGCCCGAGCGGCAATAAATCACAATTTTTTGGCCTGACATAGGCTGAGGCAATTTCTTCGTTTCAAAATGCGAGAGGGGGTTAAAGATGGCCCCTTGGATATGGCCGGCGGCGTATTCATCTGCTTCGCGCACATCGACAAGCACGATTGTTTTCTCTGACAGTCCAGCTTTTAGGTCGTCGAGGGTAATGTCATTAAAAGGCTTTGGATCGCTCACGTTAAATACCCCTAATTATTTTATTGGCGGATGATTTACTGGCTCGGCGTTGCTTGGTCTATCCTGTATTGCGCAAGCCTGCGGCGACGCCGTTGATTGACGTGAGAATGCCCTCGCGTATTTCCGGGTCTGTCTGGCCATCGCGGTGACGTCGGATTAATTCAGCCTGAAGATAATTTAGCGGCGCGATATAAGGGAAACGATTTTTTATTGAACGCGCAAGCATTGGATTGTCAATTAAGCGAACTTTTGTACCAAGAATTTTTTCAAGTGCATCAATTGAGCGTTTGTGTTCGGCTTCAATCACGCCAAAAATACGATCAGCTAGCGCGCGATCTTCAACAAGATTAGCGTAATGTCTAGCGATGGATAAATCTGTTTTTGCAAGTATCATATCTATGTTTGAAAGTAGCGAACGAAAGAAAGGCCATTCGCGACTCATGCGTTGTAATAAGTTAAGTCGGTCAGCGCTCTCTTGTGAGAGAAATAATTCTATCGCTGAACCAAAGCCAAACCAGCCTGGTAATGCAACACGCGCTTGCGCCCAAGAAAAGCTCCAAGGGATAGCGCGAAGATCTTCAATGCGACGTGAGGGTTTACGTGAAGATGGGCGCGATCCAATATTAAGGGAAGCAATCTCAGAGATTGGCGTGGCGGCAAAGAAATAATCCACAAAGCCCTGCGTGTCGTAGACAAGGCCGCGGTATGCGGAAATGCTTGCTTGAGAGAGTTCCTCTGCGGTGGTCAAAAATTCTAAATCAGGCGTTTTTCGTTGAGATAATAATGTAGCTTCTAGAGTCGCGGCTACAAGTAATTCGAGGTTAATTCGACCAATTTTCGGATTGGCGTATTTTGATGCGATGACTTCACCTTGTTCAGTTAGGCGGATTTGGCCGTTCACAGTACCTGGAGGTTGCGCGAGTATTGCATCATAGCTCGGACCTCCACCGCGTCCAACTGTGCCGCCGCGTCCATGAAAAAGGCGCATCGTGATGTTGGGGATAGAAGCGAAGAATTCCGCTAGAGCTGTTGATCCTCGATACAGTTCCCAGATGCTTGTAAGAATGCCGCCATCCTTATTGCTATCTGAATAGCCTAACATAATATCTTGCTGCCCGCTTGAGTTGCTCACGAGACGCAAAATGCAAGGCAATGCATAGAAATCGCGCATGATAGGCGCGGCGTTGCGTAAATCATCAATTGTTTCAAATAGCGGCGTTACTATTAAATCTGCTGCAGCGATGTCGCAGTCGCGGGGATCAAGCGTTCCACGCATGAGTCCACACTCTTTTTGCAATAACAGTACTTCAAGGAGATCGCTGACCGTCTCTGTATGGCTGACGATATAATGTCGGATTGCTTCATCGCCATAAAGACTCCTCATCTGTGCAGCGCGCTCTAATATTGCAAGCTCGCTTAATGCGGATTCGCTATAGGCGCAGGCAGTCAAACGAATAGGGCGGGGATCGCATAACAGACGCAGGAGAAGTTCCTGCTTTTGGCTTTCGGATCGTTGGGGATAGTCATCAGCGATCCGCGCGACCGCTAGGAGTTCAGAAATTGTTTCCTCGTGACGGTCTGAGCTTTGTCGCAAGTCTAGGGTCGCGAGATGAAAGCCAAATACTTCCACTGCTCGGATTAGGGGCTCGAGGCGTTGAGAGGCAATAACTTCGCTGTGATGGATCCGAAGAGATTCATCAATGGTTACAAGATCCGCCAAAAATGTCCAAGAGTTGCCATAGGGCTCGCCCGGCGCCAAAGCGTGACGCACTGCTTGGCCACCGGTAAGTTTTTCAAGTGTTCCCGCCAGGCGTGAATAAACGCCAATCAGGGCGCGACGATAGGGCTCGTTGTCTCGATGCGGGTTATCATCACCTGACCGCGCAGCAAGCTCCTCCAAAGCGCGAGTGGCGCCAGCGTAACGGCGAGATATCGAAAGCTCCGCTCCTAGTTCATGCACCTCTGTAAGATAAAAACGGAGCGCAGTTTCGCTTTGCATGCGCAAAGCTGTAGAAAGCGATTCCGCGGTTACATTGGGATTGCCGTCTCGATCTCCGCCGACCCAAGCCCCCATTCGCAAAAAAGGCGGTACCCTTAAGCCTTCCAAGCGCGCTTCAATATCTGCGTAGAGCTTAGGGATCTCGCGTAAAAAAGTTGCGCGATAATATCCTAGAGAATTTTCTATTTCATCGCGCACAGTTAGCCGTGTTTCTCTCAACAGCTCGGTTTGCCAAAGTTGAGAAACGCGGGCGCGTAATTGCATTTCATTTCTAGACAGATCGCTTTTATTATCAAGATAAGCGCGCGCTTCAAGTAATTTAAAAATAGCATGTTCTGTATCTAGCAGACTTTTGCGGCGTACTTCTGTTGGATGGGCTGTCAAAACAGGCGATATCCAGCCTCGAGAAAGAGCGGATGCAATTTTCCCAGGACTTACCGCCGCTTTTTTGAGATGGGCAAAAGAGCGCGCTAAGCTGGGCTCGTTGTCTTTGGCGGTATCCAAAGTCAGTGGTCCGCGCGCGCGTTGCTGCACAGGATGCAAGTCTTCTGCGATATTGGCCAGATGAGAAAAATAGCTAAAAGCACGGATTACCGCGCAGGCTTCTTTGGCGGTTAATGCACGCAATAGGCCGTCGAGTTTAATGCTGGCGGTTGGGTCCAAATTGCGACTAGCGGCAATAGAGAGGCGGCGGATTGTCTCAACGCGTTCATATGCCTCTAGGCCTTCGTGTTCACGAACAGCTTCACCCAAAAGGCGCCCTAAAAGTCGAATATCATCATTTAATGCGCCATTACTGCGCGGTGCGTCGCACTCGTTGAGTGTTGTCTCGACAATTGCTGGCGTTTCTGCACTTAGGGGCGGCGGTGTTTGTGTTTCGACACTCATCCTGTTTCGTTAACCTTTCGTTCGCGCGAGGCTGATCGCCGGTGCTAATAAACTTATAGCAGGCTTGAGGCCAATTGCCGATGTTGAGAGTAGGCCGGCGTCGAAGGGGACGGACTGTCACAATTCGACTCCCAGCACTTGTTCGAAGGCGCGACCGCGCCTATAGATCCGCTTCGCCACCGCTTTTTTCATCTCACTGGCGCATTAGCTGGACTTTATTGGTTAGAACATGCTGACGACAACGGAAATCGCCATTTTTCTCGGTCTTGGGGTATTATTCGCAGGCGGCTTAATCATCGTTTCACGCTGGGCCGAAACGCGCCCTGCCTTATTGGCCGCATATGCTTTGATTGCTGCGTCTTTTCTTTTCGTAGGTTTTGCTATCCGATCGGAAAATGCGGCGACTTGGATTGGCTTCGAAATGACAGGGGTAGCCATTTTTGGCACCCTGGCAGGATTAACAATTGTTGGTTCTGCCTGGTTTGTCGTCGCTGGACTTGCAATCCATCCGGTTTGGGCGCTCTACATCCACTATTATGGGGCTGGGGCAGTCTTTGCTCCTGCGCCATTTGTATGGGCGGCAGTGGGATTTGACGTCGCGGCGGCGCTTTATGTTTTATCTAGTATTTTGAGTGGCGGCGACAAAAAGAAGCAGCATGGCATTGCGCCTCAACGGGGAAGCAGAGGAGGCGGGGCATGAACGGGCCTGCTCATTTTATTGTTCGTCATGACTGGACGATTGAAGAAATTGTCGCTCTTCATAATCAACCACTGCTTGATCTCATAGCTCAGGCAAATGGCGTTCATCGACGCTTCCATGATGTCAGCGATGTGCAGAAAGCCGCGCTCTTATCAATCAAGACAGGCGGATGTCCGGAAGATTGCTCTTATTGTCCGCAATCTGCGCATCATCGTGAGGTCAAGCTTGATCGCGTTGAGCTTATGGAAACGGCAGATGTCCTAGCCGCAGCGAAAATGGCAAAGAAGGCCGGTGCGGATCGTTTTTGTATGGGGGCCGCTTGGCGCTCAGCGCCAGAGGGTAAGGGGTTTGATGCTGTTTTGGATATGGTGCGCGGCGTGCGTGAAATGGGGATGGAAGCCTGCGTCACGCTTGGCATGTTGAATGAGTCGCAAGCTCAGCGTCTCGTTGATGCTGGTCTAACGGCTTATAATCACAATCTGGATACTGGTCCTGATTATTACACCGATATAATTACAACCCGCACCTATCAAGATCGTCTTGAGACTTTACGCGCGATCCGAAGAGCTGGACTTGAAATGTGTTGTGGTGGAATCATTGGTATGGGAGAGAGCGTAAGTGATCGTGCAGGCATGCTGCAGATTCTTGCTGGCTTTGATCCCCATCCCGAGAGTGTGCCAATCAATACGCTTGTCGCAGTAGAAGGCACCCCCCTCGAAGGGAGAGAGAAGGTCGATCCGATGGATCTTGTTCGTATGATCGCGACAACTCGGATTTTGATGCCGCGCGCGCGTGTGCGGTTGTCGGCTGGGCGTTCGTTTTTAACGCGCGAAGCGCAGATTTTATGTTTGGTTGCTGGTGCGAATTCAATTTTCTATGGAGAGAAATTACTTACCACAACGAATGCGGATGAGCATGAAGATGACGCCTTATTTCACGCGCTTGCCGCTCGTGAAGCGCCAGCATGCGTCGCTTCATAAAGTTTGCGCCTAGGTTCATTAAATGCATACCCATTCAGGCTTTCGTCTTGCTGGCGTGATGGGGTGGCCAATTGCCCATTCTCGTTCTCCAAGAATACATAATTTTTGGCTCAATCAATACGCCATTGAGGGGGTTTATGTTCCCTTAGCGATAGAGCCAGTAAAATTAGAAGATGCGTTGCGCGCCTTGCCTCGGCTAAATTTTTTGGGATGTAATCTGACAATTCCCCACAAAGAACGTGCTTTAAGCTTTGTTGACGAAGTAACGCCGGAGGCGCGCCGCATTGGCGCAGTTAACTGCGTGGTTGTTGATGAAGCTGGTAAATTGATAGGGAAAAATTACGATGCATATGGATTTATTTCTTCATTGACTGATGCTGTTCCGGGGTGGCAGGCTGCGCGAAATTCATGTGTTGTTTTTGGCGCTGGCGGCGCAGCGCGCTCGGTTGTTTGTGGATTGATTGATGCGGGCGCTCAGGAAATAAGGCTGCTAAATCGTACTTTTGATCGCGCACGAGCGATCGCGCTGGATTTTGGGTCCTGCGTCAGCACTTTTGCCTGGGAAGAGCGTCATGAAGCTTTGGCTGGCGCAGGACTTTTGGTCAATACAACAAGTCAGGGCATGGTTGGTCAACCGCCGTTAGACATTAAGCTTGATCTCCTACCGAAATCAGCTTTGGTGGCAGATATTGTTTATGCTCCGCTAGAGACCCAGCTATTGGCCCAGGCGCGGCGCCATGGCGCAATCCCTATCGATGGGCTTGGCATGCTTATGCATCAGGCGAGGCCCGCTTTTCGTGACTGGACTGGCGTTATGCCGCAAGTGACGGCGGAATTGCGTCGATGGATTACGGCTAGTTTATGAGCGTAAAAATTATCGAGAGGTTCGACTAAAGACCCAATAAGACTGTTCTCAGCATTGAGCCTAAAAAGTTCTTTTGAGTAAGAGAAATGAGTTCTAAAGATTGACGATAAAATCGCTCTAAATTTTGAGCGGTGAAGTTAGAATGTTGGTTTAGGACTTCTTCTATGTTTTGCGCCCTAGTCGTTCTCTGAAGCTGTTCAAGTGTTGATATAATATTTTCATTCCAATGTTCATATAATTTGTATGTTATGGGAAAAAGATTAAATTGTGTGGGCGCTACATGGGACTGCGTCTCAATTCCTTCTGTTGGACAGGGAAGTTTAGATTGTAAAGCCATTAATTTGGCTTCTGACAGTGACGCGCCTTTAGTTGCAGCTTCAATGTGTGCGCGCACTATCTCTGCTGCGGCATTTAAGGTTTCTTCGAGTGTTTCTACTGCCGGATCCGGTCGTTTAGAGTTTGACGCTTTGCCGCCCTTTTCATCGCACGGGGTCTGCTGGGTCATCTTTTTCTCCAGAGCGGATCACCTTTTAAGTTTTTTTTGTTGTGACACGCTGAAAGGCGGCACCTAATTCTTTTGTTTGTTCTTGAATAGAGTTGAGTTGGGTTTTGACGAATTCTGATTGCAGTTGAAAGACTTCCTGAGGATCTTTGGCGTGGACAAGTTTTTGCGCGAGATCGAATGCAGCATTCACATTTGCTTCTGCATAGGAAAATGCTTTTGCGCCCATATCCTTGGCTTCGGAAGGCACTAAAGGCAAATCGCTTGAAGAGTGAAGGGCCTTGTGCGCCGCCCCCGCGAAGCCTTCAAAGGCCTTGCGTGCTTGTTCAACACTTTTCTCAGCAAAGTCACGGACTTCGTTTGGCACCTGATATATTGGATCAGCCATTGTCAACAATCCTATTTTATTTAGAGTGATAGTATCTGTGATGGCCCAATAAAGAAAGTTTTTCTCAATCAACACAGGGCGCTAGCAGAATGATACGCTAGGAATTATTGCACTGCAACAAAATTTGTGCGCCGCAATAAATTCAACTATTTATGTTTATTTCCCTAGTGGTCACGAACTCTGGACCATAGGCTCAGTCATGGCTAAATTCTCTATCGACTTTTGTCCTGGACCCAATCATCAATTTTTTGGGCTGTAAATGATGAGGGCAATGAGTAATGATCGTCGAAAGCACTAATCTAGGCCAGCCGTCCTCGGCAGACCTGGCCTTGCGCGCCCAATTGCTCGATCGTCATGGCGTTGAAACTGTCCGCTTCATTTGGCATTCAGATGCAACAGGTCGTTTAACTAAATTAAGTCCAGAATTGGAAATGATTACGGGCCTGCCTTCAGCCAATCTCTTGGGCCAGTCATTAAGTCAATTTATACAGGCGCAAGACTATCCTTTAAATCTAGCGCTACATTCTCAAACTTCATTGATGGGGATTGTTGCTGTCTGGCCACTTTCTAGCGCGCGAGCATGGATCCCCTCTTCCTTAGGAGCCATTCGAACTATTGATATCAAGGGAGTAGTTTCGAAGGTGCGTGGCTTTGGGCTTTTACATCTTAACCAAGCATTTATTCAGCAGGATCTGAAAGTAACAGCTCAAGAGGCTTCACATCAAACGCTCCTCACCTCGTTCGATTCCTCATCTGCAAATGTAATTCCCTTAAGGCCTCTATCCAAATCACAGCGCCAAAAAATTGCACAGGAGACCGTTTTATCGGATGCTGAACTCTCTGCTTTCAATGAAATTGCTCGTGCGCTCACAGATGAAAATTCTATTGACGAAAAGCATGCATTTTTCTCTTCACAGCCCTCTGCTGACAAAAGCTTATCGCAAGATAGGCGCGGGATCGATCTTACGGATTTACTAGAATGCTTACCAATAGGTGTAATTATTTCACGTAGGAAAGAGCTGCTTTTTGCTAATAAATTTTTATTGAATGAGTTTGGCTATAGCCATCAAGATGTTTTCATAAATGATGGCGGCCTTACGAAAGTCTTCGGTGCTTATGATCTAGAAAATTTAATCAATACAACTAAATTTATTAGAGAAGATTTAGAGGCTAGCGCCTTGATCTTTGAATGGGATGGGGCTCCAGCGACCATAATTTTTATCCTAAAAAAAGTTTTCGAAATGGATCGAGCTCAGCATCGCATTCCTGTCATATCAGAAGAAGCACCTGGCGTATTGATCGGCGCCGATGATTTCGTCCTAAATACGGAAACCAACTTATCTAATGAAATAGCGGTTATTATTTCAGCTGATGGCCGCATTGAACACATGACACCTCCCTTCTCAAGGCTTTTTATTGGCAAAAAGGTCTGTGGCGATGAGGGTCATTTTGCTTCGTTTTTCAAGCCAGAGACACGTGAAGTATTAATCCAAGCCATTGGTCGGATTCGAGGAGGCGGTAAAGAGGCTCTCGAGCTTATTGGCTATGATGATGCAGAAAGTTTTGATGTATTCTTGAGTTGTAAGCCACAGACTTTTGACAAAATATATGTGTCTTTAAAGCGTAAAACTCAGCAGCTGAATGCAGCGAGACCTAATAGTAAAAATTTAGATGATAATATATTTTTAGAAAAACGGGCTAAAGGTCTATTGGCTGTAATCAAGTCAACTTTAGCTCAAAATGAACTATTATCGATGGATAGGTTCGAGTGCTATCATCCCGAATCCTACCATAAAAAAATTAAAAATATACGCAGCTCAATCATTCAGTCTCTCTCGTATATTGATGATTATTTCAAACTATCTCAATCTCTATCGGCTACAGATGATCATTTTTTTTCAAATATAGAAATTAACGAACTTTTAGCTGAATGCGTTGAGCAGATTCAGTTTCAGGCCAGGCAGAAACGAGTTGTCATGCGTCTAGCGCTTGCCGCGGAGCCTATTTTTATCCAGTCATGTGCTCCCTCATTACGGAGAATTTTATTAAAAATTCTTGCTAATGCAGTGGAATTCAATATTCTTGGGGGGCAAGTTATCATCTCAACAGCTGTTTCTGATAATCAAACAGTAAGCATAAAAATTAAAGATACTGGCGTCGGCATGTCCGAAGAAGAAGTAACCGCAGCGCTAGGCTCCCTCAGTAAATCAACTGAGCCTGTGCAAACATTAAGTAGAAATGCTTATTTCGCTGAATCAGAAAAATTAATCGAAAAAAAGGCCGCCTCTTTTTCCATCGTTAGCGAAAAGAAACAAGGAACTTTGATTAAAATCGTTTTTCCCTTATCTAATTTATCTGCTGCTGAGTAGGGTGTAGTGAGTAGAATGAGATTAGGAGCTGATCTCAATAGAATTCAATGCAATATGATATGATATTAAGAACCGAGTTAAAATAAAATTCCGATCAGCTGAGATAAACTATCCGTAAACCTTATGTGCTTATGTGCGCGTCAGATTGTCTATTTTTTTATTCAGTTCATTAAGCTGGCGCTTGAGTTCATCTACATCTCCTGCGCCGCTAGCGCGCTTATCTTCCTCTTCTTGAGGTGGGATATCACCGCTCCCACCATCGGAGGCTGCGCCAAAGGGATTGAACATTGTTAGCGCCTGGCGAAATACAGCCATATTTTTGCGAGTTTGCTCTTCAATTGATTGAAATGCTTGCAGAGTTGGCTCAGTGAATGGACCAGGGCCAAGCGCGCTTGTGAATTGATCTCTAAATTTTTGTTGTTCTTTGGTCAGTTTGTCGATTGAAAACTCTAGATAGCTTGGAACAAGCATTTGCATTGAGTCGCCATAAAAACGGATCAACTGACGCAAGAAAGCTATGGGTAAGAGGCCTTGGCCATCTTTGCCCTCTTGCTCAAATATGATTTGAGTAAGCACGGGACGCGTTATGTCCTCCCCCGTTTTTGCATCGCAGACAGTAAAGTCTTCTCCGCGTTTGACCATGGCGGCGAGGTCCTCCAGCGTCACGTAAGTGCTTGTTCCGGTGTCATAGAGCCGTCGATTAGCGTATTTTTTGATGGTCGTTGGCTTTTTTTCAGTGGCCATGCGTTCGCCTCATATCCCCGGCCCACTGGCCTCGCGCCAGAAAGAATATCTGATCGCGCTGCAACAAAGATACGCGCAAATGGGCACCTGCGGCAATATTATCTTGCGGTATGGCTTTCGTTTATCAATAATTCCGTGCAAAACCACCCCTAGCTTGACTTAGGTAAGGCGGCAATGCTGAAGAAAGTTCGTTTCTACGCGGATCATCAGCGTTTGGGGCATTATTAAAGACACTTTTAAAGGGAGATCGATATGACGACCGACATCGTGATCGTTTCCGCGGCGCGCACCGCCGTTGGATCGTTCAACGGAGCCTTCGGCGCGGTTCCGGCTCACGAGCTCGGCGCTGTCGCGATTAAGGCGGCCCTCGACCGCGCTAAACTTGATGCCAGCGCAGTTGATGAAGTTATTCTAGGTCAGGTATTGACCGCCGCTCAAGGCCAAAATCCAGCCAGGCAGGCTTCGATACGGGCAGGCATCCCTGAGAGCAAGACAGCTTTTGGCATCAATCAGGTCTGTGGTTCTGGATTACGCGCTGTCGCGCTTGCCGCACAGCAAATAGAGGCCGGCGACGCGGCGGTGATCATCGCCGGCGGTCAGGAGTCGATGTCTTTGTCTACGCATGCTTCCCAGTTGCGGCTCGGAACAAAGATGGGAGAAGTTAAGTTCATCGATACAATGATCGTCGATGGTTTAACCGATGCTTTCAACAACTATCACATGGGTCTAACGGCTGAGAATGTCGCAAAGCAATGGCAAATTACGCGCGAACAACAAGACGCCTTTGCCGTAGCTTCGCAAAACAAAGCTGAGGCGGCTCAGAAAGCTGGTAAATTTAAAGAAGAGATCGTTCCTTACACGATTTCTACAAAGAAAGGCAATATTGTTGTTGATGGCGACGAATATATTAAGCACGGCGTCACTCTTGAGAGCGTTGCTAAACTCCGTCCCGCTTTTGCTAAGGATGGCACTGTAACAGCTGCAAATGCTTCTGGTATTAATGATGGTGCCGCGGCTTTGGTGATTATGAGTGGAGCAGAGGCAAAAAAACGCGGTCTCACGCCGCTCGTTCGTATTGCGTCTTGGGCTACAGCCGGCGTTGATCCTGCAGTAATGGGATCAGGTCCAATTCCTGCTTCGCGCAAGGCATTAGAGAAGGCTGGCTGGAAAGTTTCAGATTTGGATTTGGTGGAAGCGAACGAGGCTTTCGCTGCGCAGGCTCTAGCAGTTAACAAGGACATGGGTTGGGATCCTTCGATTGTGAATGTTAATGGCGGCGCAATCGCAATTGGACATCCTATCGGTGCTTCTGGAGCACGCGTTCTTACTACGTTACTTCATGAGATGGTACGTAGAGGCTCTAAAAAGGGTTTGGCAACGCTCTGCATAGGCGGCGGTATGGGTATCGCGCTTACGGTAGAGCGTTAAGCTTTTCCTGAGTTCAACCGATAAAATAGAAGCTATGCAGCTTGCGCTCAGCTTTTTCTAGTAAAATATCTATCAGGGGGTGGATTGTGGCAAGAATAGCAGTTGTAACAGGTGGAACTCGCGGAATTGGCGAGTCCATTTCTAAAGCGCTTAAGTCCGCAGGCTATAAGGTGGCGGCAACCTATGCCGGCAATGACGAGGCTGCTAATAAATTTAAAACAGCAACCGGTATTCCAGTTTATAAATTTGATGTTTCTGATTATGAAGCTTGCGCTGCAGGCATTGCTGCGATCGAAAAAGATCTTGGTCCCGTTGATATTCTTGTCAATAATGCAGGTATTACAAAAGATCGATTATTTCATAAAATGGACTTGGCGCAATGGAATGCTGTTATCGGCACGAACCTTAATTCATTGTTCAATGTGACACGTCCCGTGATTAACGGAATGCGTGACCGTGGTTTTGGCCGTATTATTGTTATCTCCTCGATTAATGGTCAGAAGGGGCAGGCGGGGCAGACAAATTATTCCGCTGCAAAAGCTGGCGATATTGGCTTCGTGAAAGCTCTTGCGCAGGAAAGCGCTTCTAAGGGCGTGACGGTTAATGCAATTGCGCCCGGGTATATCGCGACAGAGATGGTCAAGGCTGTTCCTCAAGATGTGCTTGACAAACACATCATACCACATATCGCTGTTGGAAGACTTGGGGAGCCGGAAGAAATTGCGCGCGCCGTCGTCTTTTTGGCTGCTGACGATGCGGGCTTCATTACGGGCTCTACACTGACCATCAATGGCGGACAATATCTGGTCTGATCATCTTTCATGGGAAGTTTTTATTTAACCGGCGCCCTCAGGCGTCGGTTTTTTTCATAGCCTTAAGCTCTGAATTTAAGAACTGCTTCCGCATTTTACTAAATCAGTTTATGACCTAGAATATAGCCATAAAAGGAAACGCCATGCGTCCCAGTAAGCGTGCGCCATATGAAATGCGTCAAGTTAGTTTTGAGCGTGGCGTAGCCCGTTATGCCGAGGGTTCTTGTCTTGTGAAGTTTGGTAATACCCATGTGCTTTGCGCAGCCTCATTAGAAGACAAGCCTCCGCCGTGGTTGCGGGGTCAAGGACGAGGGTGGGTAACAGCTGAGTATTCGATGCTGCCACGCGCTACGCATACGCGAACAAGACGAGAGTCCAGCGCTGGAAAACTGACAGGTCGAACCCAAGAAATTCAGAGGTTAATTGGGAGATCATTGAGGGCTGTGACCAATCTACCCGGATTGGGCGAACGTCAAATTGTGGTCGACTGTGATGTCATACAGGCCGATGGCGGAACCCGTACAGCTTCAATAACAGGCGCTTGGCTTGCTTTGCGGGATTGTTTGGAGTGGATGCGGGGTCGCTCAATTATCAAGGAAAATCCGTTACGTGATCATGTTGCTGCCGTCTCCTGCGGTATTTTTAACGCGACGCCAGTTCTGGACCTTGATTATGCTGAGGACTCTATTGCCGAGACCGATGCTAATTTTGTCGTAACAGGTGCGGGAGGATTGGTAGAAATTCAAGCAACAGCAGAGGCGGCAGTTTTTTCGCAAGACGAACTCGCGGCAATGCTCTCGCTAGCGCAAAAAGGCGTTGCCGAACTTGTCTCTTTACAAAAGGCCGCCCTAGGGTGAGTTATCGGAAAATTATCGGCCCTCTTATTATTGCCACCCATAATGAGGGTAAGCTTTGGGAGCTAAAGCAACTGCTTGGGCCTTATGGCATTGAGATAATTTCTGCAGGATCCTTGAACTTTCCTGAGCCTGAAGAAACCGAGGATAGCTTTCGAGGCAATGCCTTATTGAAAGCTAGAGCCGCGGCTCATCGAGCAAAGCTGCCAGCTTTTGCCGACGACTCTGGGTTGTGCGTAGACGCGCTGGGAGGCGCCCCAGGTATTTATTCGGCCCGCTGGGCTGGAGATAATCGTGATTTTAAAGCTGCATGTGAGAAAGTGCGGCAAGAATTAGAAGCTATTGGTGCCCAGGCTCCCTTTACAGCAAACTTCACATGCGCCCTTGCCATTGTTTGGCCTGACGGCCACGAGGATGTATTCGAGGGCCGAGTCGATGGCGTTCTTGTTTTCCCGCCGCGGGGAGAAAAAGGATTTGGCTATGATCCCATATTTAAGCCCGATGAGCTTGATAAGACCTTTGGCGAGATGATGTCGGAAGAAAAACACGCTTTACCAGGTGACGGTTCAAGAGCCTTATCTCATCGCGCCCGGGCCTTTCAAGCTCTCGCTCGATCTTGTCTTTAAAAGATTGCCTACACGGATCTTCGTATCGGCTGGGTCTTTAGAGGCGTTTTGGTCATGTGTATTGATCATTTGAGTGTTTTCGGTTCCAAAAAAACAGGGATCGGAGATGAAAAAGAATCAATCCTTTGTGATTTTCGACAATCTGCGTTTAGTGGGGTTTTTATTGCTTTAAGTAGTAAGGGCGTATGTGCTGTTTTATTGGGCCAAGATGAAACAATTCTACGGCAGGAGTTTATTAGACGCTTCCCGAATGCTCTATTCAAAAAATCGATCACTTCACATTACAGGAAAATGGATTGGATATTTTCCCTTATAGAAACGTATAAAGATCACTTTGGTGAAATTCCTCTTGATATTCGGGGTTCAGAATTTCAGCAGCTCGTTTGGCGTGCATTACGAGAAATTCCATATGGGAATATGGCGACTTATTCAGAAATAGCGAAAAAAATCGCTGCGCCTGGCTCTGCTCGGGCTGTTGCTGGAGCTTGTCGCGCAAACCCAATCGCCATTCTTGTTCCGTGTCACAGAGTAGTAGCAAAAAACAATACTTTATCTGGCTATCGCTGGGGAGTGGCTGTTAAGCGACGTCTATTAGAGCTAGAAACTAGGAATGCAAAACTTGAAATTTAAAAAGCAATACCCATAGATACATGATAGATTAAATTAACCGCCTATGAAAAATTGTAATTTAATTGCATATCAGGGATAAAATATTTTACATATAATAAGAGAATAGTGAATTTAATCGTGCCATAAAGATATATAATTCACAATTTAAAATTATCTCGTTAAAGAGATCGATGAGGTGAGCCCATTGGCATCTATTTCGACGATAACAGGGCTAAGACAGCTATAAGAAATATTAAGTTTTTGTCCCCTAGTGAACCGTCGATCAATAAACCACATATCAAGCACACCGCAATTTCCTCTATTTAGCCTAACGTTATCAATCATTACCACATCAGTTTCGACAGTACAGGAAATCCACTTAAATCCTGTGTAATCATAGCTATTCCAATTAAAATCACTGACGTTACCGGGGCCTTCCTCTTTTTGACAATGAAAGAGTGAGAGAGGTTTGCCGACTGAAGTTGAGATCGTGAGTTGATTTGTCAAAAAAATTAACGAGATTGTGGTGATGATCGGTCTCATCGTATGTTCCATAACTTTATTTTCACTAGGAATTAATAAATATTCGTTTAGTTATACAGAAAAGTTAGATCGTGAGAGTATATCAAAAAAAAATTTAAACAATTGTCAAAATTGAGCTGGAGGTATAAATAGTGCCCAATAAGTTCAGTAAATAGGATTATCTTGACTAAGAAAATAATTCGAATTATCGCGCACACTCCGTCAGAAAATGTGGAAGCTATGCGCCAATCTGTAATCGAAGGCGCTCTATCCTGTAATTTACAAAATATTAAAATATTATATTCTAGCCCATTTAATATCGCTCATGGCGATTTGTTGCAGTCAGACGGTATTATATTAGGTACGACAGAAAATTTTGGCTATATGAATGGAGCGCTAAAAGATTTTTTTGAAAGAATATACTATCCATGCCAAGGGCTCATGGAGGGATGTCCCTATATGCTTTTCATTCGAGCAGGGAATGATGGAGCCGGGGCCAAAAAAAGTGTTGAAGCGATAGCCTCAGGTCTAAAATGGCGTAAGATACAGGAGCCTCTAATCTGTCGTGGCCCATGGAATACTAATTTTCTTATCTCATGCGAGGAGTTAGGAAAGAAAATGGCGCTAGGACTTGATGTGGGTATATACTAAAAATCGAAATTATTTGCTCGCACGCTATTATTAAGAGCAGTATTATTAGCTTGAAGTAT
>BJGJ01000003.1 GCA_014190435.1 Methylocystaceae bacterium | reverse complement strand
ATACCTCTATATCGCGTTGGCTTTGGGTAATCTCTTAGGACTATCAATTTCCCTCAAAATTTATTTAAGGATTGATAGATAAGTACATGCTTACTCAACAGTGGCGAAACCAGAGAACGAGAAGCCCCACTAAAACTGATCAAAAAATCAACTGAGAGGATGACTTCAATGCATCACAATTATTTCGAAGGATGTTTCAGGATAAAGGCATGAGAGCCTTTATTTCAGTACCAGAGGGGCTCAGCCGGGATATCTTAAGCTCTCCTCCTACAATGAGCATACGCTCCTTCATGCCTCTTAATCCTATGCCATCCTGGCTATTCTCTCCAATGCCAATGCCATTATCTTCAACAGATATGACGAGCTGAGATGAAGGAGTTAATTTCTCCAGAAAAAGACTAACGTTGACTTTTGTTGCGTGTGAATGGCGATAGATATTCGTTAGCGATTCTTGGATAATTCTGTAGGCTGTCAGAGACTGAATTTCAGTCATTGTCAATTTTTCTTCAGGAAAATAATAAACCATTTCAACGCTAGGGTCTGTTTTTCGCCAAGACTTTATCATCGCTTCAATAGCGCCTGAAAGCCCCATTTCCTCTAACGCTGCCGGTCGAAGACGGCCTAGTATTTTTCGATTAACTTGTTGCAACTTATCTATGTTTTGGTCGACGGCGCTCCAATCATTGAGATATTTATCTTCTCCAAGAGAAATAGTGATTTTTTTCTTAAGTTCACCAACGCAAATCCGCGACATAAATAATGCTGGACCAAATTCATCATGCAGATCACGCGCGATCTCCTTACGTTCATTATCTTGTAATGTAATCATTTTTTGAATCAGGAGATGATTTTCCTCATCTAACTTAGATAATGTTTGTGAAAGACCATTTATGCGATCTGCAATGATTTTAAATTCTGGTGTTTTATCACCAGCAACAGTAAGTGTTCTTTTACCAGCATCCAAAAGACTCAAAGCCTGAACATATCCCGCAAGAGGAGACAAAGTATTTGATACAACAATAGAGATTATTAGAACTGTAGCGGAAATCACGCCAAGACTAGCAATCGATATCCATTTTATTTCTTGCCAAATTTCAGTTATCTCATCAGCTGGGTTCGCCTTAATTGTTATTTTATCCTCAAATCCACTCTTCGTAACAACCTCTATTTCTCTGCTCTCTGAGTTAGGCGTGAGAAAGCGTGTGAACCAATTCGGCGGGCTCTCAAGACTATTGCCTGTATCTTCTTGCACCGATGTCCGACTTGAATAAATGCGCGCATGGCGGAGATGATTAGCTTCTTTAATAAGTCTTTCAAGCTCAGCTTCTGGCTTGTCGAGCTGATTGATAGATGGAAGCGCACTGACGATAAAATCATTCGCAAGCCTGCGCGCGCTTTCAGACTCGGAATTAATTCTTGTAGCAGCGTGGAAAATAAACAAGGCAATGCAGAGGGCGACAGCGACGCTAATTGCTGCACCAACATAGATTGAGAGTTTGGTTCTTAGAGATAAATTTGCAAGCATTGGGAAATTTTCCCGACATTAAGAGCTTTACTAGCTTAAAAAATTATATCAGAACGAAACATACATGCAAAAATTGCCCAGATTCAAAGCATCAAAATGAAAATACTCATCGTAGATGATCATCCCGTCATTATTGCGGGCTGCAGATCAATGTTTGCAGCTGAGGAGAATTATGAAATCATCGACGCCAAGGATGCAGATTCAGGCTTTGAAGCTTTTGTGAATTATAAGCCAGACCTGTGCATTATAGACATATCATTGCCCGGAAAGCCTGGCTTCGATCTTGTACAGAGAATTATTGAACGAAATCGGGACGCAAAAATCATTATTTTTAGTATGAATGATGACCCTGTATTCGCCTCTCGCGCGCTTCGTTTGGGAGCAAAAGGCTATGTTACGAAAAATGATAATCCCTATTTACTCCTGGACGCAATAAATGCGGTTATGTCAGGCAAAAACTATCTCATGACGAAGATTTCTGAGGCCTTATCTATTCAAAATGATGTAAAAAACTACGATATCTGGACCATACTGACTGAAAGAGAACGTGAAGTATTCAAGCTGCTTGGAACAGGAATGAAAATTAGAGAAATAGCCCAAGAGACAGGGATTTCCTACAAGACAGTCGCAAACACATGCTCAATCATAAAAAACAAACTGAAACTTCAGACGATAGGCGAACTATCTCAAATGGCTTTGGAGTATAAAGATATAATTTGATATTTTGTTGCATATTTACAACATAGAATTTGACGATGATTTCGTCTTAATTTTGCCAGACTTGATTTTTTTCACGTCTAAACCTCCCGATTTCATCCCTAGATTTTATTTTTTCGGGAAATCTTCCCGACTTTGTTCGGGAGATCTCGGTAGTGTTTCATTTCTGCAACACACTGTTCTCACTAGATTTATCGCCTTGACGGCGCCGCAAGCCCTCAAGCATTCTGATCTCGTCATCTGACGCAGGGGTTGCGTTTGAGAAAATTGGCGAAACGCCAATTGCTCACAGTTGGGAATTAGAAAATGCGTAAGGCACATCTCTCATCAATTTCATTGTTGGCTTTAACCATCGCACTGCCAGCAAGCGCGCAGCAGTCGCTGCCCACGATTGAAATCGGCGCCACGCCGCTACGCTCGGTATCACGCACCCCCGCGCGCTCCACAACGCCAGCTCGACCAACACCTGCGGGCCCAGCTCAACCCGTTCAATCACAAGCCTCAACTGGCACAGGCGGCTCAAGAGCGCCTTATGTCTCGCCACTTGTGACCTACCAAGTGCCAGCCGCCGTCCACGTTGTTGAGGGCGCAGAAATTGCAAATGTGAGAAAATTTAATCTCGGCGAGGCGCTACAAAGAACAGCGCCTGGTGTCATCATCAATGATGTCGGCGGCAATCCTGGCTTCCCAGAAATTAACTATCGCGGCTTTAACGCCTCGCCCTTCGCTGGCGTCCCTCAAGGATTAGCAGTTTTTCAAGGCGGTATTCGCGTCAACGAAATGTGGGGCGATACGGTCAATTGGGATTTAATCCCCAGCATTGCTATTGACCGCGTTGCTATCGAGACTGGCAACCCGCTCTATGGCCTAAACGCCATCGGCGGCGCCATTGTTCTTGATATGAAGAATGGTTTCACGTGGCAAGGCGCTGAGGTTGATGTCCGCGGCGGCTCTTTCATGCGCCGACTGGGTACTTTTCAATTTGGTAAGCAGGTTGGAGATTTCGCCGTCTATGCCGCAGGCGAGGCGATGGGCGACAAAGGGTATCGCTATTTTTCAGGCTCCAATGTGAAACGCTTCTACGGCGATATTGGATATAAGGCTGAACAAGGCGAAGTTCACGCCAACGTAACTTTGGGTAGCAATTATTTTGGAGCCTCAGGTCCAGCGCCCGTTGAAATGGTCGCAGCAGATAAAAGCGCGACCTATACAACGCCTCAAACTTACAAAAACCAAGTCGCCATGTTCGATCTTAACGGACAGTTCCAAGTCACGCCAACAACCAAGCTTCTGGGCGATGTCCACTATCGGGGATATAATCAGGCGCGCGTTGACGGCAATACAACAGAATTAGAGTGTGAACCTGGAGAGCCTTTTTGTGAGACAGATGACGGCGTCGAGCTAAATGTCCCTAATTTCTTTACAGCTGGCGGGAATGATTTCACAAAAGGACCTGCCCTAGGTGCCATTGACAGAACTTGGACAAAAGTTAACACAATTGGCTTTACAACACAGATAAACAACACCGACCGTATTTTAGGTTTTGCTAATAAATTAACAATGGGCCTTAACCTTGAACATGGCTTTACAGATTTCAAAGCCAGTCAAGAGCTAGGCGTCATCAATCAAGATTTAACAGTCACCGGCTTTAATTATTTTACCTCGGATCCGCTTGCAGCAATTACGCCTGTCCACGTAAATGTGGCAAATTATTATCTTGGCGCCTAT
Organism: Methylocystaceae bacterium; assembly: GCA_014190435.1. Lineage (GTDB taxonomy): Bacteria > Pseudomonadota > Alphaproteobacteria > Rhizobiales > Beijerinckiaceae > Methylocystis. The sequence continues at coordinate 78,903 of BJGJ01000003.1, read as the reverse complement.
GCGCTGGATACAATTGATTTGACGGATAAACTCTCAGCAACTGGCGGGCTTAGATATAATCGCGCTCAAATTTCTTCTTTTGATAACGGCCCGGGTGGCGCTTTAAACGCAAATAATAAATTCAATCACGTCAATCCTATGGGTGGCCTGACATACAAAATTACTCCGGAAATTGCTGCTTATTCGAGCTATTCAGTCGCCAACCGGGCACCAACGCCACTTGAACTTGGTTGTTCTGATCCTAATCGTCCCTGTATCATTGATGCTTTTATGGTTGCAGATCCACCACTCAAGCAAGTGACATCGAATACGATTGATACAGGCCTACGCGGTGGTTTCAAGCCATCTGATAAATTTCCAAGCATGCTAGGATTTGTACCGGGAGCAGTGCAATGGAGCGCCGGTATTTTCCGAACGAATGTCTTTGACGATATTTTTGCCATACCGAGCAAAATTAATGGACGCGGCTATTTCCAAAATGCAGGCAATACCGTGCGACAGGGCGTTGAACTCTCTGCACGCTATAATGATGAGAGAACGGCGGCCTATATTAATTACTCTATCACCGATGCTTATATGAATTCACAAAACTACCTTCCCTCTCCGGGAAATCCAATTCAGGAAGCAATTGGCGCAAATTCAGTACAAGTAAACCCAGGTGCGCAATTGCCTTCAATCGCCAATCATCGCTTCAAAACAGGCGTTGATTATTCTGTAACAAAAAAGTGGAAAATTGGCGGCGATTTTGTCTACGCAACAGGTCCTTATCTGGGTGCAGACTGGGCTAATCAATTTGGTACATTATCGCCATACGGCCTACTTAACCTTCGTACATCTTATAATTTCCTGCCCAATGTTCAGATATACGCGTTAATTGAAAACGTTACCAATACACGCTCGCGTAATTTCGGCAGCCTGTTCGAGACCAATGAAATCCCCTTTATGAACTACAACAGTCCAAAAATGGTTTCTGTTGGTCCTCCAACAGCTTTTTTCGCAGGCATGAAATGGGATTACGGCAATGATCCATCGACAAGTAGCTGGATCGCTTCAGCCAATGGCATGTATGAAAAAGATCGTGACACTGAAATCAAAACTAAAAATCCAAAAAAATGGGGTGGTCTCTATGCTGGCTTAAATGCAGGCTATGGCTGGGGCGCGACAACTGGCGCAAATACAACTGCTATGGGCATTGCAGACGCCTGGTCAAACACGATCAATGGTAATTTGACCTCGGATGCTCAGGATGATGATCCCTGGGGTCTTTCCAACACTGGTGCCATGGCGATGGCGAATACGGGCCTTGCCCAAGTCGCCCGCAACGGCTTCATCGGCGGGGGTCAGTTTGGTTATAATTACCAAGACGAGTCTGATGTTGTTTTGGGAGCCGAGGCCGATATTCAGGGAACGACCTTTTCAGGTGCCGGCTCCTATGCCAACGCCGTTGCAGACAGCAGCCACTATGAGGATGGAGGTAATTTTAATTACAGCCGTAATACAATTGGAGGAGGTAGGGTAACAGCGAGCTTAAGTTGGATGGGAACATTCCGCGCTCGTCTTGGTTATGCACTAACACCAAATATTTTAGCTTATGGCACGGGCGGCTTAGCTTATGGCGCTGTGAGTGCTTCCTCAACACATTGGACGAGCGCGCAAACTTATGAAGCAGAAAATGGTGCCTCGGAGTCCTCAACCCAGTCGATGATACCTGGCTTCAGCAACTATAGTGGGTTTCGCGCAGGCTGGACGGCTGGCGGCGGCATTGAATGGATGCTGCGCGATAATTGGAGCTTGAGAGCTGAGGGCTTGTATTACAATCTTGGCTCTCCGTCTTTTGCAGCCTCTCCTGTAGCGGTCACTTGCAGTGGCGTTGCCTGCGCAGGCGCTGCAGCGGGTTCAACGCTCTGGGCCAGCACGCCCATTACAAAAATACAATTTGACGGTGTTATCGTCCGTGGCGGCGTGAATTATCACTTCGACTGGGGTAAGGCGGATACTGTGGTCGCTAAGTATTAAGTCTTGAAAGTAATAAACCAGAAGAAAACCCGGCTAGAAATAGCCGGGCTTTTTTATGATATTGGATCTTATCTCTCACTGGATCAGACGAAGCAAAGCTTTACCTTTTTTACGCTTAAATTCTTTAGCATCGATGGTGCCATCATTGTCTGAATCGACATTCTTAAATAAGGACTCCACATATGTTATAAGCTCGTCTTTCGAGACAGTGCCGTCAGAATCTGGATCAGCTGCTTTCAGATCTTTTGCAGAGAGCTTCCCGCGAAGCTCCTTGGCATCAAGCGTGCCGTCATGATCAATTTCAAGATTAGTGAACTGATCATTTGCAGCTTTACTGATTTCAGCCAGATCAATCGTTTTATCATTATCGCTATCATAGGCTGTAATTGGATCTGACTTCGCGGCGCCGTAGGAGGGAGCCACGAAAATTACAATCATCATCGCGCCCAGGGCTAAATTTATGTACGGATTTTTTTTCATCTCTTACTCTCGGGTTGATTTAGTTTGAGGACAGTATTTTTTAAAATTGATTGATTTGCCTAGTTTTCAAAATGCCTTAACGGCACAAATCGTCCTGCAAATCACCTCTCTGCATTAACACACAGGTTACGATTCGGCTCTAATTGACGCTCTTAAATTTAGTCACTTGATTTTAAAGGTTAATAAAAATTTATACACCGCTAGGTGCACAAACAAGTTTCCTCGATTATGGAAGGAAGGACTCATTTGTTATCCAGGCTCAGGAGCATGACTTGACCGCAATTGATTTTTCTAAAGTTCTCGTCGCCCAGGGTGGGGGGCCGACGGCTGTGATCAACCAGTCGCTTGTCGGCGCCGTTTTAGAATCACGAAAGTTTCAAGAAGTACAAAGAATTTATGGAGCCTTCCATGGCGTACGCGGTATAATTAACGAGGACTTCGTTGATTTAACGCAAGAGACAAGTCACAATCTTGAACTCGTCGCGAACACGCCATCTTCAGCTTTAGGCTCAACGCGCGATAAACCCGATTTAAAATATTGCCAGGAAATTTTTCGCGTATTACGTGCGCATGGCGTTGGCTGTTTTTTCTACATTGGCGGCAACGATAGCTCAGACACCGTGCGCATCGTCTCAGAAGAAGCGCGTAAAGGCGACTATCCTTTGCGCGCAATCCACATTCCAAAAACAATCGATAATGATTTAATGGTCAATGACCACACGCCTGGCTTTCCTTCTGCTGCCCGCTGGGTGGCGCAGGCCTTTGCTGGCGCTAATCTTGATAACTGGGCTTTGCCTGGCGTTTATATCGGCGTTGTCATGGGCCGCCATGCAGGGTTTCTAACTGCCGCCGCAGCCTTGGGGAAAAAATTTCCAGATGATGGCCCACACCTTATTTATGTTCCAGAACGCGCTTTTAGCGTTGAAAAATTTCTTTCCGATGTGAAAGCGACGATGGGGCGTTATGGACGGTGTGTCGTTGCTGTCTCAGAAGGCATATGCGACGATAAGCATGTGCCGATCGCTGAAAAACTTTCTAAAAATGTTGAACGCGACGCGCATGGCAATGTGCATTTAGGCGGCGGTACTTTAGCCGATGAACTCACCCAAATTGTTAAAGATAAACTTGGATTTAAACGCGTGCGCGCCGATACCTTCGGCTATGTCCAACGTAGCTTTGTTGGCTGTGTCTCCGATGTTGATCAGCGTGAAGCGCGCGAAGTCGGTGAGAAGGCGGTGCAGTATGGCATTTGGGGAGATCGCGATGGATCCGTCACCATTCATCGGACCGGCTTCTATTCTGTTGACTATCAACTGACTCCGCTTGACCAAATCGCCGCTAAAACGAAAACAATGCCAGCAGAGTTTCTCACGGTCTGCGGAACAGACGTCACCGACGCCTTCAGGATGTATTTGCGTCCTTTGCTGGGCAGCGGGATGCCAGACGCCTTTCGGCTGCGGTTAAATCGCGTGCCTAAGATCTTAGGATAAGAAGCCCGACCTACTTACTGGGCGCGACGCTCCCCCAAGGGTGCGCCGCGCTCTGGACAATGATATTGTTATAAATAATTGATTTTAATTATATTTTCAGATTAATCACGCAGGAGCAGGCTAGATGGGCCCGGCGTGTGCTCCCTGGCCTTAATTTTGCTGAAACCCTTCCTGATCAAGAGAGTTGCAAATCAGGTGAGCCCTCCCCTAAGATCACAGCCTTGAGGGTGACGGATTTGCTTAAGCGGCGCGCAACGCGCTCTTGGCTTTCCCGCACCCTTGAGCTTCCACCTTTTGTTAGGCGGATGCTTATAACAAGCATAATGCGGCTCGATTCGTCCCCGCGGACGGATCCTTCTGGAGAGTATAAATGAGCAAGGTTAGCGGCAGCGAATCCAAAAACACGCTTTACTGCTCATTTTGTGGCAAGAGCCAGCACGAAGTTCGAAAACTCATCGCTGGCCCCACCGTCTTCATTTGCGACGAATGCGTTGAACTCTGCATGGATATCATCCGCGAGGAGAGCAAATCCTCGCTGATCAAACAGCGCGACGGCATTCCGACGCCACGAGAAATTTGTAAAGTTCTTGATGATTATGTCATCGGCCAAGCACAAGCTAAACGCGTTCTCTCTGTAGCGGTTCACAATCATTATAAACGGCTCAATCACGCAGCAAAGAATGGCGACGTTGAATTAGCAAAATCAAACATCCTCTTGATCGGCCCTACTGGCGTCGGCAAGACAATGCTTGCACAAACGCTTGCCAGGATTCTTGACGTTCCCTTCACCATGGCTGACGCAACGACGTTGACCGAAGCCGGCTATGTCGGCGAGGATGTTGAAAATATTATTTTAAAATTACTGCAAGCGTCTGACTATAATGTCGAGCGCGCTCAGCGCGGGATTGTCTATGTTGATGAGATCGATAAAATCTCTCGCAAATCTGACAACCCCTCAATCACCCGCGACGTTTCAGGCGAAGGCGTTCAACAAGCGCTGCTAAAAATCATGGAAGGCACAATCGCTTCTGTGCCGCCTCAAGGCGGGCGCAAACATCCTCAACAAGAATTCTTGCAAGTCGATACAACAAATATTCTCTTTATTTGCGGTGGCGCTTTTGCTGGTCTTGAGAAAATTATTTCTCAACGCGGCCGCAGCACATCAATTGGCTTCGCTGCAACCGTGCAAGCGCCAGATGAACGCCGCACGGGCGATATTTTCCGCCAGGTTCAACCTGAAGATCTTCTCAAATTTGGGTTGATCCCTGAATTTGTAGGCCGGTTACCTGTTCTGGCAACGCTTGAAGATTTAGATGAAGAAGCGCTGAAGAAAATTCTGACCGAACCAAAAAATGCTTTGGTCAAACAATATCAGCGGCTTTTTGAGATGGAAAATGTCGAGCTGACATTCCAAGACGATGCCCTTTCCGTCGTTGCCCGCAAAGCCATCGAGCGCCACACTGGCGCACGCGGCCTTCGCTCGATCATGGAAAGTATTTTGCTAGACACTATGTTTGATCTGCCTGGGCTAGATGGCGTCGAACAGGTCGTTATTGGACCGGAGGTTGTCGAAGGCAAGGCGCGTCCGCTGTATATCTATGCTGAGCGCTCAGAAAAAAGCGGCACAAGCGCCTAAATTGGCGCTTTGTGGAAAAATTCTCCTGGGGGCTTTAAGGCCTTCAGCTGCTCTAACGCTATCCTTGAATTGCATGTTCGCGTACACCATCTGCTGAATCGGGGCGCTGCGTAGGAAAAGCGCTTTAATTGGTGAGTTTGCGGATATTTGGGCGAAATTCGCAAGACTAAATATAACCGCTCTGTTCGCTCAAGCCGTCGCATCGCCGCTTACGGGATGCGCAACACTGTTAGGAAGTAAAGAGAATGACGACTGAAAAGCGCGACGCCATAACGCCAGGATCCGTCGAGAGCTATCCAGTATTGCCCCTACGCGACATTGTCGTTTTTCCGCATATGATTGTACCTCTTTTTGTTGCGCGCGAAAAATCCATTCGCGCCCTGGAAGAGGTGACCAAAACAGATCGCTTAATTTTGCTAGCGACGCAAAAAAACGCTAGCGACGACGATCCTGCAACAGCAGATATTTTTACTGTCGGGACGCTCGCCTCCGTATTACAACTACTCAAACTTCCAGATGGCACCGTGAAAGTGCTGGTCGAGGGGGCTGTCCGCGCGCAGGTACTTAACTACACCAGCGCTGAAGATTATTATGAAGCTGACGCTGAAGCTATCGCCGATGAAATTGGCTCCCCCATTGAGATAGAGGCCTTAGGTCGCTCTGTGATTTCAGAGTTTGAGAGCTATGTTAAATTAAACAAACGTATCTCTTCAGAAGTTGTCGGCGCTGTAACGCAAATTGAAGACTTCTCCAAGCTTGCTGACACTGTCGCTTCGCATCTTTCCGTAAAGATTGCTCAGAAACAAGATGTGCTTGAGACAATCAGTGTCATAAAGCGCCTTGAAAAATGTCTTGCACTAATGGAAAGCGAAATCTCCGTACTACAAGTTGAGAAGCGGATTCGCACACGCGTTAAACGTCAAATGGAAAAGACACAGCGAGAATATTATCTCAATGAACAAATGAAGGCGATTCAGAAAGAGCTGGGTGATGAGGACGGCAAGGATGATCTTGCTGAACTCGAGGAGCGCATCAAAAATACCAAGCTCTCTAAAGAAGCGCGCGATAAAGCTACTGCGGAATTTAAAAAACTGCGGCAGATGTCGCCAATGTCGGCGGAAGCCACTGTTGTGCGCAACTATCTCGACTGGATCATTTCCATACCTTGGGGCAAGCGCTCGAAAGTTAAGCGAGATCTTGCGCAAGCTCAGCTTGTGCTTGATGCGGAACACTTTGGACTTGAGAAGGTCAAGGAACGCATCCTTGAATATCTTGCCGTTCAAAGTCGGGCAAATAAATTATCGGGACCTATTCTTTGTCTCGTAGGGCCACCTGGCGTTGGTAAAACCTCACTTGGCAAATCTATCGCCAAAGCGACGGGTCGCGAATTCGTCCGTATGTCGCTTGGCGGCGTTCGCGATGAAGCGGAGATTCGCGGACACAGAAGGACCTATATTGGGTCAATGCCTGGAAAAATTATTCAGTCTATGCGCAAGGCAAAGACCTCAAATCCCCTCTTCCTTCTGGATGAGATTGATAAAATGGGAATGGATTTCCGCGGGGATCCATCTTCTGCATTACTTGAGGTTCTCGATCCAGAGCAGAATGCGACATTCAATGATCACTATCTTGAAGTAGATTATGATCTTTCAAATGTGATGTTTGTCACAACTGCTAACACGCTCAATATTCCAGCTCCGCTCATGGACCGCATGGAAATCATTCGTATTGCTGGCTATACGGAAGATGAAAAAGCTGAAATCGCCCGCAGACATCTTATCCCAAGCTGCGTGCACAAACATGGTCTTGCGCCAGCTGAATGGATGATTACTGATGATGCGCTGCTGATCCTTATCCGTCGCTACACGCGTGAAGCTGGCGTGCGTAATTTAGAGAGAGAACTCTCTAATCTTGCGCGCAAAGCAGTAAAAGAAATCCTGCTTAAAAAGACTAAGAAGATTGTCGTTACGCCAGAAAACATCACGGATTATCTTGGTGTGCCAAAATATCGTTACGGCGAAGCAGAGCTTGAGGATCAGGTGGGCGTTGTCACCGGCCTCGCCTGGACTGAAGTTGGCGGCGAGCTTTTGACGATTGAAGGCGTCATGATGCCCGGTAAAGGCAAGATGACGGTCACTGGCAATTTGCGCGATGTGATGAAAGAATCAATTTCAGCCGCCGCTTCCTATGTGCGCTCTCGCGCTGTCGACTTTGGCGTCGAGCCGCCTATCTTTGATCGTCGCGACATTCACGTACACGTGCCTGAAGGCGCAACGCCAAAGGACGGTCCTTCAGCTGGCGTCGCGATGGCGACAGCAATTGTCTCGATTATGACCGGCATCCCAGTGCGGCGCGATATCGCCATGACGGGCGAAATTACGCTTCGCGGACGCGTCCTTCCGATTGGCGGCTTGAAAGAAAAACTCCTTGCCGCCCTTCGTGGCGGTTTGAAGAAAGTGCTGATCCCAGAAGATAATGCTAAAGATCTTGCTGAAATCCCAGACGCCGTGAAGAATGGTCTTGAGATCGTGCCAGTAGCGCGAATGGAAGAAGTGCTTCAGCATGGGCTGATTTCGCAACCAACGCCGATCGTTTGGGAAGAGCCTGCCGCAGATGTCGCCAAACGCTCGGGGAGTCTGGGCGAGGAGGATAGCTCCGGCGTTCGCGCGCATTAAAAAGAGGGCCCTCAATTCCCTGGCGCAGCCCTTTGCCGCCGCCGGGTATCTAGAACATAAGCACAATTGTCAACAGGGGCTAGCGCTGCACTCAACGCTCCTAAATTTGCCTGTTTTTTAATCCTAAAAGTTCATGCTTTTTGCCAGGTTTTTCAGCAAATATGGCCGGAATACCTTGCTTTTCCCTCAATTTGAGCCCAACACTCTGGCCCGCTATCTGATGACGATTCGAGACCGCGCTGCGTTGTAACGAGCACATTTTTTTAAGCGGCAAGATCGCCGGCCTCCCCGGCGTGAAGAAAAAGGAAAACTTCATGAATAAACAAGAACTGGTCGAGCATGTCGCGGCCCAAATAGACAGCTCGAAGACTGCGGCTGGCGCTGCGGTCGACGCCGTGCTCGATGCCATCACCAGTGCGCTCTCTAAAGGCGAGGAAGTCCGACTGGTGGGTTTTGGCACCTTTGCTGCAAAACACCGCGCAGCCAGCAAAGGCCGCAACCCCTCAACAGGCAAAGAGATTGATATTCCGGCATCAACCAGCGCCCGCTTTAAACCCGGCGCTAGCCTGAAGGAAGCCCTTAACAAGAAGTAAGGCGTTTGTTGCCTGTAGCGCGATAGGCTCCTGGACCTTCAAAAAGGCCGTCGAGACCCCTCTGACGGCCTTTTAAATTTATCATCTAGAAATGATCGCAACAGCGCTTGCTTCGCAAGCGCTGCCTGTCTAAGAAAACCCGGGTCATTTAGCTTTTGTGACCCTCGGGCGGTTAGCTCAGCTGGCAGAGCATCTCGTTTACACCGAGAGGGTCGGCGGTTCGATCCCGTCACCGCCCACCATCGTTTCGTCGCAGCCGTCAAAGAGAAACCTGCGGGATGAATAGATTAGTTACCCTGCTTCTCTTCGCAATCTCAGCAGTTTTATTAATTGCCCTACCCTGCGCACATGCGGAGGAGATGAGCTTTCGCGTTGTGAGACTGAACAATTGCGCGGCGCAGTGCCCGGAAATCGTCTCAGCTCAAGGCGAGATCGGCGACACGACACCAGACGCCTTCCTGAGCTTTGTTCAAGAGCAAGTCGGCCAGAATAATTTACATGGCATCGTCTTACTTGATTCTCCTGGAGGGAAAGTTGTCGCGTCAATGGAGTTGGGACGCGCCATTCGTCGCCTGGGGATGGCGGTAATTATTGCGCGCCCTGGCGCTGAAACAGCCACGCGCAGCGTATCGATGATCTCTGGTCGCTGCTATTCGGCGTGCGTCTATGCGCTTATGGGTGGAAGAAAACGCATTATACCGCCTGAAAGCCGCGTTGGCGTGCATCGCATGTTTAACTATTCAACAAATTTTGATTTTTCCGAAGGCGGCATCGTACAAGAGCGCAATCTTGATGATGGCGGCATGCGGTTAACGCTTTCTAATTATGCACGCGCCATGGGTGTAAGTGTTGATCTTGTTAATCTTGCTGAACGCACATCTCCTGATCAACTCTATATGCTTACTGGTAATGATATTGCGCGCTGGCGTCTTGCTTCACGCAAACTTTAACAAACAACCAGCAGAAGCTGGGACACCAAAATAGGTTAGACGATGAAACATATTGTCGAAGGTCTTGAAAATCGTCGTGCATCAGCGCGTCTTGGCGGTGGACAAAAGCGCATTGATGCTCAACATGCGCGCGGCAAGCTCACCGCACGAGAACGCATCGATCTCTTGCTTGATCAAGGATCCTTCGAAGAATTCGATATGTTCGTGACGCATCGCTGCGCCGACTTTGGCATGGATCAAGGAGAGAAAACCTCTGGAGACGGCGTCGTGACGGGATGGGGAACCGTCAACGGTCGGGCGATTTTTGTTTTTGCTAAAGACTTCACCGTATTTGGCGGCTCTTTGTCAGAAACTCATGCGCAAAAAATTACTAAACTCCAGGATATGGCGCTAAAAAATCGCGCGCCAATTATTGGTCTTTTTGACGCTGGCGGTGCGCGTATTCAAGAAGGAGTCGCCGCGCTTGGCGGTTATGGCGAAGTCTTTCAACGCAATGTGCTTGCATCTGGCGTCATTCCTCAAATCTCGCTGATCATGGGCCCCTGCGCAGGCGGCGATGTTTATTCCCCGGCTATGACCGATTTTATCTTCATGGTGCGCGACACAAGCTATATGTTTGTTACCGGACCAGAAGTCGTAAAAACCGTCACAAATGAAACAGTAACCGCAGAAGAGCTCGGCGGCGCTTCCGTTCATACAACCAAAAGCTCCATTGCAGATCGAGGCTACGACAATGACCTTGAAGCATTGCTACAAATGCGGCGCTTAATCGATTTTCTGCCATCCTCTAACACAGAAGAACCGCCTGAATGGTCTAGCTTTGATGACGCTGAGCGTCTCGACTATTCTCTCGATACGCTTATTCCAGACAATCCAAATAAGCCTTATGATATTAAGGAGCTCATTCATAAAATCATCGATGAGGGTGATTTCTTTGAATTACAAGAAGCTCACGCAAAAAATATCATTATTGGCTTTGGCCGCGTCGAGGGCCGAACAATTGGTATTGTCGCAAATCAGCCAATGGTTCTTGCGGGCGTTCTTGATATTGACGCCTCCAAGAAAGCCGCACGCTTTGTTCGTTTCTGCGATTGCTTCAATATTCCGATTGTAACGCTTGTCGACGTTCCCGGGTTTCTTCCCGGCACTGCGCAAGAATATGGCGGCTTAATTAAACACGGCGCCAAGCTTCTCTTTGCTTACGCTGAAGCCACCGTTCCAAAAGTAACCCTGATTACACGCAAGGCTTTTGGCGGAGCCTATGACGTTATGTCATCAAAACATTTGCGCGGCGATGTGAACTATGCCTGGCCATCAGCACAAATCGCCGTAATGGGCGCAAAGGGCGCTGTCGAAATTATTTTTAGAGCTGATATTGGGGATGCAGACAAAATTGCCCAGCGCACAAAGGAATATGAAGACCGCTTCCTTTCTCCTTTTGTTGCGGCTGAACGCGGCTATATTGATGAAGTAATCTCGCCAAACAGCACGCGCAAAAGAATAGCCCGCGCTCTTGCCTTGCTTCGACACAAGGAATTGGAAAATCCTTGGAAGAAACACGATAATATTCCTCTATAAATAGCCGTAATTGAACTCAGTTAATAAGCCGTCCCATAAGACTTGACGCTGAAAAACCCTCTTCATAGGGTCATGTAAGAGAATTAGAAGAGCCTGTCCCTAGGCTTTCGCGCCAGGGGAAAATCTTGCTAGAGTCAATAATTGGAAGCGGCCCAACTGCCGATACACGGCTTTGATAGCCTACAATGAAAGGACCGCGATATGACCATGCACAAAATTACAGACGCAAATTTTGAGCAAGAAGTACTCAAATCTGCAGAACCTGTTGTTGTTGATTTCTGGGCGGAATGGTGTGGACCCTGCAGAATGATCGCTCCTGCGCTTGAAGAAATTGCTCAGGAGATGCAAGGGAAAGTAAAAATTGTTAAATTAAATATTGATGAAAATCCTGGCGTGGCCAGCAAGCTTGGCATTCGCTCAATTCCTACTTTAATTATTTTCAAAGGCGGCGTCGCCGCAGCGCAGAAAGTTGGTGCCGCGCCAAAAGGCGAGTTATCAAAATGGATTGCTGCAGCGCTTTAAAACCGCACGAATATAGGCAAGTCCTTATCCAATAAATTTTGGCGCCGCCCATAAAACGGCGACGCCAGAAGCCAGAGCAAGAAGCGAAACAAAAGCAAAGCGACCGCCCATTTCTCGGCCACCCATTCCCCATCCAATTATCATTTTCACAATTGTATTTGCACCAAGCGCTAATAAAACAGCCGTTGCAGCAACACCAAGGCCTACCTCTTCTTGACCGTGGCGCCCCATCGCTAAGGCAATAGCGTCGAGATCCACAAGTCCTGATAAAAATGCAACAACCAACACGCCAGTCTTACCTGCGAGACTGATTGCAAGTTTTAACACGATCATCACAACAGAAAGCAATGCGCCAAATTTCAAAACCGCTACAATGTCTAAAGGATTTTCAAAAATAAATCTTTCGTCCACCGCATCCTCATCAGTTATTGGATAACGTGTTAGCAGCATACCGCTGGCACCATAGACGAGGCCAATAACAATAAGTGGAGCTGCAAGTTGAAGGGCAAGTGTAAAATTAACGATTGCAAGAATGATCAAAACACGGAAAGCCATAATCGCATTTGCTAACGCCGCCGCGCCGGCTAACGCCTTCCCATGCAGTGGATATTTTACAGCCAATCGTGCCATTGCAGCCGTTGTCGCCGTTGATGAGGCAAGCCCCCCGCCAAACCTGCAACAGCTAAGCCTCTTTGGTAGCCAATCACACGTACCGCTATATAACCGGCAAATGAGATCACCGCGGTTAAAACTGTCATCAACCATAATGCAAAAGGATTAATCGCGCCAAAGCCGTCAACTGGATGATTTGGCAATATTAGCAGTAGAATAAAACTCATCACCAAGAGCGCCAATGCTGAACGCAACTCTGGCCAAGTTAATTTTTGTAACCAATTATGCAGGGCGTTTTTGGACGCCAGCATCGCTGTTGTTGCAACAGCAGCGGCGACTGCCGGCGTTTCATGTCCAATAACCGCCATGACTCCAAGAGAAAAAGCAAGCATGATCGCAACAATCGTTGTCGCGCCATAGGTATGATCATGCTCAATCTGACGAAGTCTAAAAAAGCGATAACAGCGCATACACCTATAAAAATTATCGCCAGACCAACAGCAGCAAAGCCGCCAAACGGAAGAACAATTGCGCCCCAAACACCGCCCAGTAGCGCCGTCAACGCAAAGGTGCGTAAGCCTGCAGCGCGCTCTCCCTCAGCCTCGCCGCGCGCCTGCCAACCGCGCTCTAGGCCAATCAGCAGGCCGATCGCGAATGCAACAGACAATCGCCAGATTAATGCCTCAACGCTCAACTCATACATTTACGCAAACCTTTTGAAGGCTTATCGCACGAGAAACTTAAAAATGACTCACTTTCAACGCTTGACGCAGTTTGTAAAGGCGCTGCATGACTTTCACTTCTAATGCTTTAAATCTTGACCATTCTGAGCGAGAAAATAATGACGAAATCGCCCAAATTGTCGCGCCGCTCAGATATCTCACCCTTTCTCGCCATGGACGCTTTGCGTGAAGCAAAGGAATTGGAGCGCGCGGGACGCCAAATTATCCATATGGAGCTGGGGGAGCCCGGAGCCCCAACGCCCCGCGCAATTCGTCAAGCTGCGGCCGCCGCTCTATCGCAAGGCCAACTTGGTTATGGAGAGTCCCTAGGCAACCTTGCCTTGCGCGAACAGATCGCAGCTTTTTACGAACAAAAATACCATGTTAAAATCACCTCTGAGCGCGTTGTGATCACGACAGGTTCCTCTGGGGCTTTTCTTCTTGCGCTCATCGCTGGATTTGACGGGGGCGCGCGGATAGCAGTCACGCAGCCTGGTTATCCAGCCTATATAAATATCCTTACCGCTCTTGGTCTAGAAACAGCGCCGCTGTCCCTTGATTTTGAAAATAATTTTACCCCAACCGCAGCGATGCTGGCCGCCTCACATCAAAAAGAAAAACTTCAAGGTGCGTTATTCATGAATCCCGCTAATCCAACTGGGACCATGATTTCCAATAGAGAGCTAGAAAATATTTGTCGTTTTTGCGAATTAGAAAATATTACGTTTATTTCTGATGAAATTTATCATGGCCTTGAATATGAAAAACACGCACAAAGTGCTTTATGTTTCTCAAAAAACGCAATTGTTATAAATTCTTTTTCTAAACTTTACGCCATGACGGGCTGGCGCTTGGGCTGGATCATTGCGCCTTTGACTTGGGTGCGCGCGCTTGAACGATTACAACAATCGCTTGCGATTTGTCCCCCAACGCTCTCTCAAACGGCAGCGCTAGCTGCATTCAGCGCCAGTGAAGAAGTTGAAGATAATCGTCTCATTTATGCGCGCAATCGACAATTGCTGCTGGAGCGCCTGCCTGCAATGGGCCTAACGCGCTTTGCTCCGCCTGATGGGGCGTTTTATTTTTACGTAGACGTTTCTCATCTGACGACGGATTCTTTATCTTTTTCCCGCCGTCTGTTGCTGGAGGCTGGGCTTGGTGTAACCCCGGGCGTCGATTTCGATCCGCAAAAGGGCGGCAGTTGGATACGCCTCTCTTATGCCGGGCCAGAGGCGGAGATAGCCGAAGGCGTAGCCCGATTGGCAGACTGGCTTGCCCCACAATAAAAGTAGCAAGCCAATTCATCTTTAACCTGCTTAACCGCCAAAAGGCGTCCGCACGCGCTGCCACCAACCACCCCTCTTAGGACGATTGGGATCGGCCTCAGTTATCACGACTTCTGTTGTTTCACGTTGTGGTGAAATTTCACATTCGGACTGATGAGCGCTTTCCACTTCAGCTGCTTTACTTGGTTCGAAAGCCGCCGTCTCTTCCTGACGCCGTTGCGCATAGAAGCTTTCCTCAGCATGCTGGGAAAGATTTTCTTGTGGCGCGGGCGCGACTTCTTGCGAAGAAGCAAGGCTCTGGTCTTGGGTCAGATCAGCACCTGGATTGAGAAACTGATCTGACATTGTCGCCGAACGCCGCCAGCGGCCAGCTCCGCGTTCTGCATGACGCGGGTTACGCTGATAGGGATTTCGGTCGGAACGAGGCTCTCTGGGGGCGACTGGAGCACTGTCGATCCCAGCCATAAAAGCTAATCCCTCATCTGAAGGCTGCTCTGCTTCGAGGGCCATATGCTCTGAATTTTGGTTGATCCCACCCCGACCGCGACGGCGCCGACGTCGGCGTCCTCGACCAGCTCCCTCTTCGCCATCGTCAGACGAGAAACGTCCCGGGGCGCGATCTTCACCAGTCGACGACCTTGCAAACTCCTCTTCCGCCTCTCCGCCTTCAGATGAAAGATCTTCAACGAAGGTGTCATCGGAGGACTCTTCCTCAGGCGCTTCAGCGCGTAAGGAATCAACGCGAAGCGGTGACGGAATAGGCGGCAAGCGCGGTCCTGACGCTAAGGCACCGCGTTCGAGCGCATGATAGATTGCTCCCGTCAGCGTATCATCTGCTGCTACCGTGATATGCACGCCAAAGCGACGCTCTAATTCATGCAAATGCGCGCGTTTCTGATTGAGAATATAAAGCGCGACAACGGCGCGCGTTCTCAATGTGACATCATGCGCCGCGCTCTTCACCAACGCCTCTTCAAGGACACGCAAAACGTGCAAAGCGATTGACGCGGTTGAGCGCACATGGCCTGCGCCGAGACAATGTGAGCAGGGAACCGTTGATCCTTCGATAACGCCGGCACGGATGCGTTGGCGTGACATCTCAAGAAGTCCAAAATGAGAAATCCGGCCAACTTGAATGCGCGCACGATCATTCTTGAGGGCTTCTTTAACTCGTCGTTCTACAGCTCGGTTATTTCTGCCTTCCTCCATGTCGATGAAATCGACAACAATGAGTCCTGCAAGATCACGCAAGCGCAGCTGACGAGCGACTTCGTCAGCGGCCTCTAAATTTGTTCGAAGCGCTGTATCCTCGATATTATGTTCGCGCGTTGAACGACCCGAATTAACATCTATCGCAACCAGCGCTTCAGTCTGATTGATAACTAAATAACCGCCAGACTTGAGCGTGACATGATTAGAAAACATAGCATCAAGCTGCGCTTCAACGCCACTGTCCGCAAATATTGGAAACGCTTCACGATGCTGCCTGACATTTTTTGCATGGCTTGGCATCAACATGCGCATGAAATCTTTTGCTTCGCGATACGCATCATCGCCAGACACGACAATTTCTTCTACGTCGCGCCCATAGAGATCGCGAATAGCGCGTTTGATTAACGATCCTTCTTCATAGACAAGCATAGGAGCGCTTGAACGCAATGTCAGTTCGCGTACGCTCTCCCAAAGCCGAAGCAAATATTCAAAATCTCTTTTGACCTCAGCTTTTGTTCGTGACGCGCCTGCCGTGCGTAAAATAACGCCCATACCCTCCGGCACTTCAAGATCATGAACGATTTCTTTCAGTCGTTTGCGATCAGCGCCGTCGGTAATTTTTCGTGAAATGCCGCCGCCGCGCGCTGTGTTTGGCATCAATACAGAATAGCGCCCAGCCAAAGATAAATAGGTTGTTAGCGCTGCGCCTTTGTTGCCTCTTTCTTCTTTGACAACCTGCACTAATAATACCTGGCGACGCTTAATGACTTCCTGGATCTTATATTGGCGGCGTGGCCGCGACGCGCGATAAGGTGCCTCGTCCATGGCGTCACCGCCAATGTGTTCAACAGCGTCCTCTTCCTCATGCTCGTCGTCGTCATGCTCATCTTCAAAGCTTTTTGCCTCAGCGCCTGAAGCTTCATCGACGCCTTCAGGCAGGAGATTTTCTTTCGCACGTTCCCGCGCTTCGTCCCGCTCATCCTGCAAGCGAGCCTTTTCTTCATGATCTAATGCAGGCGAAGTGCGCGTGTATTCTTCCGCTGTGCCTTCTTGGACCGACCCGAAACCAGAAGGATCAACAGAGATCGTATGCGGTTGGGTGGCTTCATCTGCAGAATTTGAGATTTCCTCAGGAGGTGGGAAGAAGGCACCTGGAAGGGCGGCCACAGCCTCGTTTTCTGATGTTTCCTGCACCTCGCCCGGGAGATCTTCAGGCTGGACATCAAAACGCCCATCCACTTCAAGCCCGGGCTCAAACTCAGATAGCTCGCCAGTCACAGCCTCATCAAAGTCAGCGCGTTTCTCCGCACTATCATATTGACGACGTCGCGAACGACGCCCGAGGCCAAATGCGGGAGCGCGGTCTCGTTCTTCCTCTTCATCCTGGAGATGGGCGCGACTTTCCTCCTCAAGCAAGGCCTGACGATCCGCAACCGGGATTTGATAATAATCTGGATGGATTTCTGCAAAGGCCAGAAACCCATGACGGTTTCCGCCGTAATCGACAAAGGCTGCCTGCAGAGAGGGCTCTACCCGCGTTACCTTCGCAAGATAAATATTGCCCCTTAGGGGTTTCTTGTCAGCGGCTTCAAAGTCAAATTCTTGAACACGATTTCCGCGCAACACCACAACCCGAGTTTCCTCGGGGTGGGAGGCGTCGATAAGCATTTTGTTGGCCATGGATAACTCTTTGCAGCGCGGCTGGGGTCGGCGGCGGCCAAGCGGTCCGTCGTCCCCTAAGGGACGCAATGAACACGAGACGGCGCGAGCTGACGCGGCGGGCGCTTATTGTCAGAGGAAAGGTAACAGGCTGAGAGCCTTGATGCGGAGAGCCAGCAGCAGGGCCGCCAGCGAATAAATTTCTTTGGTCTTGCGTCCATAAAGGGCACGGGGCTGAGCAGGCAGGCTGAGGTTTGGTCGGAAACCGGCACATCCTCAGGAAAAGACGACCAAGTATGCGCACGCGGCCTGTTGAACTCCCGCGCGCTCCGCGCCGGGATTCCAATACCGCCACACAACTTTTCATGGTCATGGCCATGAGATCGTCAAATAACCTTCTGCAGCGCATATTCGCACTACCCTCATATCGTGTTTAGCCGAGGCTAATCATGATACGCGCCCAATCATTTTGGATTGCTTTGATTTGTTCCGCAGAGCTATTGCACTGTTTCAACTCAATAATCTAGATTATCAAGCCGCAAATCGCGCGCAATTCCATAAAGCGCATAATATTTGTAACGAGCCTGCGCCGAGGGCGCAAGCGCGCCCCGTCAGAAGGCCACCACGCCCAGACATTAAAATGTCTGAAAACAGGCTAAGAGTTAGAGGAATGTCCGTTGATTCACTTCCTCTGCTCAACAGCGCCGCAAGGCGATTCTACACATGCGCTTTGCTCTGCGCGATGGCCGCGGTGTCCTTGGCCTTAGATCTTGGCTTATTCTCCAGTGCGCTGGCGAAGCCAGCGATCGCGCTGGGAAGCCGAATAGAGTCTGAAAATGGACAAGAACGGCTGATCTTTGACCTTACAGCGCCGGTAAAAATCTCTGCACGCCCCCTCTTAGATCCAGATCGTATTGTTGTAGACATTGCAGACTTAGAGTTTCGCCTTGACCCTTCCGCAGGGCGCAGCATAAATTTTTCTAAATTAATCAAATCATTTCGCTTTGGGCTTTTTGCTCCCGGGCGTTCACGGATTATTATTGATCTGGCTCGACCAGCAGCCATTGTTGCGACGCGGGTTGACCGCACAAAAGACGGATCGCGACTAATTATTGAACTCGCGCCAACGGATGCGGCTCATTTTGCGTCGGCCGCCTCCACCGCTGCAGCCACGCCGCCTGATAGTCCGCCTGATACTCCGCCTCCCCTCTCGAGTAATCCCGCCTCACTTCGTGCAGCCGGTAAGGCTGTTATCGTCATCGATCCTGGTCATGGCGGGGTCGATATTGGCGCCTTAGGCAAGCATGGCGAGCAGGAGAAGACGATTGTCTTTGAATTTGCTCGCGTTCTACAGACAAAAATTGAAGCGGAAGGCCTGTTTCACGCGGTGTTGACGCGCGAGGGGGATATTTTCCTACCTCTTGCTGAGAGAGTTCGACGCGCGCGAGAGAACAACGCGGCATTGTTTCTCTCTATTCACGCAGACACGCTGGGCGCCCCAAGTGTCGAGGGCGCGACTGTGTACACTCTATCTGCCCGGGCCTCAGACGCCGAAGCCGCTCGTATTGCCGAAAAGGAAAATCTCGCAGATCAAGCTGCAGGTCTAGAGGGTAAGGCGGAGGCGGAAGAAGTCGACGACATCCTGTTGGAACTAACAAGAAGAGAGACCCACGCCTATAGCCGAGAGTTTTCTAAAACACTGATTTCTAAATGGAAAGATGCTGGAAGTCTTAACAAGAATCCTACCCGCTCCGCTGGATTTGTTGTGTTGAAGGCGCAAGACGTGCCTTCTGTTTTACTAGAGCTAGGCTATCTTTCTAGTGAAAAAGATTTATCTCGATTGACCTCGCCGCAATGGCGCGAACAGGCTGCCACGAAGCTCGCGGAGGCCATAAAAGTATTTTTCCAAACTCGCTCAAACGCCAGTCAGCCTGGCGAGGGCGAGCGCGCTAAAGTCCCGCGCCCCGAATAAAACACAAAATGCCGCCAATTGGTTAACGACAAAGCCAGATCAACTGGCTAGACGCGTTAAATTCCTCCCGAACCTAAAAATACTGGAGGATCACACCCCATATCAGCGGCGGGCGCGGAGTGAGTCCAAAGCGATGAGGAAGAAGCTTCATGCGGATGCTGGCAAGGTTTATTGGCTTTATCTTTGCAACCGGCGCGATCCTATTTTTGATCGCCGCCGTTGGCGTTGCCGGATTGATCTTTTACTATTCTAAGGATCTGCCTGACACAGCCACGCTTCAAAAATATGAGCCGCCTGTCACAACGCGCTTACACGCCAGCGACGGCTCGATTCTTGCAGAATATTCACATGAACGCCGTTTGTTTTTACCAAACTCTGCAATCCCCCAGCTTGTAAAACAAGCGTTCATTTCAGCAGAAGATAAAAATTTCTACTCACATACCGGCATTGATCCAGAAGGCGTGCTGCGCGCTGTCATGGTCCTGGCGGAAGGCAGTCGCCATGTTCAAGGTGCGTCAACGATCACGCAACAAGTGGCAAAAAACTTTCTCGTCGGTAATGAACGCTCTTTTGATCGTAAAATTCGTGAAGCGCTTATCTCGTTACGCATAGAAGGTGCTTACACGAAAGAGCATATTCTCGAACTCTATTTAAACGAGATTTATCTAGGGCTTGGAAACTACGGAGTAGCTGCTGCAGCGCTCAATTATTTCAATAAATCCGTTAATGAATTAACGCTTGCGGAGGCTGCCTATCTTGCCGCTCTGCCAAAAGGTCCAAATAATTATCATCCCTTTCAACAGCGCGAACGCGCAACTGAAAGACGCAACTATGTGATTGACCGGATGGAAGCTGATGGCTTCGTAATGGCGGCAGAAGCAGCAAAAGCGAAAAGCGAACCGCTTGGCGTTAATCCGCGCGTGTTATCGCCTAATACCTATGTCGCTGGTTATTTTGCTGAAGAAGTACGTCGAGAATTATCAGAACGTTTCGGTGAGAAAAATTTATACGAGGGCGGCCTAACAGTCAGAACGACGCTTGATCCAAAAATTCAAGCATTCACACGCAAAGCGCTGGCAGATGGTCTTGTTCGTTTCGATGAAGCACATGGTTTTCGCGGCGCTGTTTATCACGTCGATATCTCGTCTGATTGGGGTGTAGCGCTTGCCGCTGTTCCTGCGCTTGGCGATGTTCGCCCATGGCGCCTCGCTGTTATTCTCGAGCTAAACGACTCTGGCGCGCGTATTGGCCTGCAACCTGGCCGCGAAAAATCTGGTGACGTTTCTCCTGATCGAGAAACAGGCGTGTTAAGCGCAGAAGGCATGCGCTGGACAGGCCGCAATCCCAAAAGCGCCTTTACAGTTGGCGATGTTATTTATGTTGAACCGCTCGCAACGCGTGCGGGAAACTATCGCTTGCGTCAGATCCCAGAGATCTCTGGCGCAATGGTGGCGATGGACCCCTACACCGGCCGCGTGTTTTCTATGGTTGGCGGATTTTCTTTCGACCAATCATCCTTTAATCGCGCAACTCAAGCGCTCCGTCAGCCTGGATCTTCTTTCAAGCCCTTCGTTTACGCAACAGCGCTCGACAATGGCTACACACCCTCTTCGTCTATCCTTGATGAGCCAATATCCATTCAGCAGTCTGACGGCACATATTGGACCCCGGAAAACTTTGAGGGCGGACAGGGGACGGGCGCACATCCTTTACGTCATGGCGTCGAACATTCAAAAAACATGATGACAGTTCGTCTTGCCAATGATGTCGGTATGCCACTCATTGCTGAATATGCCAAAAGATTTGGCATTTACGACAACATGACGCCTTATCTTTCCATGGCGCTTGGCGCAGGCGAAACAACCTTGATGAAGATGGTTACGGGATATTCCATGCTGGCTAATGGCGGCAAACGCGTAAAATCAACATTGATTGATCGCATACAAGATCGTTACGGCAAGACGACCTTTCGTCACGACGAGCGCGAATGTCTAGGCTGCGATGCGGAAAAATGGGACAACCAGCTTGAACCAAAACTCATTGATAAGCGCGAACAAGTTTTAGATCCGCTGACCGCCTATCAAATCACTTCAATTATGGAAGGCGTGATTCAGCGCGGCACAGGCGTATCCATCAAAGCTGTGGGCAAACATCTTGCTGGCAAAACTGGTACAACCAATGAGGCAAAAGATTTGTGGTTTGTTGGTTATTCACCGGATTTATGCGTTGGCGTTTATATTGGCTATGATCGTCCGCGTTCACTAGGCAGTCATGCGCAAGCTGCGCTTTACACGGCACCTATTTTCCGTGACTTCATGACTGTTGCGCTAAAAGATAAAGCCGATACGCCTTTCCGCGTTCCTCCAGGCATCAAACTCATTTCTGTTGATGCGCACTCTGGCTTGCGCTCATCGGGACCAGGATCAATTCTAGAAGCCTTTAAACCTGGCACCGCGCCGCCTGACGCCATCTCAGAAGGCCAGAGCGGACCGCGTGAACTCGATACGCCCCATGATGTTGACCAGCAAGTTGGCAGCGGAACAGGCGGACTTTATTGATCCTACGTTGAGCGTTAAGAATTAATCTCTGGTGACGCCAATGCGTTACTCGCCAAGGTAACGCAGCGCAGCAGCAGCGGCAAAAGGACAGAGCGCAAAAGCAGCGAGGGTCATTGCGCACAGAATAAGAAAAGGCGACAGGAACGGAATACTGCCGCCGCTTGCTGCTTCCGCGGCGGATACGCCAAAAATCAAAATCGGAATTGTCAAAGGTAGTACAAGCAACGCCATCAATAATCCGCCTCGACGAACCGTCACCGTCGCTGCGGCACCAATACCGCCAATCAGCGTTAAGGCTGGCGTGCCTACCAAAAGTGTCGCAACAACGCCGCCAAGCGCAATCGGCTCTTGCTGCAGCATGAGACCTAAAAAGGGCGCTGCAATAATGAGCGGCAACCCACTCGCCGCCCAATGCGCAAGACATTTAATTATTACAACGAGCTCCAAAGGAGAGCTGCCCAGATGCAGTAAATCGAGAGAACCATCTTCTGCATCTGCTTGGAACAAGCGATCAAACGACAGCAAACACGCCATTAAGGCGGCAATCCATAAAATTGCTGGACCGATGCGCGCAAGCATATTGGGATCTGGGCCAATCGCAAAAGGCACCAGTGTTACAAATGTTAGAAAAAAAACGACGCCCATTGCTCCTGAGCCGCCGATACGCCGCGCTACACGCCACTCGCGAAGAAAAAGAGACCAGAGCGGCGCGATCGATCGGCGCGTCATAGTACGAGTTCCTGAGCCGTATTAAAACCTAACGGCTCATGCGTTGCGACGACGATCAGTCCGCCTTGAGCGCCATACGCGCGCATTGCTTGAGCAAAGCGCGCGCGAGAAGCCTGATCCAAAGCGGTCATTGGCTCGTCGAGCAGCCAAAGCGGACGATAAACGACGAGGAGACGCGCTAAGGCAGCGCGACGTTTTTGACCTGCCGAAAGCGCGCCAAATGGGGCGCGCAGGGCATGCGTTAATCCCACGATGGAAAGCGCCTGAGGAATGGATAGGCTGCGCGGATCTGGCGCGCCGACTAGATAATTGGCCCAAAAATTTAAGTTTTCTTCGACGCTCAGGGCTAATTTCATTCCATCCGCATGCGCGAGGTAATGCGTATTTTGCGCTAACTCGACCTCTGAGGCCCCGCTGGTGAGGCTGATTGCGCCCTTTGACGGAGGAAGCAGCCCGGCAAGAGCGCGTAAAAGAGTTGATTTTCCAGCTCCATTCCGCCCACTCACCACCAAGGCCTCGCCTTCCGCAAGCATGAAGCCAATATTATCTATTATTCGCCGCCCCGCGCGCTGCACGGAGAGACCCTCCACGCAAAGGCGCAGGGGCTGCGAGCAGTCTTTGGAGGCGTCATATGGCGTTGAAAACGAAATGTTCATATAAAAACCCAATAGAGAATGCTGGGACTAAGCGCCATAGCCCTCCGAAAGGACTGTCTCATACTGGCATCCCTGCTGCGAGGATGGTAAGCAACACGATGATTCCTTGGGTGCCGCTATATCGTGGCGCGGTTTATCTTATTGCGGACGCCAAGCAGCGTTCGACCAAGCGGGGATTACACATTCCGTGACGAGACATAAGAGCCTTTCTGATTTTACCACGCGACGGTTCCGTTTTGCTGGCAGTGCCCTTTTAGAACTGAACGATCCTTTTTTTGCTCAGCTTGATAAATTGCGCGCTGAACTTGCTATGCAGGGTAAAAATCTCGTTAGCTTCGCCAATTATGATTATCTCGGTCTTGCCACCCATCCCTTGATTAAAGCGGAAGCAAAACGCGAGATCGATGATCTTGGGATCGGCGCCCTGGCCTCAAGACTTGTTGGCGGTGAACGCTCAACGCACAAGAAATTTGAAGCAGAGATCGCTAAATTTATCGGCATGGAAAGCGCGCTGACGCTTGTTTCAGGCTATCTTGCAAATGTCACGACAATCGCTTGGCTGATGAATGGCAAAAAGGACGCCATTTTTATTGATGAACTCGCGCACAACAGTATTGTTGCTGGAACGGATGGCGCAGTTGCAGAGGTTATTAAATTTCGACATAACGACCTTGATCATCTGGAGCATCTCTTACACAAAAAACGTGAAGACTATCGCAATGTTTTGATCGTTGTTGAAGGTGTCTACAGCATGGATGGCGACACCGCTGATCTCCCAAGGCTGCTAGATATTCGCGATCGCTACGGCGTTTGGTTGCTTGTCGATGAAGCGCATTCTCTTGGCGTGCTTGGCGCAACAGGGAGAGGCCTTGCAGAGCATCAAGGCGTCGACGCTGGGCGCATTGATCTTGTGGTTGGCACGTTATCAAAATCACTGGCAACTTGCGGTGGTTATGTTTGTGCGAAAAAAAGTGTCATTGATTACCTTCGTTTTACCCTACCTGGCTTCGTCTATAGCGTAGGCCTATCACCCGTCATCCTCACAGCAGCGCGCACAGCGTTAAGATTGATGCAAGAAGAAACCTGGCGCATTGAAAAACTTGCCGCCAATGCCGAACTGTTTCGTACTGTTGCGCATGAATATGGATTTTCTACCGGACCAGCGATTGGCCGCGGCGTTGTGCCAATACTTTTTGATAGCGATATCGAAACGATGTGGGCGGCTCAGCATCTTCTCGAAGACGGCTATTATGTCCCGCCGGTTGTTAGAATTGGCGTTCCTAAAGATGGACCGCGTCTGCGCTTCTTCTTTTCAGCAAATCACACCGAAGCTGAAATCCGCGGCGTTATTCAGTGTTTGAAACAGATTCCGCCTGTTAGCGAAGAAGCGCAAAGAATTGTCGCCGCTGCAATGGCTGGATCAGTCAGAAAATCAGCCACGCCTGATATCGAAACAACTTCCGCGTCGCTTTAGGGATTTTAGCAATGGCTCAGGCCCGCTAGGACTAAAAATATGGCGCAAATAGACATTCTTCCCGTTAATGGCCTTCGACGCTTTGCAACCTTCTGCAGACTTCCTCGCCAGCTCTACAAAGATATGCGGGGATTTTCACCTCCAATTGATCTTGAGCGCTGGACGCTATTTTCACACCGATTAAATCCGCATTACAAACTCGTTGAAGAGCAAAAGTTTCTAGCGCGTAGCAATAGCCAATGGGTCGGCCGCATTAGCGCGCAAGTTTATAAATCAGGAATTTCGCCAATTGGAGCTAGTCCGTGTCAATTTGGCGCATTAGACGTCATTGACGATATCGATGTTACGCATGCTTTATTGACGGCGGCCGAAAACTGGCTGCGAGAAAAAGGGGCTGATCGCGTTACTGGGCCTTTTTCCCCCTCGATCAACGGAGAATGCGGCGTGCTTGTCCAAGGATTTGACGCCACCCCGATGATTTTTATGCCCTGGCACCCGCCCTATCTCTCACAACATTTGGATGCGCTGGGATACGCCAAAGCGCGCGACCTCATTTCATATAAAATTACTGTCGCCGAGCATGATCTGGATGAAAAACCCAGAGTTTCTAGCCGAAAAGAATGGCGTGAGCGCTTAACCCTACGCCCTTTGAATATGGCCGAGATCAAAACTAAAGAAACGCCAATTTTAGAAGAATTATTTAACGATAGCTGGCGTGGGAATTGGGGCTATGTTCCCTTCACAAAAGCAGAATTTGACTCAACCGCGGATGCACTAAAATTTGTCATGCCTCCTGACTTTGGCATCGTCGCAGAGCTGGATGGTAAACCTCAGTCGTTTGTCATCGCCCTGCCTAATCTGTTTGAAATCTTTTCAGATCTCCAGGGCCATCTCTTCCCTTTTGGCCTGGTGCGCATTATTTCCAGTATGCGTAAGCATAAATTCAAATCCGCCCGGATTGTGCTTCTTGGTACGAGAAAAGCCTTGCAAAATAGCGCTACGGGCGGGGCTATTTTGATGTCAATGTTTGAAGAAATGAAGCGACGCGGCGCTTCTCTGTCGATCCAGCATCTTGAGGCAGGCTGGGTTTTGGAAGACAATATGTCGATGCGACGGCCGATAGAAATGTTTGGCGGAAAAATAGATAAAATTCACCGCATCTACGATAAGTTTCTTGTCAATAAATTAGACGACGGCAGTGTCGATCAATCAAAGATACAGGATGCATGGGCATGAGCGGCATTTCGGTAACTTCTACTGGCGCAGATCGCTCCCATGTTGAGCGTCGCCGCATGATCTTAGAAAAATACCCCCAGGTGCAGGATCTTTTTGGAAAAGATCCGCTCACATTCAAAATTGCGCTCGGCATCTTTATCCTACAGCTAACGCTTGCTGCTATGATGGGATATCTGGGGCTAGACTATTGGTGGTTCTCACTGATCTTAGCCATTGGCGTTGGCGCTTTCGCAAATCATGCTAATTTTGTGATCATCCACGATGCCATTCATAACTGCGTTTTTGACAGTCCGCTTGCCAATAAGTGGACAGCGATCCTTGCTGATCTGTCGAATGCTTTCCCAACAGCTATGGGATTTCGCTGTTATCATATCAAACATCATTCCCACCTTTCTGCTTATGACTATGATGCAGATATTCCTAGTCAGTGGGAAGTTGACTGGGTTGGCAACAGCACATGGCGCAAGGCGTTATGGCTTTTCGCCTTTCCCGCCATCCAGTTGGCCCGATTAAACCGATTAAAAGGGACTGTGCCGATTTGGGGGCAGTGGACCTATATTAACGCAGCGGTCATTATCCTTTTTGATCTCTTTGTTTTAATTGCTTTGGGACCTAATGCCCTGCTTTATCTATTTTTCTCTTTTTGGTTTTCGGTTGGCGGACTCCATCCCTTGAGCGCAAGATGGCTACAAGAGCATTTTGCCTTTGCGCCGAATCAAGGAACATTTGATTATTATGGCTCGCTCAATACGCTGGCGTTAAATATTGGATTTCACAATGAGCATCATGACTTTCATGAAATTCCTTGGACCCGGTTGCCTCAATTAACGCTAATTGCGCCGGAGTTTTATAACACCCTAACCTGCCATCGCTCTTGGTTCGCCTTACTCGTTACCTTTATTTTTGACCCAAGCTATTCGCTCGGCACGCGTTCTGAAAATGTGACGCAAGCCGCCGATCGTTCGGCGATCTCTATATCGCCAGCGGAGTAATCAATGTCTGACCAACATAATCAGAATCCGACAGAATCTCTTGAGGCGTCTCCCCGCCTGTTTCAAAATAATCTGCTCGATAAACTCTCGCGCGTTCACCATCTCACGCCAGTGATTATCTATACGCCAATCTTTTTAGGACTTATCTTTTATTCTCTAACGCTCGTCAGCTTGCCGTTGACGCTGCTTGGCGTCTTTCTTGGCTATATTGGATGGACGCTCACAGAATATTTTGGCCATCGATTTCTTTTTCATACCATCTTCTCTCTGCCATTTGGTCTAGGACCGCAATTCCAATTTCTTATTCATGGCGTTCATCACGTTTACCCGAATGACCCCCTTCGACTTGTTATGCCGCCCTTACTCTCTGGGCCAATTATGGTGATAGCGATGTCGATTATTTATCTTATTTTCGGTGCGCCATTTATGTGGTCAGCCCTTGCAGGATTCATCATAGGCTATGTGATTTATGATTGCGTTCACTATTGGACGCATCATAGTCAACCAACTTCAGAGCTTGGAAAATTAGTAAAAAGACTTCATATGCTGCATCATTTTCGGGATGCTGAAAAAGGATTTGGCGTGCATGCTATTTGGTGGGATTACGTATTTGGCACGGCCTATCGAAATAATGAGACACCAGGAGCGAAAGCTGTTTAACAGCTTATGGTCAATTTTGTTGCGTTCTTTTAAACCACTCGTCTTCTGAAATTATTTCGATTCCGAGAGCTTGCGCTGCAGCAAGCTTGGAGCCCGCGCCGGGTCCTGCAACCAAAAGATCTGTCTTTTTTGATACCGAACCTGCGACCTTTGCGCCAAAACGCTCCGCTTGCGCTTTGGCCTCTTCGCGGGTCAGCTTCTCCAGAGCTCCAGTAAAGACAACTGTTTTACCAGATACAGCAGATGTGGTTGCAACCGCTAGCATTGGTTCTAGGTTAACTTCTTTTAACAAAGCGTCTAGCGCGCGGGAATTATGTGGTTCAGCAAAAAAATCGTGCAGGGCTTCAGCAACAACTGGCCCCACGCCGTCAATTATATCGATACGCGCACGCTGCGGCGTATCAGCTTTCGCGAGAGCCGCTGTTTGGCGTAAAGCTTCCAAGTCTATAAAATGTCGTGCTAGACGCCGCGCGTTTGTCTCGCCAATATGACGAATGCCTAAAGCGTAGATAAATCGGTTAATTTCAATTTTACGACGCGCATTAATTGCTTGAAATAGATTTCTGACAGACGTTTCCCCAAAACCTTCCCTATTTTTAATCTTAGTTAAACTTTTTCGATCTCGTTCTTCTAGGGTAAAAATATCTGCAGCCGTTTCAATTAAGCCTTCATGATAAAAATATTCTATCTGTTTATCGCCAAGACCCTCAATATCGAAAGCGTTTCTGGAGCAAAAGTGTTTTAGCCGCTCTATTGCCTGCGCTGGACAAACGAGAGAGCCTGTACATCGTCGTACAACATCTGTAACGCCTTTTTTTTCATCTATTTCACGCAGAGCTGCTGAACCACACCGCGGGCAGACATGAGGGAATATGAATGGTTTTGTAGTTGTTGGACGCTTACTTAGGTCCACATCAATGATTTGAGGAATAACATCCCCAGCGCGTTGAATAATGACGGTATCGCCTACTCGGATATCCTTGCGGCTAATTTCTTCTTCATTATGCAGCGTCGCATTGGAAACAATAACCCCACCTACTGTAACAGGTGCCAGTCGAGCGACAGGAGTCAAGGCTCCTGTACGTCCAACCTGAATCTCTATATCTCGTATAATTGTTGTCGCTTGTTCTGCGGGAAATTTATGTGCAACTGCCCACCGTGGCGCGCGAGAGACAAAACCCAAGCGCGTCTGCAACTCAATAGGATCAACTTTATAAACAACGCCATCAATATCGTAGCCAAGCGTCGCGCGCTGAGACTCAATTATCTGAAAATGCTCAAGCATTTCCTCAGTACTGCAACACACTCGCGTCAGGGGATTAACAGGCAGGCCATAAGCCCTAAACGCATCTAAAACGCCAGCTTGAGTCGCCGCTGGCATCTTACTTATCACGCCCCAAGCATAAGCAAAAAAGCGCAGCGGACGGGTTGTAGTTACCTTTGCATCGAGCTGACGCAATGAACCAGCTGCAGCATTACGCGGATTAGCAAAAAGCGCCTTACCCAGAGATTGCTGACGCTGATTAAGCCTGTCAAAATCCTCATGGGTCATATAAACCTCGCCGCGCACCTCAAGAATTTCTGGCGCCGCGCCGGCGAGCTGTCGTGGAATTTCTTTCAATGTTTGAATATTAGCTGTTACATCCTCGCCTTCAAATCCATCGCCGCGCGTTGCTGCTGAGATAAGCACTCCTCGCTCATAGCGTAGGGAGCAAGAAAGTCCATCAATCTTTGGTTCTGCCGTAAAACAAATTTTATGACTTTGCGCAAAGCCAAGAAATCGGCGCACGCGAGCCACAAAATCCCAGACATCTTCATTGGTAAAGACATTGCCTAAAGAGAGCATTGGCGCTGAATGCTTAATCTTTGCAAATTTTTCACTCGGCGTAGAACCAACCTTTTGTGTTAGTGATTGATCTGTGACAAGTTCTGGGAATTTTTTTTCTAACGCTTCATAACGCTGCCGTAGCGCGTCATACTGCGCATCTGATATGACGGGCGCATCCTCTTGGTAGTAATACTGGTCATGTTTTGAGAGTTCTTCCGATAAGCGGGCATGTTCTATTCGCGCCTCAATCGGGGACATTTGATCAACTGACTGTGGCTTCATAAGTCTTATGCTGCTTCCAGCGCAGCTCCGACCAAGCGGCGCGCTTCTTGTATACTGATAGGGCGTCCGAAGGCATGCCCCTGAGCGTAGCCACATCCTAGTTGATAGAGTTCTATGGCATCCGACTCTGTTTCAGCTCCTTCCGCTACAACATCCATGCCAAGATTATGCGCAAGTGTGATGGTTGACCGCAAAATAACCGGTCGGGCAGCTTTATTATTTGGCTTTACCAGAGAACGATCTATTTTTACTGCATCAAATGGAAAGCGCTGCAGGAAAGATAGCGACGAATAGCCCACGCCAAATTCATCGATTACAAGACCCGCGCCCAATTCTTTTAATCGCTCCAGAACTTGCGCTGCAAATTCTGGATTTTCCATAACAAGACTTTCCGTCAATTCGAGCTTCAAACTTCCTTTCATAACGTCGTTACGCATTAGCGCGCTCTTAACATCGCGCAAAAGATCGTGACGCAGGAATTGACGAGATGAAACATTAACAGAAGCATAGATTGGCGGATCAACAACCAAAGCCCGCTGCCAGGCTGCTAGCTCACGGGCTGTTCTCTCAAGGGCAAACAGCCCAAAATCAATAATTAATCCAGATTGCTCTGCCAGTGGCATAAATTGCGAGGGCTCTAATCGTCCAAGACGAGGGTGATCCCACCGCAACAGCGTCTCGAAGCCCGCGATGGTTCTATCCTCGAGCCTTACAATCGGATGAAAGAAAATTTTAATTTCATTTCGCTCAAGCGCGCGACTCATATCAGCTTCCATTGTCTGACGGTCTGTGCGGAGCGTCCGCATCGCTGGACGAAAAATCTCAATCCGATTGCCTCCGCCGCGTTTTGCGTGGCGCATCGCGATCTCAGCATCATCCATCATATCTTCAGCACCCGGATGGATCTGCTGATCGTATAAAGAGACCCCAATTGAAGCAAAAAGCGCAATCTCACGATCTGTAAAACGCACCGGAGTTGATAGTGATTTCCTTACAGAGTCAGCAAGAGTTGCGACATAGTCTGGTTGCGTATTTGATATGAGTATGATCGCGAATGTATCGCCTCGCAATCTTGCTAATGTATCTTGAGGTTGCAACACGCGCGTTAAGCGATGGGCGACGGTGAGTAAAATACTATCGCCCATAGCAACGCCAACCTGCTCGTTTATTTGCTTGAAACGATCAAGGTCTATTAAAATTACCGCTGGGCGGATTTCTTTTTGTGTGCGGGCTAATACAAGCGCCGACTCGAGGCGATCAGAGTATAATTCCCGATTTGGCAAGCCCGTCAGATTATCATGCACTGAATCTTGCAGCATACGCTCTTGAGCATTACGTTCATCCGTAACGTCAAGGAGCGTGCCAACAACGCGTATCACCTCGCCGTCTGGTCCAACAACAGGACGCGCACGTAAACGGTAACAAAGATAATGACCGTCAGCAGATCGAAGACGAAATTCTTGATTAATTCGCCCACGCCGCTGTTCTAACAGCGTATCAAGACAGGCCCGGTAGCGATCCTGTTCAAATGGATGGAGCAGCTCGAGCCAGGACGATGCAGCGCCTTCCAATCCGCCTCTATCTAGCCCAAGAGCGACTTCTGCATCTGGACTGACATAGATATGATCCGATGGCACGTCCCAATCAAAAATAATTTCGTTTGCACCTGTCATCGCAAGCGCTTTACGCTCTACATCACCGATTGCGCCGTGAGAAAATCCACCCGTTGCAAAAGCATTCTGCATGACAGTGAAGCCAATAAGCATCACGATTAGAACAAGTCCGCCAATCAGCGCCGGCGACACGAGATCATTCGTCATCCAGCCCGCGATGGCAAAGCCAGCTGCCGCGACCCAGACAACAAGCAAGAACCACGTCGGGATCAACATAATCGCCCGATCAAAGCCATGTGTAGCGAGATACAGAACCAATATCAGACCAACAACTGAAATTGTCGCAAGCGAAATTCGCGCGACGCCAGCTGCAACTGGCGCATCAAACAAAGCTAAGCCCATTAAACTAACAAGAATAAACAACCATACTGCAGCGACATGCCAGGCGCGTACATGCCAGCGGCTTAAATTGAGATAAGCAAAAAGGAAAACAACAAGCGTTGCAGAGAGAACGGTCTCTGAACCAGCACGCCATATTCGATCCGCTTCTGGACCACTGCCAAATATTTTTTCCCAAAAGCCAAAGTCAACGCAGACATAAGCGAGTACTGCCCAGGCTAGCGCAGCGGCTGCGGGAAAAATAACCGCGCCCTTCACAACAAAAACGATCGTAAGAAACAGCGCTAGTAAACCAGCAATACCAATGACAATGCCTTTATAGAGCGTAAGGCTTGTCACCTTATCCTTGTAGGCGTCAGGCTCCCAAAGATAGAGTTGCGGCAGGTTTGGCGCGCGCAA
Organism: Methylocystaceae bacterium; assembly: GCA_014190435.1. Taxonomy (GTDB): domain Bacteria; phylum Pseudomonadota; class Alphaproteobacteria; order Rhizobiales; family Beijerinckiaceae; genus Methylocystis. Next base: position 46,674 of record BJGJ01000003.1, on the reverse strand, counting down.
TTCTGCGATATAAGTAACAGTAGTTCCTGGATCTAGGGTTAATCGAAAAACATCAGCGTCAGCGCTATCTTCTGCTTCAGGCGGAAAGCCTTGACTGGCGGTGATTGCAGAAATGCGCGTCTCACCCAAATCTGGCCAGATTACGCCTGAACCCTGTAATCGAAAATGCGGCGCAACGAGTAATCGTTCAATCTGCTCATCAGTATCGTTGGTTAAGGCGAACACGATCCAATTTGGCTGGCTTCCAGCTTCTTTGGCACCCACTTCAATGCGACGAACAATACCATCAGGGCCTGGCGCTGTAGAAACTTGCAGCCTATCGCTCTGAGAGGAATGTTTTTCTACGACATGTGTGAGATCGATTGCGCGCGCGCCCTGCGGCACGCGCACCGACTCCATGGCCTTCGCCGCAGACGCTAAACCAACCAGTAGAAGGAGAGCGATCAGTAAATTTTTGAGACGCACATTCTCTTCTCGGCTAAAGACTCTTCTTCGAATGCGCGCCGCGATGCGACGGTCATGGAGGGTCACGAACCCGTAATCCTTAAGCCGTTAAAGTTACGGCCCAAGCCTCGCCCTCCTCGCGCCCCGGCAAGCTTCAACTAAGCCGGGAATACGGCTTTTTCACTAGTGGCTTCAGGTTAGATCCGCAAGTTGAATCAATTCTTGGTAAAATACGGTATGGACTTTGCCAGAACATGTTGTGGCCCTAAGCGTCGGCGGGCGAAAGGAGCGCGGGTGAAAGGGGCGCACGTGAGGAGAACAGATGTGAACCAACTAGGATTCTTTGATTCTTATCAAATAATTTGTTGTTGACTAATATCTACCCTTTGACATCGCCTGGGCGTCTTGAAATCGACATCTTGGTCCCGACGTAGCCAGCGTCGATTTCGTTTTTTTAGTTTTATTTCTTCTATATTTCCAACATTAATATCATGAGATTGTGAGATAATCATATCGATCCTCACAATTTCTAGATCCGCGATAGGTCTTGACCTAACGGCCCTAGGGAGCCTCATAAGAACACGAAGTATAACTGACATAGAGAAACAGGAACAGAGTTGATGCGTAGCGCTCTTGGCGGCCCCCGCCTTTTGTTGCGCCGCCTGCGCGAAATCAGCGCAGAGTCGGTTAGCGCACAAACGCGCCTGGACAAGATCGTTATTCAAATCGCCACGAATATGGTGGCGGAAGTCTGTTCTGTATATGTTCTACGTGCAGATCAACGATTGGAATTATATGCAACCGAAGGCCTCAATCGTGAAGCCGTCCATCTGACAACCATGCTCACAGGCGAGGGCCTTGTCGGCTTAATCGCCAAAAGCGCTGAGCCGCTTGCGCTTTCAGAAGCACAGGATCACCCGGCCTTTTCTTACAAACCAGAGACAGGCGAGGAGGCGTATCATTCCTTCCTTGGCGTGCCGATCTTGCGGGGTGGCAATACGCTGGGCGTATTGGTCGTGCAAAATAAGGTCCGACGCGTTTACTCTGAAGAAGAAATAGAAGCGCTTCAAACAACGGCGATGTTGCTCGCGGAACTCATCGCTTCCGGAGAGCTCCAAGCAATCCAAGATCCTCGAGATCTTGCGCTTTATCGACCAGTATCGATTAAAGGCGCGCCTATCGTTGAGGGGATCGGGCTTGGACATGTGCTGCTTCATGAACCTCGCGTTATTATAAAACAACTTATTGCTGAGGATATTTCAGGTGAGCTCGCACGTCTTGAACAAGCGATTGACGCGATGCGCGTTACAATTGATGAACTCGTCGCCCATGGCGATCGCATGGGCGCAGGTGAGCATCGCGATGTACTAGAAACCGTTCGGATGGTGGCCAATGACCGCGGATGGGTGCGTCGCCTCCAAGAAGCAGTCATGTCTGGCCTAACAGCGGAAGCAGCTGTCGAACGCGTGCAAAATGACGCGCGGGCCCGTATGCAACGTCAAACAGACCCTTATCTTCGCGATCGACTACATGATCTTGACGACATCGCTAATCGGCTTTTGCATCAATTAACTGGTCAAAGTTATGTGGCTGATCGCAGCAGCATGTCGGATAACGCCATTATTGTCGCACGCACTATGGGGCCAGCCGCCTTGCTGGACTATGACCCTAAACGCTTGCGCGGTCTCGTTCTTGAAGAGGGCGGACCAACGAGTCATGTCGCAATTGTTGCACGCGCGCTCGGCATTCCTGCAGTTGGGCCAGTGTCTGGCATCATCGATATTGTCGATACGGGCGATCCAATTATCATTGACGGATCAACGGGGGAAGCGCATGTTCGTCCTCAACCTGACGTACAAAGCGCCTATGCTGAAAAAGCCCGACTGAGAGCGCGTCGACAGGAACAATATGCGCGATTGCGTGATGTCCCCGCTATCACGAAAGACGGCGTCGAGATTAAACTTCATATGAATGCGGGTCTTGCGATCGACATGCCGCATCTTGCGGAAACTGGGGCTGACTCGATTGGCCTGTTTCGCACTGAACTGCAATTTATGCTTGCGCCTCGTTTTCCACGAATGGAAGAACAGCGTCGGTTTTATAAAGATGTTTTAGACGCTGCGTTTGATCAGCCCGTAACATTTCGTACATTGGACATCGGCTCAGATAAAATTCTTCCCTATATGATTAAGATTGAGGAAGAAAATCCAGCGCTGGGTTGGCGCGCCATTCGAATTGGCCTCGATCGTCCCGCCCTGTTGAGAATGCAGATCCGCGCCATCCTCAAAGCCGGCGCAGGTAGAGACTTGCGTATTATGTTTCCAATGATCGCAAATGTTGCAGAATTTGAAGAGGCAAAAAAAATTGCGCTTGGCGAACTCGATCACATAAAAAGGTGGAAATACGCCCCGCCGCACTCCCTACAATTAGGAGCCATGATAGAGGTTCCCTCCATCCTTTGGGAAATTGATCTCATCGCACAACGCGTGGATTTCCTCTCAGTGGGATCTAATGACCTTGTTCAATATATGTATGCAGCCGATCGGGATAACACGCGCGTTTCTAAGCGTTATGACAATTTATCGCCTCCCGTACTCCGAGCTTTAGAACGGGTCGTGCATGCAGGTTTGCGCGCTGACACGCCAGTTACGCTCTGCGGAGAAATGGGCGGTCGTCCGCTTGAGGCGCTTGCACTTATCGCCCTGGGCTATCGGTCGCTCTCCATGTCGCCCGCAGCAATCGGTCCTGTAAAATCTATGATTTTAAATTTAAATCTTGATGAGGCTCAGATCTATCTCGCGACATTGCTCGCCTCTGATGATGGTGCCCCCTCTGTGAGAGAAAGACTAAGAGAGTTCGCACTTATGCGAGATATCCCAGTCTAGCTTCTGATCTCTCAATTACTCCCCTTCTCCTCGCCTGAACTGAAAATCCATGTTCTCACCAGACAAGCTTAATCTTATCATGCGTCGTTTTGATGAAATCAGTGCGAAGCTTTCCGCAGGCGCTGAGGGGCAGAGCTATGTCGCCCTCTCCCGGGAACGCGCCACTTTGGAAAGCGTTGTTGAAGCAATAGAAAGCTGGCGCATATCACAACAAGAGATCAATGATCTTGATGCAATGCTCAGCGATCCTTCAACTGATAGTGAGATGTACTCACTGATCGAAAGCGAAAAACAAATTGCCGCAGTAAATTTGGAAAGAGCACAACAAGCATTACAAGTCGCCCTTTTACCAAAAGATGAGGCAGATGAAAAAGGCGTTATTCTTGAACTACGCGCTGGCACAGGCGGCGATGAGGCTGCTCTTTTTACCGGCGACCTTTTCCGCGCTTATCAAAAATACGCCGCATTGCAGGGCTGGCGTATGGAACTGGTTTCTGAAAGTCCTGGCGCACTCGGCGGATTTAAGGAAATCGTCGCTGAAATATTAGGACGCGGCGTCTATGGAAAACTAAAATTTGAATCTGGCGTCCATCGCGTTCAACGCGTCCCAGATACAGAAACACAAGGACGAATCCACACCTCTGCATCAACTGTGGCTGTTTTGCCGCAAGCAGAAGATGTCGATATCGCTATTGATGACAAGGACCTAAATATTGAAACCATGCGCGCAGGCGGCGCAGGCGGACAGCACGTTAATAAGACAGAGTCTGCTATCCGCATCACACATATCCCAAGCGGCATTGTTGTTATGATGCAAGAAGAACGATCACAACATCGCAACCGAGCAAAGGCAATGGCTATTCTACGTTCACGACTTTATGATGCGGAACGCCAAAGATTAGACAAAGAACGCTCTGATGACCGCAAACAGCAAGTAGGCTCAGGGGATCGATCCGAAAGAATCCGCACTTATAATTTCCCCCAAGGCCGCGTCACCGACCACCGCATCAATCTCACGCTCTATAAACTCGATAGAGTCATGGAAGGGGAAATGGATGAAATTATTGATGCTTTAATTACAGATCATCAACAAAAACTCTTAGCCAATAACGCTGATTGATAATTGCACGATGACGAGAATATTTAATTTTTAAATATTTGCGTTGCTTTAGTCAAAATCTGACAAGACGGTTAAACCGCCTTATTCAATTCTAACTATAATCTCTTATCGACACGCCTTTGTTGACTTAACTCATTGCTCAAATTAATTCCTAATGTCTGAAATGACGCACTCCAGTAAAGACCATAGCGAGATTATGGGCATCAGCTGCAGCTATAACATCTTTATCATTAATCGATCCGCCAGGTTGAATAATCGCGCTTGCGCCGGCCGCAGCAGCAGCCAGCAATCCATCAGCGAATGGAAAGAAAGCATCCGAAGCAACAACTGAGCCCTGCGCAAGACTTACGCTGATCTGAGCCGCCTCTGCCGCCTCCTGCGCCTTATGCGCGGCTATGCGCGATGAGTCTATTCGTGACATCTGACCTGCGCCGATGCCTACGGTTGCGCAATCTTTTGCATAGACAATAGCGTTAGATTTGACATGTTTCGCGACACGATAAGCAAATTTGAGATCGTTGAGCTCATGCGCCGTGGGCGCGCGCTTTGTGACTACTGTTAACGCCATATCATCAACAACGGCGCGATCGCGTGTTTGAACCAAAAATCCCCCGGCGACGCTATGAAAAGCTTGGCCGGGAGCTCGTGGATCTGGTAACCCACCCGTTACAAGTAAGCGTAAATTTTTTTTCATACCGATGATTTTAATTGCTTCACTGTCTGTATCTGGCGCAATAATCACTTCTGTAAAAATTTTTATAATTTCCTCAGCAGTCGCTACATCAATCTTGCGATTTAGAGCGACAATACCGCCAAAGGCTGAAACTGGATCACACCGCAAGGCCTTTTCATAAGCCTCAACGAGCGTTGTTCCTTCAGCCACGCCACAGGGATTGGCGTGCTTGATGATCGCCACAGCAGCCGTTCGCGCTGGATCAAATTCAGCGACACATTCAAAAGCGGCGTTTGTGTCATTAATATTATTATAGGAGAGCTGTTTTCCTTGTATTTGCTTAGCACTTGCGACGCCCTTACGCGCTTCAGTCGTAAGATAAAAACCTGCTTTCTGATGCGGATTTTCTCCATAACGTATCACTTGCGCCAAACGGCCGCCAAAAGCTCTTACGGGGGGTTGCTCCTCATTGATTTGCTCCGCCAGCCAATTAGAAATAGCGGCGTCATAGGCGGCAGTTCGCGCATATGCTTTCTGCGCCAACTTGCAGCGAGTCGCGAGCCGAGTCGTACCGCCTGTTTCTTGCAGTTCTTCAATAATGCATTGATAATCGCCAGGATCGACAATAACTGCAACATCCTGATGATTTTTTGCAGCTCCGCGGATCATCGCCGGCCCGCCAATATCAATATTCTCGACGCACTCCTCAAAGCTTGCTTTTTTTGCGAGCGTCTCCTCAAAGGGATAAAGATTCACAACCAGTAAATCGATTGGCTGAATATCATGAGCGAGCATAGCCGCTTCATGCTCAGGATTCTCTCTAACCGCAAGAAGCCCGCCGTGAACTTTCGGATGCAGCGTTTTTATCCGCCCATCCATCATTTCTGGAAAGTGCGTCAGATCTGAAATATCACGAACGCTCAGACCCGCCTCTGCTAAAGCTTTCCGCGTACCACCCGTTGATACAAGCTCAATGCCAATTTTCGCTAGCGCGCGCGCAAATTCTATCACCCCAGTTTTATCAGAGACTGATAGTAGGGCTCGAGAGATTTTACGCTGATCTATCGACATTCTAATACCTTCCCGTGAAATAGATTGAGCAAGACGCTGCCCCCCAGCTTTATGGAATTCTAAGCTAGGGCTCAAGTCGCCGGAAAGACCAAGATACATCCGTCTTTTCCGTGGCCTCACCTTTTAATAATATTTGCTGGCATCTACGCGCTCCTGCGGGACTGGCGAGAAACACGCTCTCTTCAACATTGAGCGACGCCCCGATAACCTCGAATAATAATTTTTGTCCGCTTGCTAACATAATAACAACACCCCATTCGCAAGCGTCAAGATTGATACGAGGATGAAAAATAAACCGAATAATAAAATCACATTTTCGCCGGATTAATTCGCTATGTGCGGGGAACAAACAGTCTCTTCCTGAAAAAAGCGCCCCATCTTTTTGAAGAGTTAACGTCCGAGAATGGATTAGGCCAAGCTCTCTAACATATCCATCATGCGTCAAAGCAATCGCCACTCGATCTTCTAATTTTGTCCTTTCAACGGTGACGATGCCTGGGCCATCAAGAAGATATTTTTCACCATTGAGAAGATGAGTATTAAAATCAATACGCGCAGAAGATCTATTATCTAGCATAAGCGTGGAATGCGCTGATGTTTCGCGAGCTAGATTGCGTAAATTACTTTGTTGCGCAGAGGGTGCGCCACTATTAACGATAACCCGCTCGACGCCCAAAGAAAATTCAAAAGACAAGCATCCTGCATGGGCATTGGCTGAAAACGCCACTGGCGGCGGCGCGCCAGCGTCAATTAGAATTAACGCATCATTTGCTTCTAATCTTTGGTAGCCTGCGTAAGGCGCATTGAGTGGAGAAACGCCGCGCGTATCCTCATAGGAAAGAACACTCGCTAACTGGCCTAAAGCAGTTTCACCAGCGCCGTTAAATAACGCCATAGAACCATCGCCGTGCTGCATCATGCGCAAGAATGGCATCATTCGGTCTATAGCGCGCGATATTGTTTCCCCCAGAGGCAAGCCGCGCGCGGCAAATAGCTGTCGTAACGGCAAGAGATCAAGTAGTAACTCAACTGTCGCCTGAGTATGCCGACTAATATGAGCCCCGTCACTGGTGATTTGTTGATTAAGTTCATCTGAAAGCAGTTGTTGTGCACGCGGAACTATTGCTGCGCCGGTATCAGCGCAAACAGAAAATTCAAGCAAAGCAATAGCGCATACAATCCTTTCTAAACCGTGAGTTTGATAGGCGAAGAGCGCACACCATAAAAAGCGAACGTCTTGTGTCAGCGTCTGCATGAATGCGTCATAAAATCCAGCGTCACATCCATTTAAAATTACCGGGGATTGTGAAAGAAATGACAATAGCCTGCACGCGACAACAGCGGGCTCATAGGCCGAGTCGACTGAATCAACACGCATCAGATTTAAGTAATCATTGACGAATTTTTGACTGGCTGCCGCGTCATTCTCTCGCAGGTGACGGATCCAGGAAAATCCAAATAGCGCCCGCCGCCACCCTGGGCCTGGCCCCGGCTGGCGAAAGATAGATCCCTCATCTCTCAATCGTAGAGTTTTCCCCTCAAAAGAAAAATAACCCGCTCGGATTTCATTAGCGATCGTTGGGTCGATTGCGCGGATCTGGGGTGGGGCGACCCATAAGCGCTTTGGCGTTGATATCGCGCGCGCGCGAAGAGAATGATATAAAGCTCTCAGGCGTCGCAAGAGCCGGGTTTTGAGAGCGCGGCTAGCGATCGGATAATTGCGTGCATTCTCGCCGTTCAGGGAACTAGTCTCCAACTCGAGAGGCGCGCAGGCTCATTCATGCAAAAGCCCGCCTCATTTAAAGCTTTATTGTTCAGCCTGTAGGAAAAAGTCCAGCAAAAAAGTCCTATCTTGCTCTAATCGTTTCGGTTCCTGGCTGCAAGCAGGCCTACACTAGAGCCTAACGGGCAAGCACACTGGAGTAGCGTGCGAAGCTCGGTCTAAAAAATTTTTGACTTGAGGGTTTAATACTTATGCCTCTTTATTCGTTAGAAAATATAAGCCCGCGCCTGCCTAACAACGGCCAATACTTCATTGCTCCGGGAGCCCATTTGATCGGTCGCGTCGAGCTCCTCGAAGACGCCAATATTTGGTTTAATTGCGTTTTACGCGGCGATAATGAATGGATCACAATTGGCCCACGCACGAACATTCAAGATAACAGCATTCTTCATACTGATATGGGGTTTCCATTAACGATCGGGGCTGACTGCACGATTGGACATAATGTCATTCTTCATGGCTGCACGATCGATGACAATAGCCTCATCGGCATGGGCGCAACCATCTTAAATGGCGCTAAAATTGGTAAAAATTCTCTCGTTGGCGCTAACGCACTGGTGACTGAGGGAAAAGAATTTCCTGACTATTCCCTCATTGTTGGTGCGCCAGCAAAAGTTATTCGCTCTCTCGGGGATGAGGCGCGGATGCGTCATTTAGAATCTGCAAAACATTATGTAGAGAATGGCCGCCGATATACCCAGGAGCTCAAGAAGCTTCCCGAAGAACAAAATAAAAATTAATTAGCACCATAAAGAGCAACAGTTGACCCAGTCTCGATTGCAAGCCAAACATTCGGATTAATCTGCGATTGACGTTTTACGAAACGATAATTTGCTTTATTCCAGGGCTTAACCTGATTGTTGAGATTATCTAACACATAATCTCCGCGATCCGTCTTAAGCGTCAGAACGGAATGACCATCGCCATTTGGTTCCTTTACGACGGTGAGCAACAATGCTGATTTTGGAAAGCCCGACTCTATGAGCTTTTGACGTTTCAAAAGAGCATAATCCTCGCAGTCTCCCCGCCCTTGAGTTGGAAAGTCCCACTGATCGATAACGCCCCATTGATCCTGATCCGTAACGGGTTCAATTGATTTATTTACCTGTAAATTAATTTGAAAAATCTTCCGCAGCGCCGCCGGCGTTAAATTAATATCCTGAGCGGTCTGATCATTTTCTTGGCACTCTTCCGGGTAACGCTGGCATAACTCAACCCAACCAAATGGAATACTCGTCTCTAGGCCAAGAGGGGTGATTGCTGCAGGATCAATCGCAGCTAAGCCGCTATTGGTTTGCGTCAGGAGCGCAGCCGCAGCAACGGTCAAAACAAAAACCTTCTTAGCAAAAAAACCACGCATCTCTCGCTCCCTTTGATGGAGAGAGATTAGCGTGGATGGTTTTCTTTTATGAAAACGAATTCCAACGCATTTTATGCAATGTCGTTTAGATTTGCGTTGACTGGGGGTAAGATTAATTTTTACTTATCCTGCCTATCCGCCAAGGCATGCCTTGCTTAATCACTTGTTCCCGCTGAATTATTTAATATTAACCCACTGATCCGCGCCTGACCTTGCAGCCATAAAATTTACTTTCTCTTCATGAAGGTAAAGAATAAGGCGGCCCTTTTGGTTAATTTAACCCGCACGCATCCAAATTCTTTGCTACCGACGATACAGCCAAGCATTACGCGCCAGCATACCTTTGCCGCCTAATGCGCCGATAGCGACATTGCGCGCTAACGCCAATATCCCTGCTTGATGGAAATAACGGCCTTGTTGACGGGAGGCGGCGACCACCTTTTGGGCGCGTTTCTTTCTGATTTCTTCATAAGCTTGAAAGGCGCGCTCTGCGCTAATATCAGATGCGGTAAACGCTTGTCCCAGCACAAAGGCGTCTTCAATAGCCTGCGCTGCACCTTGTGCAAGAAATGGCAGCATCGGATGCGCCGCATCGCCCAGTAAAGTTACGCAATCCTGCGTCCAATTCTTTAATGATGGACGCACGAAGAAAGGCCATCGACGCCATAAGGGAGCAGCGGAAATAAGCTCAGCCAGCCCGTCAGAAGCACCATGAGAAATAATGCGTTTCCTTAGCGTATCGCCATCAATTTCTTGTTCTGCGTCCTCACCTAACGGCGCATCAAGAATTACAACAATATTGATTATTTTCCCGTCACGTAATGGATAATGCACAACATGTCCGCCTGGCAGCAGCCAAAGATTGCTTTCTCTACGACGAAAAACTTCAAAGACTTCATCAGCTGGCACCAATGCGCGCCACGCAACTGAACCTGCGTAAGACAGCGCATCCCTTGGCGCGTTCACCATTCTATCCCGCACAATTGACCGCAGGCCATCTGCGCCTACTAATCCAGCGCTGGTAAGCGTTACAGTGCCCGCGGTGCCTTTATACTGAAGATTTACCCCATTCTTTATGGCTTCGAAAATGTCTAAACGCGCGTTAGTCTGAATCGTGACGCTTGGATGGCTGGAGACCTTATTCAAAAGGAGCTGTTGTAGATCAGCGCGGTGAAATAGTCGAAACGGCGCGCCCCAACGTTCACGCGCAACCGTAAGGTCGAGGCGCGCAAGGAGGCGCGCATTGTTATCTCGAATATTGATTGCTTGCGGCTCGAGACCCAGTTCATTTAATTCTGGCTCGAGACCAAGTTGCGCTAATATGCGTCCGGCGTTAGGTGCAATTTGAAGACCCGCGCCAATTTCCTCAATTTTAGCTGCACGCTCTAAAAGCAGGATTTTTTTGCCAGCCTGAGCCAAAGCAAGCGCTGCAGTAAGTCCCCCAACGCCAGCGCCAGCAATCACAATTGGCGCGTTCAAAACGACCTCACTTAGATGTCGTCAAAGCGCAAATCGACCTCACTCAGCACTGACCAATTTTTCATGTTCATAGACACATTCAGCAGGATGAGCGCCACCATGTAAGCTCGCGTCATAGACGTATAGGGTTGAACAATAGGGACACACGGTTTCATTTGCCGCACCCATATCAATATAGACATGCGGATGATCGAAGGGCGGCAAAGCGCCAATGCACATAAATTCCTTAGCCCCAACGAGAACGCGGGCGACGCCTGGCTGGTTGTGATAGTGGGGCGTGGAATGTTGGGCCATAGTCTTTGTACTCGCTTCGAGTGGGCCGCAGACAAAGGCGGCGCGATATCGATCGGTACCCCTATATTGCAGCGCGCCAGACTTGGATAGGGGCTAGTCCGCTAAGGGGGGGTGATCCTGGTCCCAAACCTTGGCTCCCAATGCTGAGAGCTGATGGCGCTCCTCTTCTGTCAACGTTGTTCCAGCCGACATCTCCGCCCGGCGGCGACGCAAATTCCACCAAACAGCCCCGCCTCCGCCAATGAGCGCCAGGGCTGGCGAAGCCCACAGCAAAAAGGTGCCGAGCTTGAAGGGTGGACGTAACAGGACAAAATCGCCGTAGCGCGCATGGATATAGTCAAGCACCTGCGCGTCGCTCAGGCCCTCGTTAAGTTTTTCCCGAACAAGTAAACGTAGATCTTTAGCTAGCGATGCATCTGAATCGTCAATCGATTGGTTTTGACAAACCAGACATCTTAATTGAGCAGCGATCGCGCGCGCGCGCGTTTCGAGCTTTGGATCCCTGAGCATTTCTTCAGGGGTCACGGCAAATGAAGCTGACGCAGATAGGACAAAAAAAGCGCCAAGCATGAGCTTATAAATTTTGCTCACGTCGGAGCCTCCCCCCCCCGCAATGCGATCGATCGACGCGCAACGCCAATTCGCAACCGCCTGTCGGCTAAAGAGCAAGCGCCGCCCAAAGCCATAATCAAAGCACCAACCCATATTAAGGTCACTAGCGGCTTGTAATAGAGGCGCGCATCTAAGGTTCCATCTGGATGAGATTCGCCAATAGCCACATAGACCTGACCTAACCCAATGGTTAGGATTCCCGCCTCAGAGCGCGCCATTTTACGTGTCTGATAAAAACGTTTAGCAGGTTCGATACGACCAAGAGTCACGCCTTGCTTTTGAACAGTCATCTGGGCGTAGATTTCGGAATAATTGGGACCCTGGCGCGGGGTTATTTCTTCAATCATAAGTTGATAGGGCCCAACCTCATAAGCTTTTAGAGGAGCCATTGCGATGACGCTTTCCACGCCCCATCCCGTTGCAGCAAGCCCCAGTAAGGTGAGGCCAACGCCTGCGTGAGCAATTGAAGCGCCCAAAGCAGAAAGCGGCACATGACTTAAGCGCGTTAAAGTTGCCCGCGCGCCATCGTTACGAACAGTTACTCGCTGAAAGAGATCGCTTAAACCTCCCACAATAAGATAAAGAGCGATTGAGGCTGTAATTACGGACAGATAAGGCGCACCATAGGAAGCCAAAAAAACAGCGAGGGCGGCAATGCCAATTAAAAAGGCTACGCGCAATCGAGAGAGCGCTGCGGAAAGATCACCCCGCTTCCAAGGCAGCATTTGACCGATCGGCATTAACAAAGCCAACGGCAATGCGATTGGCATCAACACACCATTAAAGAACGGCGCGCCCACTGAAATCTTTTCGCCTGTTAACGCTTCAAGCGCTAAGGGGTACAGCGTGCCAATGACAACTGTAGCGCAAATTACCGACAGTAGAAGATTATTAATTACTAATGCGCCTTCGCGAGAAATAGGCGCAAAAAGTCCTCCAACCGGCAACGCGCCGGCGCGCAAGGCGAAAAGCGCCAACGCACCGCCAATAAAGAAGATTAAAATAGCAAGAATAAAAACGCCTCGCTCTGGATCACTGGCGAAACTATGCACAGAAGTCAGGACGCCAGACCGTACGAGAAATGTGCCCAAAAGAGAAAGTGAAAACGCCAAGATAGATAGAAAGAGAGTCCAAATTTTAAGCGCTTCGCGCTTTTCCATTACTGCTGCGCTGTGAAGCAGCGCCGTACCCGCCAGCCATGGCATGAGCGAGGCGTTTTCAACTGGATCCCAAAACCAAAATCCGCCCCAACCCAAGGTGTAATAAGCCCAATAAGATCCCATCGCGATCCCAAGCGTCAGCGCGATCCAAGCCAAAAGGGTCCAGGGCCGCACGACGCGCGCCCATGCGGCATCTATGCGTCCACTGATGAGCGCTGCTGCGGCAAATGAAAAAACAATCGAGAAACCGACATATCCGAGGTAGAGCAAGGGAGGGTGAATTGCTAATCCGGGATCTTGCAAGATTGGATTGAGATCTCTCCCCTCCCAAGGCGCAGGCGAGACCCGCGTAAAGGGGTTTGAGGTGAGTAGAATAAATAGCAAAAAGGCAGCGCTGATCAATCCTTGAACGCTCAAGGCGTCGGCGCGTAACTTGTCTGACATTGTTGCTGAAAATAGCGCAACAAGCGCGCCACAAAAAGAAAGTACGAGAACCCAAAGCAACATAGAGCCTTCGTGATTGCCCCAGACCCCAGAAATTTTATATATAAAAGGCTTCATCGAATGTGAATTTTCAATCACATTTACAAGTGAAAAATCTGATACGATATGGGCATAAGTGAGCGCGCTATAGGAAAAAGCGACGAGTAGAAATTGCGCAAGCGCCGACGGACGAGCCACCCGCATTAAGGCGACATCATTTAATCGTGCGCCAACGAACGGAATAATGCTTTGCGCGAGCGCTAGCGCCAAGGCTAACGCCAGCGCAAAATGTCCGGACTCAACAATCATTGAGAGCTCACTTTTTTTCGCCTTGCCATACGCCTTGTTTTTTTAACGCGTCCGCGACATCGCGCGGCATATATTTTTCGTCATGTTTAGCAAGCACGCTATCAGCCCGGAAGGAGCCATCTTGAAGCAAGACGCCATCAGCGACGACTCCCTGCGCCTCCCGAAATAAATCTGGCAGAAGGCCTGTGTAGGATACGGCAAGATCTGCAGTTTTATCCGTAATTATGAAAACCACGTCCTGAGCACCGCTTTTAACAACGCTGCCTTGCTTCACCAGACCCCCAATTCTTAATCTCACGCCGGGCTTGAGAGTTTTTTGAGCCAGTTCTGATGGGGTATAAAAAAAAACGATATTATCGCGTAAGGCAAATAAGATGAGCCCTGCAGCAACGCCCAGCATCGCCAGCGCCCCGACAATCAGCGTCAGCCTTTTGCTTTTACGCGTCATCTTTGACCTCTCATCATCTCAATTGGCGTCTTTTGCTAAAGCGTCAATGCGCATCAGCGCCGCTTTATCGCCTGCAAAGGCTTTTCGCGCATCCTTTATTGCTTGCTGCGCTTTTTCAGTTTCCGATAATACGCGATAGGCGCGTATGAGTTTCAACCAACCCTCCGCATCATTGCCTTTTACTGACAAACGCGTCGCCAAACGGTCAACCATCTGCCGAATTACCTTAAGGCGCTCTTGGTCTGGCAACTGTGCAATCGCCTGGCTGCGTTCATCTGCGGGTTCGCCGCTACGTAAAATGTCTAGTTGTGATTTTACCGCCTCAAAATAGGGCGCATTAGGTGGGGCTTGGGCTATTAATTTTGTAAATATCTCTATTGCCTGATCTCTTGATCCCGACTGCATCGCCGAAAGACCGAGATAATAAGTTGCCATGGCAAAATTTGGGTCGAGATTAAGCGCGGCCTCAAAGTCTTGCTGAGCAAGCGGCGTTACGCGACCTTGCGCAACAATTGTTCGCGCTTCACCTAACGCAGCATGACGCGCAGCTGTTGGCCCAAGCAGCCTTAATGCTTCTGCATAAGCGCGTATCGCGTCCTCGCCTCGACCTGTGCGCAACAAATATGGCGCAACAACTTCATATCCACGTCCATCATCAGGATGTTCAATTAAATGTCGTTCAATCCGCGCAACAGCTCCCGCAAGATCAGCTGGATTTGGCGCAGCCTTTAATCGCTCCGCTAGTGGCATATCCTCTAATTTGGCGTTGCCAAGAAAGAGATAAAAACCAATAGCTGTGGCGGGAATAAAGATGATCGCGAGAAGCGCCGCCGCCAATGAAAGCATACGCGACTGCGCGACTTGCGTTCCAGGTTGCAACTGCTGGCGCAATAATCTTCGCGCTGCCTCAGCGCGCGCTGTCTCCGCTTCTTCTGGAAGCAAACGCCCTTGCGTAAGATCGTGATTAATTTCGGAAATTTGATTTTCAAAAAATGCGAGATCGGCTGTCTTTTCATCCCGCGCGACATTACTTCGAGCCAAGGGCGTTAAGATCGCCATCACAGCCGCGCCAGACAGAAGAGCAAAAAAAATCCAGATCATGACGCGTGACTTAAGACCTCATATTTTTCTTAGAGAACAAATAGCAATCTATGAACTAAAAACTCTTTTAAAAATATCATCTACATGTTTAAAATGATACGTAAGATCAAACAGCGCGTCGAGCTCCGCAGCTGTGAGCTTAGCGCTTACTTCCGCATCTGCGCCAAGCAACGCGCGGAAATCGCCTTCTCCCTCGGACAATACGCCGCCCTCAAACGCTCTTTTCCATACTTTCATGGCGTTACGTTGCACCAAAGCATAGGCCTCTTCTCGCGATACGCCTTTTTGCGTTAAAGCCAGCAATATGCGCTGAGAATGAACCAAGCCTCCAAGTTTGTCTAAATTCTTTTGCATATTATCTGGATAAACTAAAAGATTCTCTATCACATTCGTTAGCCGGACTAAGGCAAAATCTAACGTAATTGTTGCGTCCGGAGCAATCATTCGCTCAACCGAGGAATGAGAAATATCGCGCTCGTGCCATAAAGCTACATTTTCCATTGCTGGCAACGCCATTCCCCGAACCAGACGCGCAAGTCCTGTAAGATTCTCAGTGAGCACAGGATTGCGCTTGTGCGGCATTGCCGAAGAGCCCTTCTGGCCTGCAGAGAAATATTCCTCTACTTCTAACACTTCTGTACGCTGAAGATGACGCACCTCAATCGCGACTCTTTCGATAGATGATGCGACTATAGCAAGCGTGGCAAAGAATGCTGCGTGCCGATCACGGGGTATGACTTGTGTCGAGATGGGCTCTGCCGTGAGACCCATTTTGGACGCGACATAAGACTCAACATCCGGATCAATATTTGCAAATGTGCCTACAGCGCCTGAAATTGCACATACCGCAATTTCTTTGCGTGCTTGAATGAGACGCTCGCGGTTACGACAGAACTCTGCATAGGCTTGAGCTAATTTTAAACCAAACGTCACCGGCTCGGCATGAATGCCGTGAGAGCGACCAATTGTTGGAGTTAACTTGTGTTCATAAGCACGCTTTTTTAGCGCACTTAGCAGGCCGTCTAGATCAGCAATGAGCAGGTCAGCCGCGCGCGTCAGCTGCACAGAGAGGCATGTATCGATCACATCTGAACTGGTCATGCCTTGATGGACAAAGCGTGAGTCGGGACCGATAAATTCTGCAAGATGGGTCAAAAAAGCAATAACATCATGCTTTGTTTCACGCTCTATTTCGTCAATTCTAGCGACATCAAAAATAACATTATTTGCTTTGTCCCAAATATTCTGCGCGCTCTCTTTGGGAATGACTCCAAGTTCCGCCAAAGCGTCACAAGCATGCGCTTCAATTTCAAACCAGATCCGAAATCTTGTTTGAGGCTCCCAAATGAGCGTCATTTCTGGGCGAGAATAACGAGGAATCATGTAACCTCATGAAGCGATTGAAAAAGCTGAAAGGAACAAGCATCGGTCAAAAACGATTCAGCCCTGACCCCAACGCCCGAAACTTTCGGTTCGCAAATTCAGAGAGCGGGGTCAATGCACGCCCTTCTTAACCCCAAAGACACGCCAAAATAAGCCAAGGGCGATGTTCTGGCTGAACTTTCTCAATAGCCTCTTTGAAGATCAAGCACTTATAAGTCAAAATAGAGAAATCTGCGCATTAGGACAGTCAATAGCGTATCTTTCCTAACCACGCAGTTTCGACTGCTAGCATATTGATTGCATAATTATTGGCGGGCGTGGGTATAATTGGAGAAGAGGATGCAAAAAGCTGATGTGGCAGTCTTGGGAGCTGGCATCGTTGGTCTCAGCGCCGCGCTGCATCTGCAAGCGCGCGGACGCGAGGTTGTTATTCTTGATCGTCACGCCGCGCCTGGACAAGAGACAAGTTTCGGCAACGCCGGGCTTATTGAACGCTCATCCATCTTTCCTTATTTCTTTCCTCATTCAGCAAACAAACTTATCCGTTATGCTTTTAACTTAGCGCCAGAGGCGCATTATCACCCCTCAGCGCTACCAACCATATTTCCCTGGCTGTGGCGATATTTTCGCGAAAGCGGCCCATCGGGCGCGGCCAGAAGCTTTGCTGCTTTTAGACCTTTAATCGAACAGTGCCTTGCAGAACACGCGCCTCTGTCAGCGGCCGCGGGCGCCCAAGGCCTCATTCGTCCTTCAGGATGGCTAAAAATTTTTCATGCTGCATCAAGCTTTGACGCTGGCGCGCGCGATGCAGAAAAACTCAAAAGCTTCGGACTTTCTGTTGATATCTTAGATGCGCGAGACGTGCTCAAACGTGAGCCCCATCTGACGCCTCCCCATGGCGCATTGCATTTTCTTGATACGGCTTCAGTCACTGATCCGGCAGCATTGTCTCAGGCCTATTTAGATCTTTTTCTAGCGCGCGGCGGTCACTTTATCGCGGGGGACGCGCGTACGCTTGAGCAATATGCGCGGGGCTGGCGGTTAGAAATGACGCAAGGTCATCTCTTCGCCTATGATATCGTTGTTGCTTTAGGACCATGGTCTGATCAAATCTATCGCCCCCTTGGCTATCAGATTCCTCTTGGCGTCAAACGCGGCTATCATATGCATTATGCGTTGCAGAAAGATCGTCAATTATTTCATCCTATTCTAGATGCAGATCATGGATTTCTTCTCGCGCCTATGACACGCGGCGTTCGTCTTACTACCGGCGCCGAATTCGCCAATCGAGATGCGCCGCCAACACCTATTCAAATTGATCGCTGCGAACCCCTCGCCCATAACCTTGCGCCGTTAGGCGACAGGCTCGATCCAGCGCCCTGGATGGGCGCTCGACCCTGTTTGCCGGATATGTTGCCCGTAATCGGGCCAGCGCCAAAACATAAAGGCTTATGGTTTAACTTCGGCCACGCTCACCACGGCTTAACGTTAGGTCCTGTAACTGGGCGACTGCTTGCGGAAATCATGACAGGCGAAAGTCCCTTTATCGATCCAAGACCCTATCGCGCCGACCGTTTCTAAACCCGGGCGGCTCGGTTAAAGCGCTTTGCGTCGCGCTCGCGCCTGTGGCAGAAATGCTGAAATCATTGTTGAGGCAAAAATGGCGGCTGACGTTACATTTCCCGCAGCAGCGGTTGCGGGTATTTTGTCTTTTCTCTCGCCTTGCGTTCTGCCGCTGGTGCCGCCTTATTTGACCTATCTCGCTGGCGTGAGCATCGAGGATCTCGAGATTGAAACGCGCTCGGAAGCGCGCCGCGACATAACCCGCTCGGCAATTCTCTTCGTCTTTGGTTTTTCCACAGTATTTGTTGCCTTGGGCGCAACCGCCAGCATCTTTGGCTCACTCATTCGCAGCAATCTTCATCTTTTATCCTGGCTTGCTGGCGGCGCAATTATTCTGATGGGCCTACATTTTGTTGGCTTGTTGAAGGTCGACCTACTTTACCGAGAAAAACGCGCAGAAATCACAAAACCAATGGGTCTCTTAGGGGCCTATGTCATGGGACTTGCTTTTGCCTTTGGCTGGACCCCTTGTATCGGACCGATCTTAGCGGCGATCCTCGCTGTTGCGAGCGCTCAAGATACGGTGACGCGCGGCGCTTTACTGCTCGCCACTTATTCACTGGGGCTCGGCCTCCCCTTTATCATCGCCGGCATGGCGCTTGGACGCTTCTTGAATTTTGTCGCGCGCTTTCGCAAACACTTCGGCAAAGTTGAGAAGCTTGTTGGCTTTATGTTGATCCTCACCGGAATCTCCTTCTTGACAGGCGGCATTCAGGAAATGTCTTTTTGGCTGTTAGAGCTTTTTCCCAATTTGGGATCCCTTGGATGATGGCCACTAATCACACAGCTGATACACAACTAAGCGCCAACTATTTGTTTCTAATAGATTTCTGATAAAGTGCGTCACATTGCCGCGGGCGCTGAAGATTGCGGCGTCGCCTTGGTCAGGTCGCAACCCAAGGCTATAGGAAGTGCGGCATGCAAAATCATGAGTTGAATAATAAGGGGCAAAGGGAACGGAATGCTGGAAAAAATTGTTGCTTTCTGTCTTCGTTGGCCCTGGGCGATAGTTCTCTTAACCTTGGCTCTTTCTGGAGCGGGCGGATATCTTACCGTTGAGAAATTTGCAATTGATACAGACACCGTCAATCTCTTCTCATCCAGTCTTCCCTGGCGGCAGAACGAGAATAAGCTCTATAAAACTTTTCCAGAAACCGTCGATTTAATCGTCGCCGTTATTGACGCCGATACGCCTGAAAAAGCTGATGCCGCAGCCAAAGAACTCACTAAAGCGCTTAGCGGGCAGCCGCTCATGTCGCGCGTTTGGCAACCCGATGATAACCCATTCTTTCGTAAAAATGGGCTCTTGTATCTCAGCCAAGCTGAAGTCGAACATCATATTGGCATGCTGATTGGTAAAGCAGACGTGCTGCGACCTCTGGCAGAAGATCCAACATTACGCGGCCTATCCGCGGTGATGATTGATAACCAAAAACGCTCTGCGCCAAGCGCGCGCGCAACGGCAATGTATCTCGCCGGCTTGAATGAATTCTCGCGCGCTTTTGAAGAAACTCTTAAAGGCGAAACAACAAAAGTTGATTGGGAAAAGTTACTTGCTGGCGGATCAAATAGTTCTGAACCGCAAGCTGATAATCCCTTGAACCAGAAACGCAGACTCGTTCTCATCAAACCTGTAATCGATTTCTCTGCGCTCGCTCCAGGCGCAGAAGCAATTGATTTGGTCCGCAAGACAGCGACAGCGCTTAATCTTACCAAAGAAAAAGGCGTTAATCTTCGCCTGACTGGCCAAGTTCCACTTGCTGATGATGAATTTTCTACGCTCTCTGAAAATATGGCGCTGAATACGAGCGTAACGCTTGGCTTAGTTACGCTCATTTTATTCCTAGCGCTCCGCTCGCCAAAATTAATTATCGCCGTTCTAATCACCTTGATCGTTGGTCTCGTGCTCACAGCGGGCGCGGGAGTGCTCATGATTGGTCGTTTCAACCTTATTTCAGTCGCCTTTGCCGCATTGTTTATCGGTCTTGGCGTTGATTTTGGAATCCAATTTGCGACGCGCTATCGCGAAGAGAGACATAGCGACAACGATCTTGAACGTGCATTGTTAGCCGCCACACGTAATATTGGTGGATCGCTCACTCTTGCTGCAGTTTCGTTGCTTGCTGGATTTTTCTGCTTTCTGCCGACATCCTTCCTCGGTGTTTCTGAACTAGGTCTTATTGCCGGCGTTGGGATGATTATCGCTTACATCGCCACGCTAACCTTTTTGCCGGCGATGATTAAATTGCTGCACCCAGATCCAGAACATGTGCCAATTTATACCGCGTCGCTTGCGGCTGTTGACCACTGGATCCTTGAACATCGTAAGCTTGTACTGGCGGGGACAGCTGTTGTTGTCGTAGCTGGTCTACCATTTTTAATGCATTTGAGTTTTGACTCGAATCCTATGAATTTGCGCGATCAAAAAATTGAGTCTGTCGCAACTTTTCTTGATCTCTCGCAAGATCCTCAAACAGCGCCCAATAAAATTGAAGTTTTGACGCCTTCAATTGATGAAGCGCGCCTTCTTGCTAAAAAAATCGCTGCTTTGCCAGAAGTTGATCACGTTCACTCTATTGATACGCTCATCCCTACCGACCAGGAAGCCAAGCTTGCTTTAATTGATCGGGCGAAGACAGCACTTAAAGGTGTCTTGGAGCCGCACAAGAAGCCCCCGCCTTCTGACGCCGAAATCGTCAAGGCGCTAACAAATGCGAGTAAAGCCTTGCAACGCGCGGGCGGTAAAACGCCAGACCCATCGCTCATGCGTTTTGCAAATACGCTTGATGCTCTTGCTGCCGCTACCCCAGAGATTCGCTTAAAAGCAACCACTGCGGCATTTAGTAACTTTCAAAAATTGATGGGCGATCTCCAACAAGCATTGGGCGCTGAAGAAATCACGCCTGATAGCTTAGCTGCAGATTTACGCGCCGAGTGGATATCATCTGATGGGCTTGTGCGTTTAGAAGTCACGCCAAAAGGCGATAGCAATGATCGCATTGTCATGACTAAATTTGCGGAAGCTGTTCAAGTCGTGGCCCCAAACGCCAGTGGGCCGCCCGTGATTGTATCTGAAGCGGGCCGCTCAATCACACGCGCCTTTCTTGAGGCGGGGCTTTACGCTCTCATTGCTATCTTCATCATCCTCGCTGTCGCCCTGCGTAATCCGCTAGACGTCGCCTTAACACTTGGTCCCTTGGTGTTGGCGGGAATCATGAGCCTGGAGGCCGCCGATATGGCGGGTATGTCCTTGAACTTCGCCAATGTGATCGCGCTGCCTTTAATGTTTGGCGTCGGCGTCGCCTTCCACATTTATTATGTTATCGCTTGGCGTAAAGGTGTGGTTGATATGCTCGCCTCTAGCTTGACCCGCGCCATATTTTTTAGCTCGCTGACTACGGGTGTCGCCTTTGGCAGCCTCTATCTCTCGAGCCATCCTGGCACCGCCAGCATGGGTGAATTACTGATTATCTCGCTATTTTTCACCTTATTAGCCGCCTTCATCATCGTGCCGGCCTTTTTGGGTCCTCCTCGTCACAATGGAGACCAGGGTTCAGACGGATCAAAGGCCCTTTAAGGGATTCCATGCTCTACGTTTGCCTGAAATCATTTATAAATAGATCGAATCAGGGACCCCGTTTCATGAAAAAAAATCTTCTTCGCCTTGCCACGGCGGCTACCTTGATAAGCCCTTTTGCTTATGGACTCTCGCAGGCGATCGCCGCGGAGCCAGTTTACGGAGTTTGGGTTCGTGACGGCCACCCTGACGATCAGCTTGAATTTTATGATTGTGCAGGAAAACTCTGCGCTAGGGGCACGCTGCCGTTGCCGGATGGCTCGCCTGCCCCTGAAATCTTGCGGAATGCCGCAAAAAATGGCGCCAATAAATGGAAGGGCGATCTCTACAACCCAGAAGACGGTAAAACTTATGGCGGTGAAATTAGTTACGATACGCCAACAAAATTAACGCTAACCGGTTGTTTGATGGGATTTTTGTGTCAAAGCGAAATCTGGACGCGGGTCCCTACGCCACAAAAGCCAGCGCCTGAAATCAAGGCTCAGGAACCCCAAAAAGAGCCCGTCAAGGAATTAAAAGAAAAGGAAGTGGTCAAGCCGACGTCGGCGGGCCAGCCCGCCAAATCCGAGATTAAGTCAGAGGGCTCAAAAACGCCCGCAAGTGGCATAACTAAGCCTGCAGCAGCGGGTGGATTGCTTACTTCAGGCCCAAAACCCGCTGTGCCAAATGTCCCAAAGCCGTCTTCCACCTCGGTAAAGCCGACAGCCCCCGCTCCCGCCGTGACGAAGCCGTCCATCGCACCGGCAAAACCAGCCGCCGGAGCACCTAGTGGCAAACAGGCCCCCGTGCCGGCGAAGCCGGCGTTAAAACCTGAACCGACGCAATAAATTGTTCGGAACTGGGCAAAAGAAGCCTAGTCCATATGTCGTGTAGATGTGTTATAGTCTTTTGTTATCTAAACTGACAGCCTGGACGGCACCGAGCTGTCAGCGGATCTTGCTAAGTTATGGGTCCCTAAACACCCATGCCTAGCTCATGCCCAAGCGCGCTCCACGACTGCTCGGCACCGTTAAAAATCTGGTCTGCTCAAAGACCTCGCCGAAAATTGGAGAGTTACATCCCTGCTGTTATCCGCGGCTCAAATAAGTTGTTTTCGGCGCCTGGCAGGAGCGACCGCTGTCTGCATAATGACGGCTGCCTTGAGCAGTTGTAATCTGGATTGGGAAAAACCAAATATCGCCACGCCGCCGCCTGTGAGCTTTAAAGAAGCTGCGCCTAAGAGTGCTGACCCTATTCCCTCTGGGCGTGATTTTGTTTCCAAATTTGGATCTAAAGAACTCACTGGCATTGTTGAACTGGCTTTATCCGACAATCTCGATATAGCCGCTGCCGCTGCGCGCATTCTAGAAGCCGACGCTCAAGCGCGAACAGCGAGCGCATCGCTTTATCCCAATGTCTCAATGCAGGATATTGTTCGCACCAATCGCGTGGCTGGTACAACGCTTAATCTTGGGAATGCCGCAACTGGTATCAATACCGGCGATGTCAGCACAAGATCGAATACGCGATCAACAAGCAATCTCTCGCCTTCAGGCATTCCTAACGGCCGCAATTTTGGTTTTTTTCAACTGGGTGCCGCTGCAGCAAGCTACACTGTAGATTTTTGGGGCGTCAATGAAGACGCATCATTTGCCTCGCGTCTTTTAGCTAATGCTAGCCGTTTTGATCGAGATGTTGTTGAGATTTCAACAGTCACAGCAGTAATGAATGCCTATTTTCAAGTTCTTAATGCACAAGATCAACTCCAAATAGCCCGTACCAATGTTGCAATTGCAGAAAAAGTTAATGCAGCGATCCAGGGTCGCTATACCGTCGGCACAGCCAGTATGTTTGATACAGCGCAGCAAGAAACAGTGCTCGCTCAACAACGCGCGACCATCCCGCCACTTGAGATGACGCGACGTCAAACTACCAATACTCTGGCCGTGCTGCTCGGCCGCACGCCTGAAGCTTTCAGTCTCAAAGGCGGCTCATTAACACAATTAAAGTTTCCAAAAATTGATACCGGCTTACCCTCAGAAGTTTTATTGCGTCGCCCTGACATCGCTCGGGTTGAGGCGCAGCTCGCCTCTCAGGAATTTTCGGTATTGAATGCGCGCGCGCAATTCTTTCCATCAATTACATTAGTGGGCCTTTATGGTCCGCAATCAGCGCTTATATCTAATCTCATAAATCCACAGGCGCTCGCCTGGAGCGCAGCCACGCAGCTCGCCCAACCCGTCTTTGATGGCTGGTTTCTGCAAGGTCAATATGAAAATCAAAAAGGACGATATGCAGAATTGGCCGCGCTATATCGAAAACAAATTATTAGTGCATTGACTGATACTGAAAACGCACTCATCGCTGTGAAAGAAACTGAAAAACAACTCAAGCTGCAAGGCGTCGCCGTTGCAGCGGCGCGACGGGCATTTGAGGCGTCAAATATGCAACTGTCAGAAGGCACGATTGATATTATCACTCTCTCAGTTACACAAAATACTTTATTCACAACGCAGCAACAGGAGGCGAATATTAGATTAAGCTATTATCAAGCCGCCTCGGCCTTGTATCAAGCGCTAGGCGGTGGCTGGTCACCCACAACACGTAATGCAGAACTTGCGCGCGCCAATGCCGCCTATGAAGCGAACAAAGGCCCATGGCCATGAAGCGAATTAATCTTAAAAACGCTGACTTGAAGAAACTTGGGCAAACATTGCTCAGTTATTCGCGCGCTAATCTTCACCGACCCTATGTGCGTATTGCACTCGCGTGTAGCCTGCTCTTACTGGCTTATGTGGGCAGCAGCCTTTATCACAATGGCCTTTTCTCTAGTAATGCAAATAAGAAAAATGACCTTTCTGGCGGGCCCGACGACTTTAAGGGCGAGGGCCCAATTACAACAACGATAACGCGTGCGATTGTTACGGACGTTCCCGTATCAATCGACGCCGTGGGCACTGTTCAAGCGTTAAATACTGTTACAATCAGAACCCAAGTGGACGGCCGTTTATTGCGCCTTGTCTTCTCAGAAGGTCAAGATGTCCACAAGGATGACATTCTTGCTGAAATCGATCCCGCCCTCTATCTGGCTCAGTATGAACAAGCGGCAGCAAAAAAAGCGCAGGAAGAAGCCAATCTGGCTAATGCGCGCATTGATCTGACGCGATATGAGAAACTTATAGCGGCTAAATACGCATCCCATCAGCAATATTCAACGCAAAAGGCCCTCGTTCAACAACTTGAAGCCCAAGTCCGAGCCGATCAGGCGGCATTGGATAGCGCAAAAACTACCCTCGATTACGCCACTATTCGCTCTCCTATTGACGGCCGCGCAGGCATTCGCCTTGTTGATGTCGGTAACCTTATAAAAACAACCGATCAAAACGGTATTGTTGTCGTTACTCAGCTTAAACCTATATTCGTCATGTTTACGCTACCGCAACAATCGCTGCTTTCTGTCCAGAAAGCGCAAAAGGTGGGAATCGCAAGCGTATTGGCTTTAGGCGCCGATAACGCATCGCCAATCGCTCAGGGCGAACTTGCCGTTATCGATAATCAAATTGATCAATTAACAGGAACAGTACGTCTTAAAGCTCAATTTGCAAATACTGATCTCTCGTTATGGCCTGGTCAGTTCATCAATGTTCGCTTGATGCTTGACACCATCAAAGACGCCATTGTGACCCCCAGCCCAGCCGTACAGCGCGGACCTAATGGCGCATTTGTTTATGTACTTGGCGAGGATGGCCGAGCACATATGCGAAGTGTCACAACAGGACGCCAGGATGAGTCGCAAGTTGTTATAACTTCTGGCCTTAATGCAGGAGAAGTTGTGATCGCCAGCGGATTTTCCCGCCTGTCTGATGGCGCCAAAGTTCGTGTCATGAATAATGAAAGTATAGAAAACGGAGAAAAATCTGGTGGCTCTGTGAAAAAATCTTTTGAAAACAAAAGTGAAATTCCGCCTAAAATTCCTAATAAAAGCAGTCCTAAGCAAGAGGCTGTGCCCAAACAATAATCCATTGGCTTAAAGGCAAGATAAATCAGCATGAATGTCTCGGCGCCCTTTATCAAACGTCCAGTCGCGACATCGCTTATGGCATTTGCTGTCCTTTTATTCGGCATACTGGGCTATTCGCGTTTATCAATCTCGCCATTACCGCAAGTTGATTTCCCTACAATCCAAGTAACGACCCAGTTGCCGGGCGCAAATCCTGACACGATCGCCTCTCTCGTTACGGCATCTTTAGAACGCACATTTGGTCAGGTCCCCTCCCTTACGAGCATGTCTTCGCAAAGCTCTTTTGGCTTATCGCAAATTACCCTGCAATTTAATCTCGATCGTGATATTGATGCAGCTGCGCAAGATGTGCAATCGGCTATTAATGCCGCCGCCTCTACCTTACCACGCAACCTTCCCTATCCACCCGTCTATGCGAAAGTTAATCCTGCTGACACGCCAATCTTAACGCTTACGCTACGCTCACAAAGCGCAACGCTGCGTAAGTTAAGCGATGCCGCCGACACATTGATTGGCCCGCAATTATCTCAAGTATCTGGCGTAGGACGCGTATCTGTTCAAGGCGGCGTACGGCCCGCTGTTCGGATAGAAGCGGATTTAGCGCGTCTTGCTGCTAATCATATTGGCATGGAGGATTTACGCCTTGCTATTGCAGCGGCAAATATTGCTGGCGCAAAGGGATCTTTGGATGGAACGCGTCAAGCCTATACGCTTGATGCAAATGATCAAATACTCGAAGCCAAACAGTATGAAAATATCGTTGTTATCTGGCGCAACAATGCGCCAGTCATGGTCCGTGACGTTGCGCGAGTTGTTGAGGGCCTAGAAAACGCCCGCGTTGGTGGATGGTATAATGGCGAGCCGTCTATTGTTCTTGACGTATTACGTCAGCCAGGTGCAAATATTATTAATACTGTTGAACTCATTAAATCTGGGCTGCCAAAATTACGGGCGAATCTCCCCGCAGGCATGTCTCTTGAGATCGTAAGCGACAGAACTGATACGATTAGAGCATCAATTTTTGAAGTACAGATTACATTAGTGATCGCTGCAATTCTTGTTGTTATGGTTGTTTTTCTTTTTCTACGGAGTTGGCGAGCGACAATTATTGCAGGCGTCAGTCTTCCACTTTCTATTATAGCAACTTTCTCAATTATGTGGCTTGCCGGATTTTCTCTCGATAACCTCTCTCTCATGGCACTTACAATCGGTACGGGCTTTATTGTTGATGATGCCATTGTCATGATTGAAAATATTGTCCGCTATATTGAATCTGGAAAAACGCCTTATGACGCTGCTATTAAAGGTGCAAAAGAAATTGGCTTTACGGTTATTTCATTAACTGTGTCATTGATTGCGGTATTTATCCCACTGTTGTTTATGACAGGCGTGGTCGGGCGTATGTTTCGTGAATTTGCCCTAACCTTGACGATTGCTGTCGTGCTTTCTGCTGTAATATCCTTAACACTCACGCCGATGCTATGCGCAACCTTACTCAAGGCGACGGCAGATCATCGGCAGATCAAAACTAACGCGTTCTCTGACTGGATTGATCACTTTTATGAGCGATCGCTTGATTGGGCGATGAAGAATGATGGCGTCATTTTAAAACTAACTGGCGCTGCTTTTGCGTTAACAATCGCACTCTTCTTGGTCATTCCGAAAGGATTTCTACCACTTCAAGATACAGGTCTGATTAGCGTCGTACTTCAAGCCTCCCCAGATACGTCTTTTGAACGTATGGAAGTGCTTCAACAAAAAGTTTCTCAAATTTTTCAAAACGACCCAGATGTCAAAGGTGTCACCTCTGTCCTTGGGGTAGGCTCGCTAAATGCGACAACAAATGTCGCACGATTAACGGTCATATTACGCGATCGCTCATCAGGTCGCATGAGTGCTGGAAAAATTGCCAATAGACTGAAGCTTGCAGGAGAACGAGTTCCAGGCGCTTCTCTTTTCGTCCAACCTGTTCAAGATATCCAGATAACAACGAAACCAAGTCGATCACAATTCCAATATACGCTAACCTCTGCAGATAGTAATGAACTGCTCACATGGTCAACCCGACTTCTTGATCAGTTGCGCCATACATCTGGCTTAAGAAATATTGCTGCTGAAACTCAAGAAGGCGGCCTACGCGCATTAATGCACATTGATCGCGATAAGATGGGTCGTTTAGGTATATCAGCACAAAATATTGATGACGCGCTGAACGATGCTTTTGGTCAACGTCAGATTTCAACAATTTATACTCAATCAAATCAGTATCGGGTTATTTTAGAAGCCGCGCCCCAATATCATCGAGATGCAGCCGCCCTAGAAAAACTATATGTTTCTCCAATAGCCGGTGGTCCGCAAACACCATTAGGCTCTTTTGTACAAATTGAACAAATTGCCGCGCCGCTCTCTGTCGCCCATCAAGATCAGTTCCCAGCCTCCACCATTAGCTTTGATCTCGCTGATGGTTATGCGCTTGGGGATGCAATCAAGATTTTAAAGAAAGCAGAAACTAGTATCGGCATGCCTACCTCAATTATCGGGGTATTCAGCGCTGATGCTGCAGAATTCAATAAGTCATTAGAGAGCGAACCCTGGTTAATTATTGCCGCGATCATCGCCATCTATGTTGTACTCGGGGTTCTCTATGAGAGCTTAGCCCATCCTTTTACCGTTCTGACAACTCTCCCATCGGCGGGCGTAGGCGCTTTGCTCTCATTGATGATTTGTCGGATAGAGCTTTCAATTGTTGCATTAATTGGCATCGTCTTATTAATGGGCATTGTGAAGAAAAATGCGATTATGATGATTGACTTTGCACTTGAGACGGAACGCCTTGAAGGCGCGCCGGCTAAAGAAGCGATTACACGTGCAGCCTTGCTCCGTTTTCGTCCCATCATGATGACAACTCTGGCTGCTATTTTAGGCGCCTTGCCTCTCGTACTCGCCCATGGCGCTGGCAGCGAACTGCGCATTCCGCTGGGCGTGTCTATTATTGGCGGCTTAATTTTGTCTCAGGCGTTGACGCTCTATTCTACGCCAGTGATTTATCTTGCTGTCGATCGTTTTCGTCGACGCGCGCCTGAGGAAGATGTGGAGACTCTCCCACTAGAGAGGGCGGAGTGAATCTTTCTGCGCCCTTTATTAAGAGACCAGTTGGAACAAGTCTTCTCGCTGCCGCTTTGTTTCTTGTTGGAGCTGTTGCTTATTATTTTCTGCCCGTCGCCAGCCTTCCTGCAATTGATTTTCCAATTATCAGCGTCAGTGCAATGCGCCCAGGCGCAGATCCTGAAACAATGGCGGCCTCTGTCGCCGCACCTCTTGAAAGAAGACTTGCTGGTATCGCCGGACTGAACGAGATCACATCAACGAATTCTCTTGGCTCATCGCAAATAATCCTTCAATTTGATATCTCTAGAAATTTGGACTCAGTCGCGCGCGATGTGCAGGCCGCGATCAACGCCGCCATACCCGATCTTCCAACAGACCTACCAATGGCTCCGACACTGAGAAAGGCTAGCCAGTCGGGCATGCCCGTGCTCGTCCTTGCTTTGACTTCGGATACTCTGCCAACAAGCGTAATTTTTGATGCGACAGATACAGTCATCGCCCAGCGCATTGCTCAAGTTCCCGGCGTCGCTGAGGCGCGCGTGACTGGGGCAGAACAACCAGCTATCAGAATCCAAGTTGATTCAGCTAGACTTGTCTCAATGGGCTTAAGCGTTGACGTCGTAGCGAATGCACTAGCGAGCGCCAATGCGCATTCGGCGACAGGGATGCTTTCAGGCGAGAAGCAGGAAATTACCCTCTCAACGACAGACCAACTTACTACACCAGAGGATTATCGCAATATTGTAATCGCGACACATGCAGGGGCAGTTGTAAAATTAGGAGACGTGGCGAAAGTTGCCCCCGGCGTGCGAAATAGAATGTCCGCCGGCTGGTTTAATGGAAGACCTGCAGTATTGATCATCGTAACAAAACAACCCAACGCTAATGTGATTGAGACGGTTGATCAAATTAAAGCGATATTACCTATGATGCAGCAATGGATACCAGCTGGCATTAAAATTAATATTCTATCTGATCGCACGCAAACAATCCGCGCTAGCATACATGATATTCAGACTACGCTATTGATTTCTGTTACTTTAGTCATGATGGTTGTTTTTGCTTTCCTGCGCCGCGCGACGCCCGTTATCGCTGCCGGCATCACAGTTCCCCTTTCTCTTGTTGGCACCTGCGCGGCAATGTGGGTGGCGGGATTTTCCATCGATAATCTCTCTCTCATGGCTTTGACTATTTCTGTTGGATTTGTCGTCGACGACGCCATTGTTATGATTGAGAATATCGAGAGCTGCCGAGAGCAGGGCATGAGCCGCATGAACGCGGCTTTGATCGGCGCCAAACAGATCGCCTTTACCGTATTTTCAATCAGCCTATCTTTAGTCGCCGTGTTCATTCCTCTTCTTTTCATGGAAGGGGTTATGGGAAAGCTTCTCAGAGAGTTTTCCCTAACCCTTACCTTCGCTATTATTATATCAATGATTGTTTCCCTAACGGTCACGCCGATGATTTGCGCATGGCTTCCAGATTTTAAATCGAGAAATCGCTCAAGCTTTGATCATTTCATTGAAAATTCATTAGATAAAATTAGTGATTTATATGGCCGCAGCCTCCATCCTGTTGTCGGTCATCCCTGGAAAACGCTTGCCGTTCTAATTTTAACAATTATCGCAACTGTCGAATTATACAAAACAATCCCTAAAGGAAATCTGCCTCAAGATGACATTGGACTAATTAACGGCACCACTGAAGCCGCTCCAGACGTATCTTTTGCTGAAATGTCGAGATTACAACGCAGCGCTAGCGATACGTTAATGTTAGACCCGGATGTTGCTGATGTCGGCTCTTTCATTGGCGCTACGGGACTAACGTCCTCACAAAATCAAGGTCGCCTGTTTGTTTCCCTCAAACCAGCCGGCGAGAGAAAATCAAATAGTCGGGAAGTTATTGCACGACTTCGCCCAGAATTTGCAAAAATTGCCGGCTTAAGCGTCTTCATGCAGCCCTCACAGGATCTCCGCAATGGCGGACGCTCCAGTAAAGCTCAATATCAATTCACGCTCTCTGACGCCTCAATAGAGGAACTTGAAGAATGGCGAGGCAAGATTATTGAGAAATTAAAACATCTTCCACAGCTCGCCGACGTTACCTCGGATAAAGAGCGTGGCGGATTACGTGCTTCCGTTATTATCGACCGAAACGCAGCATCTCGAATGAATGTGCCAATCTCATCCATTGACGCTGCGCTCAACAGCGCTTTTGGACAGCGGCAAGATACAATTATCTTTACTCAACGTAATCAATATCGCGTTATCTTTGAGACCCCAATATCTCGACAAAGAGATATTCGAGATCTTGCTGGGCTTTATGTCTCGTCAACAAATGGCGCGCAGGTGCCGCTTACTGCGCTTGCAAGAATAGAACGCGGCTATATGCCGCTTGTTGTAAATCACCAGGGCGTAATACCTGCAATCACTATATCTTATAACTTAGCACCTGGCGCGACATTGGACGGCGCAACAAAAGCGATTGAGACAACGATCGAAGAAATGAACCTTCCCGGCGGCTTACATACCGCCTTTGTTGGTGATGCGGCAGATTTCCGTAAAGTAGCTGCAGGTATGGCCACATTAATTCTTGCCGCACTCCTAGCTGTCTATATTATTCTTGGTATTCTATATGAAAGTTTGATCCATCCAATTACAATTATATCGACATTGCCCTCAGCAGGACTTGGCGCCCTTCTTTCGCTAGAAGCTTTTGGAGCAGAATTTACCGTTATCGCATTCATCGGTATTCTGTTGCTGATTGGCATCGTTAAAAAAAATGGCATCATGCTTGTTGATTTCGCTCTTCAAGCTGAAAGAGAAGAGGGACTGTCCGTTCATGACGCTGCTCTAGAGGCTGCCCGGGAGCGTTTTCGCCCAATTTTAATGACGACCTTAGCCGCGATCTTCGGCGCAATTCCACTTGCCTTTGCAACAGGCATTGGTGCCGAACTCCGACGTCCACTGGGAATAACAATTATTGGCGGATTATTACTGAGCCAGGTTCTTACACTTTATACAACACCCGTTATCTATCTCTTGATGAGTAAATTGCAACGAAAGTCAAAATTAAAATTAGCACCAAGAAGCTAATTAGCTTCAAATTATTTTTTAAATTATTGGCTCTGAATCGATCTTTTTACAAAACTTTAGGCTTTTTACCCCAGCCATCCTCAAAAACGAGCTCATCCAAGGAAAGTCGACTAGACCATCGACGCACCTCAAGTTCCGGACGAAGATAAGCTTTATCAACATAACCCACGCAAAGATAAGCTACGATGACAATATGATCTGGGATTTTCAATATCTCACGAATATCATCAGTGCTGAGAATACTCACCCAACCGACGCCAATACCCTCTACGCGGGCCGCAAGCCATAGATTTTGAACAGCACAAGCCGTACTTAAGAGATCGGTATCGGGCTGCTGCGTGCGTCCTAATCCGATTTCTCCACCTCTATTGCGATCACAAGTAACACAAATATTTAATGGAGCCTTTAGAATACCCTCGAGCTTTAATGAGCGATAATGCGCGCGCTGCTCTATTGGTAGAAGCGCCTCTTCTTTTTTTGCCGCCTGCTGAAAAACCGAATAAGCGCCCTCACGTATTTTAGGGTCGCGTATTACTATAAAATTCCATGGCTGCATCAAACCGACGGAAGGAGCGTGATGCGCGGCATCAAGAATACGCATCAAAACATCATGTGGAACATTATTTTCAAGAAATTCATTCCGCACATCCCGACGCGTATAAATCGCCCGATAGACAGCTTCACGTTCTGAATCATCAAATTTTAGCGTTGGCGCAAGCTCTCGGGATATATCCTCTTGCGCAGGATCTGAATTTTTTTTCATTTGAATATCATTCATGTAGCCTCGAAGGCCCTTGTTAACCGAGCCCAGGCTTTAGAATTATCTGGCAACCCAAACCGAAGCCACGCTACTTTTTCTGGAAAACGACGAACCAAAATTCCATGAGAACAGAGCGCATGATAAAGTCTCTGCGCCTCTCTATGCTCAACAAGTCGATAGAGCATCGTACCGCCAATAGCGATAAATCCATTCTTTTTCAGTAAATCATCTAGCCGATCTGCATCGCTCTGACACATGATTGCAGCACAAGTTACCCACTTAGGATCCGACAAAGCCTTTAGACCAATAGCAAGAGCAGGACCAGATACGGCCCATGGACCTAGAGCATGGCGTAGCAACCGCTCATTGGCTCTACTACAAAGCGCAAATCCCAGCCTTAGTCCGGGCAAGCCATAAGTCTTACCAAATGACCGAAGAATAATAACGCCATCTAATGAAGATAGATCAACAGCGCTGAATTGCGGATAAAAATCAGCAAAAGACTCATCAATAATCAGTAATTTATTTTTTTGCGTGAAGCGTTGTGCCAAATCGACAATTTGCGCCTTATCAATCAATCGACCATCTGGATTATTTGGATTAACAACTATACCAATATCAAAATTATTGTCTAATTGCTCAATTGTGTCGATCACATCGACTACTGCCCCAGAAGCCCGCCAGGTTAGCGCGTATTCGCCATAGGTAAAACCAAGGATCGCAACGCGGCGTCTTGGAAATAAATGCGGTAATATTTGGATAAAAGACTGAACACCTGCGCCAACAACAACCCGGGCTTGCGGCGGTGCATTATATCTCATCCTAGCAGCCTCTTCGATACTGCTAAAAGCTCCCTCGTCAGGGAGCCTTGACCATGCCTGCGGCGCGATCTGTGGAATTGGATAGGAGCGAGGATTCACTCCTGTAGAGAGATCAATCCAGGGCAAAGGCGCATCTGGGAATAAGGTCTGGGCCTCATTGATACGCCCTCCATGCACAATTTGTTGAGAAACATCATGGGAAGTCATCGCGCAATATTCCAAAGCGCATCTACATCAATATAGGCTTCACAATGGGCAGCCAAATTATCCAGCGTTTGTTCGATCATTTCTTCAAAATTTAGGCCTAAGTCTTGATGACCAAGCTCTTGTAAAAACAGTCTACGAAACGCGTCATTTGAGAAAATACCGTGAAGATACGCTCCAGAGATACGCCCGCTCGATGCACTGGCACCATCCACGCGACCCTGCTCATAAGATATAACTGGCCTTAAACAATCAGCTCCGGTTGTTGCCCCAACATGCATTTCATAACCTGTGACTAGCGTGTCCGTACTTATCCATTGCCCACAACACTGAAGTAAGGTTTTATTGTCTGTTAAAACAGTTTCTATTTCGAGAAGTCCTAATCCATCGACAGTAGAGGGGGATCCTTCAACGCCATTTGGATCGCTTATAACGCGCCCAAGCATCTGATAACCGCCACAAACGCCATAGATCCTTCCGCCTCTACGCGCATGAGCGTATAAATCAATATCCCACCCATTAGCGCGCAATGCTGCTAAATCTGAGATTGTAGCCTTAGAACCTGGCAAAATGATCAACTTCGCCGTATTTGGCAGCGGCTCTCCCGGATGCACAAAAACTAACGTGACGCCCGGCTCTATTTTTAATGGATCAAAATCATCGAAATTAGCGATATGGGGCAACATTGGGACAGCTATGACAAGACCGTCTTGAGAACTAGGCTGTGATTTTCTTAATGAAAAAGCATCTTCTGCAGGAAGATTTGACGCTGCGTCAAAGAACGGAAGCAGTCCAAAAGATTTCCAGCCTGTTTTTGATGCAATGAACTCCATTCCGTCTTGAAAAAGAGAGGCGTCACCACGAAATTTATTGACAATAAATCCCTTTATTAAAGCCAAATCCCATTCATCAAGAACAGCCTTGCATCCAACCAATTGAGCGATTACGCCGCCTCGATCAATATCGCCAACAAGGATGACGGGACATTGCGCCTGCTGAGCAAACCCCATATTTGCAATATCGTTGACGCGCAAATTAATTTCTGCAGCGCTACCTGCGCCCTCTACAATAATTAGATCATATTGAGACTTTAATCGATTAAAACTTTCCATCACTACTGGTAGAAGATTTGCTTTCCAGCCTTGATACTCTTTTGCTTCAGCTTGACCATAAATCTTGCCGCGCACGATGATCTGGGCACCATTTTTACCCTGAGGCTTTAAAAGTATCGGATTTAAGTCAATCGTTGATATAATACGCGCAGCCCGGGCCTGTAGCGCCTGCGCTCGGCCAATTTCACCACCATCTAAAGTGACAGCTGCGTTATTAGACATATTTTGTGGTTTAAAAGGCGCTACACGCAATCCACGGTTAACAAAAGCTCGCGCTAATCCTGCGACAAGAAGTGACTTGCCTACATCAGAGCCAGTGCCCTGTATCATCAATACGCGAGTCATGCGGCAAGAAACTTCATCGCAGTATCGTAATCATAAGCGACTAGAGAGCTGTTGCATTTTGGTGGGCTGATCATAATAACCTCTAACCCTAGCTGCCGAGCCGCAATTATTTTTGTATAGCCAATCACGCCACCACTATTCTTACTGACGACGACATTGATTTTATGCTCTTGAAGTAGAGCCAGCTCATTCTCAAGCGCAAATGGACCCCGCCCAATAATTATCTCACATTCAAGCGGCAATTCTCTATCTTGCGGGGGATCAATAACTCTCAAGAGATAGCTATGTTGCGGGGCGTCTCGAAAATTAATCGCCGCTTGACGACCAACGCCGAGAAAAACGCGCCGAGGCGCAACGCCAAGCGCATTTATAGCTAAAGAAGCATCTTGAACCTCGATCCAACGGTCGCCAGGAATGGCGCCCCATGGCCGGCGCGTAAAAGTAAGAAATGGAAGCCCAAGTAACTCACAGGCTTTTTGCGCATTTACAGAGATTGTCGCCGCGAAGGGGTGTGTTGCATCAATAACGTGGGTTATCGTTGCGTCTTTGAGATAATGAACAAGGCCCTCTACGCCCCCAAAGCCGCCAATGCGCAGCGGCAAGTCATGTGGCAGCGGGTTATTTGTACGTCCTGCAAGCGAAACGAGCCCCTGCATGCTTGGCTCTCGCGCAATCCGTACCGCCAGCATACGCGCTTCATATGTACCCCCCAACAACAGAACATGCGTTTTGTAGCAAGAGCTTGCTTGCGAAGACGAAGGGCGGTTAACTATAACTGACAATGACTTTCACCGAGCACGCTCACTCAGCAGCCAGCTTAACCGAGGCTGGTTGACGAAACTCACCAAGCAGCCTCTCGCGCTCTAGATCAGCAGCCGCTATATGCCGAGCTTTTATGTGCCCAAATCCACGAATTTTCTCTGGCAGACACGCTAAAGCAACAGCAGTTGCATGATTATCACGTGTCAGATTAGCACAAATTTCTGCTAATAAATTTTCATATTCAGCAAGAAGTCGTCGCTCGACAACGCGATCGTGGTCATATCTGAAAACATCTAGCCAGGTATTTCTAACATCCTTAAACTTAGCTAGAAGTCGTAATACTTTAAACATCCACGGCCCAAAAGTAATTTTGCGTGAGCCACCAAAATCAGTTTTACGCTGCAAGGATGGTAGATTGGGCGCTAAATGCAACTCCAACTTTAGATCACCCTCAAATGTTTCATCCAACTGCCGCTGAAAGGCTCCGTCTGTATAAAGTCGGGCTACTTCATAATAATCTTTGGCGGCCATTAATTTGAAAAGATATCTCGCCACTGCCTCTGTCAAATCTTGCATGCCTGGAGTCTGAGAAACCTCTAACTTCATAATTTGATTAACGCGATCAAGGTATCTCTGTGCGTAGGCCTTATCTTGATAATCAGTAAGAAAGGCAAAGCGACGATTGATAATTTCTTCTAGATTGCGAGACTTACTTCTTACTTCAGAAGGCAACTGAAGAGATTCAGCAACAATTTCTACGCTACGCAAATCATGTGCAGCACGGCGACCCCAAAGAAAAGCGGACAGGTTCATTGGCACAGACTCGCCATTTAATTCTATCGCACGCAGCAAGGAGGCTTCTCCCAGGGGCAAATACCCTTTCTGCCAAGCATAGCCAAGAATGAAGATATTGGCTGCAATAGAGTCACCCAACAAGGCCTGAGCCAAAGCAGTTACATCAATAAATGTTGATTCCGGTCCAGCTGCTTTTCGAATAGCCTGGCGTATAGAATCTGCAGGAAGCATAAAATCAGGATTTCGTTCAATATCGCCGGGAAAAACCTCGGCGCTATTCACAATAACTGCAGTTTTTCCAAGTTCTACAGCTGAAAGAACTTGCTTGGCTCCTGCAACAACAAGATCGCACCCAAGAAGCAGATTCGCTTCGCCTGCCGCAATCCGAATTGCATGCACATCCGAAGGATTGCTCCCTATCTTCACATGGCAATAAACAGCCCCGCCCTTTTGAGCGAGCCCAGCCATATCGATAACGCCAACACCCTTACCCTCAAGATGCGCAGCCATACCAAGTATCGCAGAAACAGTGACAACACCGGTGCCGCCCAAACCCGCTACCAAAATTCCATATGGCATAGCGCCTAACTGCGCTATGTGTGGTTGCGGTAATACTGGTTGGTCTTTGGTATCTTCCTCCGATGGCAAAGGCACCTTTTTCATCCGTCCGCCATGCACCGTTACAAAACTTGGGCAAAATCCTTCCAGACATGAAAAGTCTTTATTACATGCGGACTGATCAATTCGACGCTTACGGCCAAACTCTGTTTCCAAAGGCTGAACAGCAACGCAGTTTGACGCTGTACCGCAGTCGCCACATCCTTCACAGACTAGAGAGTTGATGATTACGCGCGTATCAGGATCAGGAAAAAGTCCGCGCTTGCGTAACCGTCTTTTTTCAGTTGCGCA
Source organism: Methylocystaceae bacterium (assembly GCA_014190435.1). Taxonomy (GTDB): domain Bacteria; phylum Pseudomonadota; class Alphaproteobacteria; order Rhizobiales; family Beijerinckiaceae; genus Methylocystis. The sequence goes on along the minus strand of BJGJ01000003.1, from coordinate 8,958 downwards.
GGTTTGATCATAGATCAACACTGTCACACCTTCGGTCTCTGCAAGGTCTCTTTGAGCCTCATTAATAATATTACGATGATAAATTGTCAGGCCAGGCGGCCATACAGTCGTTGATGCGTATTTACTGGGTTCATCGGCTACTAGCGCGATTTTTTTTACGCCTTCTGCAGCAACCTGGTGAGCGATTGCTTCAACCGTCAATTCACCTTCATGCTTTTGGCCGCCCGTCATAGCAACGACGCCATTAAACAATATTTTAAAAGTTATGTTTGTATTGGTCGCGATCGCAAAACGAATAGCAAGCGACCCAGAATGATTATAGGTGCCGTCGCCAAGATTTTGAAACATATGCTTACGATTAGAAAAAGGGGCCTCGCCTATCCAATTGGCGCCCTCCCCGCCCATGTGCGTATAGCCCTCTGTCGATCGATCCATCCACTGCGCCATATAATGACAGCCAATGCCTGTATAAGCACGCGCGCCTTCCGGCACATGTGTTGACGTAGAATGAGGACATCCTGCACAAAAATGCGGTACGCGGACTGAAACATCCGTCATCGTTTTACGACGATCCTGCAAACGCTCTAGGCGTCGCACGCGTCCTTCAAGATCATCAGAGCGATGATATTTTAAAAGCCGGCGACCAAGAGCAATGGCAATATCATTTGCATCAAGCGCGCCTTTTACAGGAAATAGCCAATCGCCATTTTCATCTTTTTTTCCTATGCATTGAGGCTGATGCGGCGAAGCATAAAGCTCCTCACGTAATTGCACCTCAATGAGTGAACGTTTCTCTTCGACAACAATGATAAGCTCAAGATCTTGTGCAAATTCGCGTAGTCCTTGCGGTTCTAAAGGCCAAGGCGCAGCGATTTTGTATAGCCTTAAACCAAGATTATTTGCTTTAACTTCATCAATGCCCAGATCATCCATTGCCTGACGTACATCTAGGTAAGATTTACCTACAGTAATTACGCCAATGCGAGGAGACTGCCCTCCTGAAGTAATTATGCGGTTAAGCTTATTAGCGCGAATAAACGCCAGCATTGCATCGCGCTTACTTTCTTGCAGACGTTCTTCCTGGGCTAAGACTGGATCGCGCGCACGAATATTGAGGCCGCCTTCCGGCATTATAAAATCACTCGGAATTATTGGCCTTACGCGATCGATTGATCCATCAATCGATGCTGTCGATTCAACAGTGTCTTTAAGCAGTTTTAGCCCGACCCAAACGCCAGCATAGCGAGAGAGAGCAAAACCATAAACGCCATAATCTAGTATTTCCTGTACGCCTGCGGGCGAGAGGATCGGCATCATAACGTCAACAAAATGATAATCGGATTGATGCGCTGTTGTTGAGGACTCTGCTGTATGATCGTCGCCCATTAACGCTAGCACGCCGCCATTTTTTGACGTTCCAGCGAGATTAACGTGACGCAAAGCATCGCCACTGCGATCTACGCCCGGCCCCTTGCCATACCAAATGGAAAAAACGCCATCATAACTCCCTTCGCCGCGCATTTCTGCTTGCTGCGCGCCCCAAATTGCGGTGACGGCAAGGTCCTCATTAAGACCTGGCATAAAAGTTATGTTATTTGCGTCAAATAATTCTTTGGCGCGATGCATTTGCGCATCAACGCCACCCAAAGGCGATCCGCGATATCCAGTGATAAACCCCGCGGTAATCAAATTCGCCCGTCGATCGAACTCTTTCTGCATGAGCAAAAGGCGCACAATGGCTTGCGTGCCGGTCATCAGCACGCGAGACTGAGCAAGATCAAAACGATCCGAGAGCGCTACCGCGCCGTAGGCGGAGCCGGTCTGCTGATCGCCGGCGATGGTGTCCGCCATCCAAACCTCTCCTGCGCAGACCGGCGACGTGTTTTAACAAACGCCGTGAACGCCTTTTAATTAAGGGACGAGGACTCACGTCCTTAAGTGAAGGACGTCGAACTAATGTGACGCCAAAGCGCCGCCTTGACTTCACTATGCGCCGCCGAGCTGTCTTAGAAGCAGCTTAAGCCAATTCGGCGACGATATCTTAGTTTACGCCAGAGCGGTTCCCTGGATCAAGAACAGAAAGCCAGTCTTTCACAAGGTTTCAGATAGGTGCATCGATCCGGCCCTGTTTTTGCCGACTTCCCCTCTTATTGTTAGCAATCATGACAAAGCGGCCTCTCACCTTCTTGCTTACGCTGATCACCGGGCTAATAACGGCCGAGACCTCCGTGATGGCCCACCCCCATGTCTGGGTTGCGGTGCAAAGTGAGGTGGTTTTTGGGAATGATGGCAGGATAGTTGGGGTGCGTCACTCTTGGGAATTTGACGAAATGTATTCTGCCTTCGCCACGCAGGGACTGGGCAAAAATGGTGCCCCTCCAACTAAAGAAGAGCTTGCGCCGCTAGCTAAGACGAATATCGAGTCTCTTGCTGAATTTGACTATTTCACTTTTGCTAAACAAAACAATGAGAAACCAGCATTCAAGCCGCCCCAAGACGTTACCCTGGAGGTGAATGAAAGAAAAAGCGTGGTGATGCACTTTTTTCTTCCTTTGCAGTTTCCCGCCTCAGCGAAAAAGCCCTTTTCTTTTCAGGTTTATGATCCCACCTATTTTGTTTCCTTCGGCCTTGAAAAGAAGGAGCCTGTTAGGATGAGCCGCGCTCCTGCTGGCTGCTCCCTCAGTCTTGTGGAACCGAGCTCGCTGGTTGCCACAGATAACCAAAAGCTCTCTGAAGCTTTTTTCCAAAATATGTCCCCGGGGGCAGATTTTGGCATAAAGCTGGCTACTCGAGCGATTGTAGCGTGTCCATGATATGTAAACAGGCGGCGTGGGGCGCGCTTGCGCTGTTTCTCAGCCTCATTGCCATAATGGACCCTGCCCTTGCGCAACAGCATCCTTTTTCGGTCGGTGGACAAGAGACGCTTGGAAGCAATGGCAGCCTAGCGGGCCTCATTCTAGCTTGGCAAAATAAATTTAATTCTGAACTTCAGCAGGCCACGCGCGCCTTGAAGAACGATCCCAGCGCCCTGGCAACTTTAATGGTGTCTAGTTTCGCTTATGGAATCTTTCATGCCGCCGGTCCAGGGCACGGCAAAGCTGTTTTAACTTCTTACATGATCGCAAATGAAACAGCCCTGAAGCGGGGGCTGATCCTTGTGGGACTAGCTGCCTTGCTACAAGGTGCCATTGCAATTGCGATTGTCAGCATTGCTGCTCTCATTTTCAATGCAACCGCAGCACAAATGACGCAAGCTACAAACCTAATCGATATGGCAAGCTACAGCGCAATCATGCTCCTTGGAGCACGACTCAGTTGGGTTAAGGGTAGAAATTTTATCGATCGGATTGTTAGTCTATATGGACGCAACTCTAACTTCCCCTCAAGTGACTTTTCCTGTGAAGAATTAGAAGACGCCAAGCATGTTCATGGGCCTAACTGCACCCATTATCATGCTCCAAATCCAGAAAGGTTAAATGCTTCAAGCTTTAGTTGGCGGGAAGCAATTACAACAATTATTGCCGCAGGCCTGCGACCTTGCTCAGGGGCTATTCTAATTTTAGTTTTTACCCTCTCTCAAAACGTATTTTATGCTGGAATAGCCGCCACTGTCATGATGTCTCTAGGCACAGCAATGACGACTGGCACCCTTGCGGCAATTGCCGTTTATGCGAAAAATACTGCGCTGCGCTGGACTAATGGACCATCACATAAATTACTGCTTGTTAGTAGCGCAGCAGAATTTAGCGCAGCGATGCTCGTCTTATCTCTTGGCGTATTTTTACTTTGTAATCTTACATTTTGGCACATAGGCGCATAGAAGAAATTAGAAGCGTTAAATCTTCCTTAGCGCGGCCCTATGTAATGTTTTCAGACATTCTCGTTGCTAGAGACGGCTGACCTTGGGACTAGGAAAATGAATACATCCGCCGCTTCCTTTCGCGATCCTTACACCGCCCGTCCTTGGTTAAATTCATATCCAACAGGCGTTCCAGCCGATATTGCCGAAACGGAATATTCAACGCTCGTTGATATTTTCAACAAGAGTATTGTTGACTTTGCTGAATTGCCTGCTTTTGAGAGTCTAGGCGCTACACAGTCATACGCTAATTTTGGACGCGCAGCTAAGAATATTGCCGGCTGGCTTCAGCAACAAGGACTCAATAAAGGTGACCGGGTCGGCATCATGTCGCCAAATATATTAGCCTATCCATCAATTTTATTCGCCGTGCTAATTTCTGGGGGCATCGTTGTTAACATCAACCCCTTATACACGCCGGATGAACTCGTCCATCAAGCTAATGACGCTAAAATCAAGTATCTTTTTGTTTTCGAAAATTTTGCTCATACAGCCCAAGCAGCCTGGGAACGCATGAATGCTAGCCGCGCAATCATTATTCGCGCAGGAGATCTCATGGGCGCAAGAGGCCTAGCTGTAAACTTCATAAGCCGCTTTATTAAACGCGCCGCGCCGCGTTATCATTTGCCAGATGCTCTCAGCTTAGCACAAGTTGTTCATCAAGGAACAATCACTCCTTATTCCCCCATCAAGATTGACCGCGATGACATTGCTTTTTTACAATATACCGGTGGCACAACCGGAGTTGCTAAAGGTGCAGTGCTCTTACATCGTAATATTGCGGCGAATGTCGCTCAATCATGGGCGTGGCTCCGCTCACGATTAGAGCATAAAGGCCCGCATAAAATGATTACTGCCTTACCGCTATATCATATTTTTGGTCTGACGGCGTGCTGTTTATTGCTTGTTCACATCGGAGGCTGCTGTCTTTTAATTGCTAATCCACGAGATCTTAAAAGTTTTTCAACAACATTGCGCAAAGCAAAATTTACGCTTTTTTCTGGGGTGAATACACTTTATGCTGCATTGACGGATTATCCAGAGATCAAAAAGGTTGATTTTACCAACTTGATTTTTTCTGTCGCTGGCGGCATGGCGACACAGAAAATTGTAGCCCATAAATGGAAAGCGCTTACCGGCTGTCCAATCGTCGAAGGATACGGCCTATCCGAAACCTCGCCAATTCTTACAACCAATCGACCTGACATAGAGGAATTCAGCGGAGCAATTGGCTATCCTGCGCCCTCTACATACTTATCCTTACGCACACCTACAGGCGACGTAGCTCCTGTAGGCGAGCCAGGCGAACTCGTCGTCAAGGGCCCTCAAGTAATGCCGGGTTATTGGCAACGAGCCGATGAAACCGACAAAGTCATGACCAAAGATGGTTATTTTCGCACGGGAGATATTGCCGTGATGTCTCCAGAGGGTCTTTTTCGAATTGTGGATAGATTAAAAGACATGATTCTTGTTTCTGGATTTAATGTGTATCCCAATGAAGTTGAAGACGTTCTCAGTCAACACCCAAAAGTTAGGGAAGTTGCGGTTATTGGCGTGCCATACAAGCATTCTGGGGAAGCGCCAATCGCATTTATTGTAGCGAGAGATGCAAGTCTCACAGCAATAGAGCTGCAGACCTTTGCACATGAGCACTTAACTGGGTATAAAATTCCTCGTCATTATGAATTTAAGCAATCTTTACCAAAGAGCAATGTTGGTAAGATTTTACGCAGAGAGCTTAAAGAAGAATTTCTTTCTTACAAAGTATCGATACCTGAACTTAATCAAGAAACGGCTTTAAGTATTGATGTAAATCTTTAATCAATCATTGAATATTTATCAGCTGCCGCATCTATAGCGTTGTAAATAACATCAAGCTCTTGTGTTGAAATACAGTAGGGCGGCAGAACATAAATTGTTGATCCAAGAGGCCGCAATAGCACACCTAAGTCGTTGAAGAAGGTCATAAGCTCAAGCGAGATTGTAGAAAGATAACTTGAGTTTGTTAGTTTCAGATCTAGAGCGGCAATTGTTCCAAGAGAGCGAATATTGATAAATCTTTTGTCATTAGAAAAACGATCAATCTGAGATTTTTGAACCAAACATATATCAGATAGAAGCTGACGCGCCTTACTTGTTTCCCACAATTCTAGATTAGCCAAAGCCGCTGCGCAGGCAAGCGGGTTAGCCATAAAAGAACTCGAGTGGAAAAAGGCTCTTGCACGCTCTGGCGCATAATGCGCCTCATATATTTCCGGTCGGCACATTGTAACAGCCAGAGGAATAGCGCCACCCGTAATACCCTTAGAGTAGCAGGCGATATCTGGCGTTATATTGGCTTGTTCACAGGCAAATAATGTTCCTGTTCTGCCAAATCCTGTCATAACTTCATCTGCTATAAATAAAACGCCATAGCTCGCGCATATTCTATACATTTCCGCTAGTGTATGGGGCGAATAAATTAGCATTCCGCCCGCACCGACGATAAGAGGCTCAATAATAAAGGCAGCCGGCCTCGAGCGACAGGCTCGTTCTAAAGCGTCTAATGTATTTTGTTCGAAACCTTTAGTTGGAAACGGAATCCGCTCTACCTCAAAAAATAGCGGTTCGTAGGGCGCATTGAAGGATGAGCGCGCGCCGACGGACATGGCGCCTATTGTATCACCATGATATCCATGCTCTAGCGCTAATATTTTAGTGCGTGGCTTGCCGCGATTACGCCAAAAGCCAAGAGCCATTTTAATGGCGACTTCTACGCTGGTTGAGCCGCTATCAGAATAAAAAACATATTCTAAACCCTCTGGCGTAAATTCCAAAAGCCGATGCGCTAATTTCTCTGCTGGTTCATGGGTAAAACCAGCAAAAATCACCTGATCTAATGTTTGAGCCTGATCACTGATGGCCTGCATAATTTCTGGCTGACAATGGCCATGCGTTATTACCCACCACGAAGAAATTGCATCAATGAATTGTCGCCCATCCTCAAGCTCAAGCAAAGATCCCCTCGCACGAGAAACTTTAAATGCATTTGGCTGCAAGGCGTGCTGTGTAAACGGACGCCAAACAGGAGAATTTTGAACAATGCTCAAATTAAAAGTCCTTTTGATCAAAATGCGTTAAAAAAGCCGCCTGGAGAGACTCGCGCGTCAGCAAATCGAGCAAAGGTAATCGCCCTAAAATGCGTATTTTGCCAAATTCAGCCACAGAATGCTGTGCTCCTATCGCCTCAGCCCCAATAAAAGCAACGCCATGAATTGGAATTTTGCGAGATTTTAATGCATCTAAAGTCAGTAAACTATGATTAATTGTCCCAAGCGCGGTACGCGCCACGACAATTACAGGCAATCGCCATCGGGCAATAATATCAATGGACAATATCTGATCTGTCCAAGGCACCATCACACCGCCTGCTAATTCGATAATCGTATTTTTAACACTTAACGGCGGACTAATATTATTAGCGTCAATTTCAATTCCATCTGCGCGTGCGGCAAGATGTGGCGATACAGGATTTTGCAATCGATAGGCCTCTGGCAAAATGAGGTTACTAGAAACGCCGCTTAATCGAGCGACCACCTGCGAATCTGTTTCTCCCTCAAGGCCGGATTGTACTGGCTTCCAATATGCGCAACCCAGCGCGTTGACTAGCGCCGCCGAAAATACTGTCTTGCCAACATTGGTATCCGTACCAACAATTACATAAGAAGCCATTATTATTTTTCTTTCTGAATTAGATCATACATATAACGAGACATTTGAGAGATCTGATTTTCTGTTACGTTTAACGTTACCGAAAGCCTTAGCCGCGCGCTGCCCTCTGGCACTGTAGGCGGCCGTATCGCGCGTATGTCATAACCCTGACTATTTAATTTCTCGGCAATACTAAGCGCCCGCGCATCTGAGCCAATTATGATTGGCTGTATCTGAGAATTAGTTGGGCCGGGATGCGATAAAAAAGATAAACATCTTTTTGTATGCTCAATATGAGAAAGTAATTGAATTCGGCGATCATCATTTTTTGAACTATATTTCAATACCTCGCGAATACAGGCTGCAACTAAGGGAGAGGGAGCTGTAGCAAAAATAAAGTTTCTTGCTCGATTAACTAAAAATTGTTTGAAGCAGATGGATAAACAAAGCAAGGCACCCGAAATGCCCAAGGCCTTGCCACATGTATGCAGAGTAATAATATTAGGTGCACCTTCTAAAAAATATGCGAGACCTCTGCCATTTGGTCCAAACACTCCTGTCGCATGTGCCTCATCTATGATTAGAAAAGCTTCGTTCCTATGCGCAACTTGAGCTAAATCATGCAGTGGGGCAAAATCTCCATCCATACTGTAGAGGCTTTCAACTATAATCCACGGATTACCACCTGTATTTTTATTACGCCATTGTTTTATTGCCTGCTCTAGAAAATTGATGTCATTATGAGGGAATGAAGTATGATCCGCGCGAGATAAACGCATCCCATCATGTGCGCTGGCGTGAATGAGCGAATCGTAAAAAATTAAATCTTTTTGCTGCGGCAACGTAGAGAGTAAAGCCTGATTTGCCGAGAATCCCGAGGCAAAAAATAAAGCGCTCTCGGAATTGAAAAATTTTGCAGCCTCTGTCTCTAAGGCCTCATGCTCAAAATGATTACCTCTCAGTAACCGCGACCCTGTCGCACCGATCGGGATATCCCGCGCCAATGCATTGGCTGCGATTTCTTTCAATTCTACCGACTCAGCAAGTCCTAAATAATCATTTGAAGCGAAATCTAAGCCTTGACGCGGGCAAAGGCTTCTCAACCGCGCCCGTTTTGCAAGCGCATCCAGATCCAGCCGCCAGAACTCAAGCATTTTCTCAGACATATTAAGCAATCCCACCGAAGTGGTTAAAGGCGATGCTCTTACTCGTCAAGAAACTAAAAAATTGATGAGCTGTAGTCTATTCAGAATAAAGAAACATTTGTTTCTTTATTAAAAGACCTGGATTCAACCTCGAAGCGCGACAGATTTATTTGAACCCCAAAAGACTTGATGAGGCGTTTTGAATCCTAATCTTTCTCTTGGGCGGTTGTTTAATTCATACTCGATCATTCTTAGCTCCTGATC
>BJGJ01000002.1 GCA_014190435.1 Methylocystaceae bacterium | reverse complement strand
GCCAATTGCAGCTTGCCCGCGTTCTCCGTCGTAATCTGCTTCAACGCTGAATGACGCGTATTGGCGTAATCCCCCGTTGGCGACACCCATTGCTTGGGGTCTTTTATTAAAGCCAATAAAGGATCATGGCCTTCTCGAAGCTGAGAGTCTTGGTTTCCTTGAACTGCGCTCACGATCTCGATAATCGATTTTATTTCATTTCTTGGACTTATTTCTTGAACATGTTGAAGAGCTGTTAAAGCCCGACTGAGGAGACGTGACTGCTGTATATTACTATCTACAACATTGGATGCAGAGACGACACTTGGAGACGTATTCAGTCTAGGCCCGTTATCTTCAGCGTTATTCATCGACCAGACCAAGGCACCAGCCCCTAAGATCATTGCGCTGCCAATCAATATTGGAAATTCCGCCATCCATGGCGGCATAGCAATAGGTTTCTTTGACTGAGCAGGCACAACTTTCTGACGCGACAACTCTGTCTCACTCAGGCGTGCGCGAAGGTCGGCCAGCCAGTAATCAAAGTTCTTCTTAGCTGATTGTGTTTGCGTGATCAGGCGAACTGTTATGACATTATGCGCTTGTTGCTGAAAAATTTTCTCAAATTCATCAAAAGATAAAACAGACGGTGTCATCAAATATTCATCAATACGCCGAACAGCGCCAAGCGATTCTTCAATCACACTCTCTAGAACCCAGTAACCGCTCTCAACCCGCGGCTCAATTGTCAATGTGGAAATCGACGTGACAAGATCAAAATCATGCTCTTCTTGTAGTCCATAAGCTTTGTGATCAAAGTCCTCCTCAATTAAATATTCGCGTCTCGCGGTCATATTCAATTCTGGAGCGCCATAAGCCTGTGTAAACTCGAACCGCACTAAATTTATTATTTCCTTAAGCGGCAGCTTCAAAATAAACACGCCCATTATCTTATCTCTCTTTATCTCAGAGCCTCAAGAAGCAGGATCCCAGTTGTCACTGAGCTATCTCAGCGTCACAAGAGGGAATACAGACATACTACTTTAAAGTCTAAATGACTTTTCGAGAAGTCAATAAATGGAAAATGGTATTATTATAGTCGGCTAGGGCTGCCTCAAATACGCTCAAAGCTATACTTTGATCCTAACCGCTCTAAAACAATAGCAATAGCAAAAAAACAGCGTCAATATTCAATTGTTTCGAGCAAAATCAGCATTTAACTGAAGAAAAGGCGATAATGGCGGAAATTGACCATAAATCAATTAATGAACTGGCCTCAGCACTTGACGCAATTCTTACAGAATTAGTTGAATATCGATTGCTGCGCCCCGCCCCCTCGCGCTTGGTTAAACTCGACCCTAAGCTATCACTGTCAGCAGCTGAAAAGCGTGATGAACTTTTTCGCCGTATCTCACACGATCCCTTTGAAGGAGCCCTATTACTTGCCTTACAAGCCTTAGGGGAAGCTCTTCACCAACAAGGCGGAACTAAGCTTATGCGCTACATACTACAAACTGTGGCACAGCGCGATCAAGAGAATGAATCACGCAGATTATCCTCAGCGGATTCGCAATGGGACGGTATCGGCGACGAAAACGACCGCTGGAACGCCTAGCGCTATGACATCTCTTTTCGCTTCACTGCTAGCCCAGCGCTTGCTTGGCATACCGGCATCATTTCGATGAGATTAATGTTAATATGTGACGGCAGGGACACGAGCCAAGAGGCGGTCTCCGCAATATCCTCTGCCATTAAGGGCTTGGTTCCAAAATAGACGGCCTTAGCTTTCTCCTCATCGCCGCCAAACCTCACTTTACTAAATTCTGACCCGGACACGAGCCCTGGCTCAATATCTGTTACGCGGATTTCTCGCCCAACAAGATCTGCGCGAAGATTAAGGGAAAACTGTCTCACAAAAGCTTTAGTAGCACCATATATATGCGCTCCTGGATAAGCATAATGACCTGCAGTTGAGCCAATGTTAATTATCTGCCCCTCATTCCGCTCGACCATCTGAGGCAATATTGCCCGCGTTAAATGCACAAGTCCTGATATGTTGGTTGCAATCATCTTATCCCAATCAGCAAGTGACGCTTGCCAGGCAGGATTCAATCCTCCAAGCGCCGAGCCTGCATTATTCACCAATACATCAATCTTACGCCATTCCTCAGGTAAGGTGGATAAGAAAGAATCGACGCAGTCTAAATCCGTTACATCCAACTGACGCGCGCAAATCTGCTCGCCGAATTCAGCGGCCAAATCCGCTAATAGCGGTTGCCGCCGGCCCGTCGCTATGACGCGATGGCCATCACGTATAAATCGACGAGAAAATGCTGCGCCCAAGCCCGATGTCGCTCCACTGACGAGTATGGTTTTCATCTACTATCCATCATTATTCCACCATATAAATACCACCGTCACTGAGCGCTCAGAATTTAACAGAGCGTCCTGAATCAGCTATATCGTGATGGACAACATCCTAGACAAAGAATAGCCTAGGGTTAAGGTTTTTATCTATGAAGGACTTGGATTAATGTTAAAAGCATTCCGTCGCTCTTTTATCTGCGCGTTGCTAGCAACACTGAGCGCCGCAATGCCTGTCTCAGCTCAGTATTCTCCCCTACCTCCAAGAAATTATTTGCTAGGCGATAAAAAAGAGAGGCTTGTTGCAGGCGACTCCGAAGTCCTCGTCGAAAAGAAACTTGGGATGGCCGCAGAAAGCGTCGAAGAAGCAACCTGCAATACACCGCGCAAACCTTGCAAAATAAAATCTTACCGCGATAAAGATCAGGTTCTTTGGATATATTTCTTTCAAGATCTAAAATCTCCCCATCATTGGAAAGTTGAGAGCTGGAAAATTGAAAATTTTTGGCGGCCTCAAAATCCCTTCGATCCAAATAGCCGAGACTAAGCGGAAGCAAGGGCTATACAAAAGAATAAGACGCCTACCGTGAGCTTATTTAATTACTTGCAATAATAATTAATTTTAGCCGTACTTACTGAACAATAGCTATTTTTTTACCCATTAAAAAGCCTCCGCTTATCCAAAAAAGATTTATCTTGTAGTAGGTATAATTGTTTCTGAGCTCGCTTCTCTAAGGTGCGCTATTTTTGCAACACTCAGACATAATATTGCTGACTAGCTCTTAAATTAGCATAAAATTACTTGATTATTTACAAAAATGGCGAGAGATTTGTTTTAAGAGACACTCAAAATGAAAGCGTGTAAACATAAAGTTGTAATTGTTTTACACGCCTGAAGGATAACGCCATGACTGCGAAAAAACTCCTTCGAAGAAGAAGCGCGATGCGCGAGTTGTTACAAAGTCTTCCGCTACAGCCATATTGTAAAGATCTTCCTCCCGAAAGCGCCGGCTGGATTAGTCGCCCGCGTCCTCGAGTTGCCACACATCAACCTGCGCAGCCACATCAATAATTACTCGGATGTTAAATCGTCGACTAGCGCTTTGCGCTCTAACGGCTTTTATGCCCCTAAGAAGCAATTTTTCTTGGGCTACTGATTTTGAGCGATTTAAATTAACCGGCGACGACGGCCAATCTATCCAAAATTTCCGCATCCCTTCAGAGTTAGATCCTGCAATTACGCCTGGATTGATTTGGAAGGGAAGAAAAGAAGCAGATGTAATTTTATACGAATTCTTTGACTATAATTGTAGTTTTTGCAGGCAAGCCGCCAAAGAATTGGATAAGATCCTATCTACAGATCCCGACGTACGACTTGGGCTGATCAACAATCCCATTCTTTCTTTAGGCTCTATGCAAGCCGCCAAGGTTCAACAGGCGGTTCTTAAGCTATATGGTCCAAGCACGGCTTATCATTTCCATTCAGCGCTCTTTAACCAGCGCGGTCAAAAAGATGGGGTCGCCGCTTTGGATGCTGCTTCATTAGCAGGACTCAACAGAGACAGAGTTGAAGAAACTGCCGACTCCGCTATCATTTCTGATGTTATTTCACGTCAAGCAAAACTTGCAGAAAATCTTGGGATGAGCATGACGCCATCATTCATCCTTGCGGGAAGCGGGGCTCTCGGGTGGATGGGAAAGAATTCTCTAAAAGAAATGATTATCTCTGCTAGAAAATGCGACCAAGTCTTTTGTCGCTAGTTCTCAATTTTCATTATAGATTTCTAATTACTCTTTTTTATCAGCGCAACTCAAATCCTAAGGCTATTAAAGCCTCACGTAAACGATCTCTACCACTCATTGCGTCCACACCTCGTACGCGTGATAAGACCTGCCGCACCCAGCCTTGTTCGGGAAGATTTTGTTCTTTTTGAAAGTCTTTAAATTTAACATCAAGGGTTTCAATAGCTTCGCGCTGAGCATCTCCCCAATGATAATATTCGCGATGCAAGACCGCTTGCTGTCCTAGGCGCGGCTTCACTGCGGCATTTGCTGCTGGATCAGGCACACCCACCGTCATTCCAAACACGGCAAAAACTTTTTCTGGCAGATTTAGCTCTCTCGCAACCTCTTCAGGCTTATTGCGCATTGCGCCAATATAGCAGCACCCCAGACCTATTGACTCCAGCGCGATAGCCGCATTTTGGGCTGCTAGCGCCGCGTCGACAACTCCTGTCATAAATAACTCTAGGTAGGAAAGAGCCGTCGCATCTCGACCTTTCTCTTTTCCGATTAGTTCTAGTCGAGCAAGATCGCACAACCAGACGAGTAACAACGGACAATCCCTTATGTGCTGTTGACCACCCGCCAAATCAGCAAGTCTACTCTTGCGCTGAGTATCTTCTACTGCAACAACGCTCCACACTTGTAAATTTGATGAGGTTGAGGCCGATTGCGCTGCTGCTATGATTGTCTCAAGCGCGCCTGAGGGCACCTGCTGCGGCAAATAGTTTCTGTGCGAACGATGGGCTAAAAGCAGGTCTAGACTTTCATTCCAACTCGAAGGCCGCGGCGAATCCTCTCTTCGATACCGCTCAAATAGAGCCGCAGCAGCAACCGCATCAAATTCATTCAGATCCGAACTAGCGCTCATATAATCATCCATCAGATGCGCTTAGGCACTAAAATAGCTCGAAAGTCATTAACATTCGTGCGAGTAGGGCCTGTCACCACAAGATCGCCTAAAGCTTCGAACGCACTAAAGGCGTCATTGTTGGCAAACATCTTTTTCAAATCGATATTCGCTTTCTGTGCGCGCATGAAACTATCTGAGCCCATGATTGCGCCAGCATTAGTTTCAACGCCGTCAATACCGTCTGTGTCGCAAGCAATCGCTGAAATGCCCCCGAAACCCTCCAAGGCTAACATTAAGCCCAACAAAAATTCAGCATCTCGACCCCCTTTACCATTACCACGAACTGTAACAGTAGTTTCGCCGCCAGAAATAATCGCGACCGGAGGCGAAAAAGGCTGACCATGAAGCGCAATTTGCTTGGCGATTCCGGCATGCACCAACGCCACGTCACGCGATTCGCCTTCAAGATCTCCAAGAATGCACGGTGTGAATCCAGCTTGCTGGGCTACTACCGCAGCGGCTTCGAGAGATCCCTGAGGCGTCGCAATCAAAATATTTTGCACTTGAGCAAAGATTGGATCTCCAGGCTTAGGAGTTTCACATGCCGGATTAGCAAGATGATCAAGAACCGCCTGAGGTGCATTAATTTTATATTTAGCTATGACTGCCAGAGCCTCCTCGCGCGTTGACGGATCCGGCACTGTTGGTCCAGAGGCTATTACCGAAAGATCATCATTTGGCACATCAGAAATCATTAAAGCGACAACACGCGCAGGAGCTGCCGCGCGCGCTAGCCGCCCTCCCTTAATTGCAGAAAGATGTTTGCGCACACAATTCATTTCAGAAATATTAGCGCCACTTTTTAGTAGAGCCTTATTTACCGCTTGTTTTTCTTCAAGACTTACGCCTTCAGCAGGTAGAGCCATCAAGGCGGATCCACCGCCTGAGATGAGCGCCAAGACTAGATCATCCTCATTCAAGCCTTGGACTTTTTTCAAAATACGCTTGGCTGCTTCGCGACCAGCAATATCTGGGACGGGATGAGAGGCTTCAATAACCTCAATTTTATTTGTCGCGGCGCCGTGATCGTAACGTGTGACGACAAGCCCCTCTAGGGCTCCTCCATACCAATGCGCCTCAACAGCCGCCGCCATTGATGCTGCCGCCTTTCCTGCGCCGACAACTATCGTACGGCCCTTAGGCGGCGTAATAGACTTTAAGTACTGCGGCAAGCATACAGCTGGTGAAGCTGCGCCAACAGCCGCATCAAACATTGCGCGAAGAAGCTCACGATGATCCTGCGACATAATAAAGTCCGAATGACGAGGCCTGAAACAAACAATACTCCCCCTCCCGCAATCGAGAGGGGGATGGTTTTCTTAAGAGCCGCTTATCGAGCTGGCCTTTTCAATCAATGCCTCCGCCATACGGATTGAGGCGATATCGATCAAACGACCATCTAGCGATACGGCTCCCTTACCTTCTTTAGCCGCCTGAGCCATTGCATCTAAAATGCGACGAGCCTTCGTTACTTCCGCCTCTGAAGGCGTAAAGACTTCATTGGCAAGTTCAATTTGTGAAGGATGGATCGCCCATTTACCCTCATAACCCAAAACAGCTGCGCGCTTAGCTGCAGCTTTATAACCTTCTGGATCATTAAAATCGCCAAATGGACCATCAATAGGCCGCAACCCGTAAGCACGACACGCGACCATCATCCGTGTTTGCGCAGCATGCCACTGATCTGCCCAATAATACTCACGATTACCATTGGAATCCTTATCTGTCAGAACGCCATAGTCTGGATTGACGCCACCGATAACCGTTGTACGGGCCCGCGTAGAGGCTGCATAATCAGCCACTCCAAAGGACATTGCCTCAAGACGTTTAGAAGATTGAGCAATCGCTTCAACATTAGCCATACCAAGCGCAGTTTCAATGAGAAGCTCAAAGCCGAGCTTTTTTTCCCGCTTTTTATACTGTTCGATCTGCGTCACCAGCATATCAATCGCATAAACGTCCTGCGGCACGCCGACTTTAGGAATCAAAATTGTATCCAATCGCGGACAAGCCTCGACCACATCTACAACGTCGCGATAGCAATAATGCGTATCAAGACCGTTGATACGCAGTGTCATGGTTTTTTTGCCCCAATCAATATCATTAAGAGCTTGGATAATATTCTTGCGCGCCTGCTCTTTATCGTCTGGCGCTACGGCGTCCTCTAGGTCAAGAAAAACAACGTCGGCTTTTGAAGTTGCAGCTTTCTCAAACATACCCGGAGCTGAACCAGGAACAGCGAGCTCAGAACGATGTAATCGTGGCGTAGCCTGCTCAATTAGTGTAAAACTCATCTTAACACTCCCTTCTGTTGTGTATGTTAGCCGGTGGCCCCAAGGCCCGCGGCGATGCAACTGATAGAAATCAGCAGAGGCACTTTAACGTCCTCTTTTTCCGCCACATTTTCGGCAGATCTAAACCGACGCAGCAATTCTACCTGCTCTCGGTTAACTTCATTAATGGTCTGTAGTCGGTGCGCAAGACGCGCGTGGTATTCTACAAATCTTTCAGCAACGGCCTCGCTATTTGTAATTCCTAAAATCATTGAGATCGTTAGGTTGTACTCTTCCTCAATAGACTTAAAAATCTTTTGGCGTACAGTCTTATCTGCAACAAGACTTGCATATTGACGAGCGATAGATAGATCGACAAGAGCGAGCGTCTTCTCTGCTTCATCTATTATCAAACGGAAGATACGAGAATCTTCAAACATCCGCCGCAGTAACTTCACGCCAACCTCGCCGTGCTCGTCTATATACGTCTTCAGACCAGAGCCAACGCCATACCAGCCGGTAATAGAATGACGATTCTGAGCCCAGGCGAATACCCAAGGAATAGCGCGCAAATCAGCCAGGCTTTTAGCGCCAAATCGTCGAGCTGGACGCGAACCAATATTGAGAAGAGAGATTTCCTCTAGCGGGCTTGCGGCTTGAAAATAAGTTACCAAGTCAGCGTCTGTGATAAATTTATGATAAGCTAAAAATGAAGCTTTAGATATTTCTTCCAGAGCCGCATCAAACTCTGCATGTGGAGCCAGCGCCTCTTCGCGCTCCGATTTCAACGCATGTGCGAACACGGAGGAGGCAAGTAATTCCATCTGATAAGCCGCCGTACCGCGGTTAGCATATTTAAAGGAAACGACCTCGCCTTGCTCTGTTACACGAAAGCGTCCGCGGATCGAGCCCGCAGGTTGCGCGGCGATTGCATGGCCGGTTGGGGCGCCTCCGCGAGAAACTGACCCTCCCCTGCCATGAAAGAAAGCAATAGCAATACCCTGTTCTCTGCCGACCTCTGTTAGTCGCGCTTGGGCTTTGAACAACTCCCAATTTGAAGAGAAAAAGCCACCATCCTTGTTGCTGTCAGAATAGCCAATCATTACTTCTTGAAGATCGCCCTGCGCCTGCGTGCTGCGGCGAACAACAGGAATTTGCAATAAATCTCGCATTATTGAGGGAGCATCCTGTAGATCAGAAATCGTCTCAAATAATGGCACTATAGGCAGCGTTAACCCTTCAACGCCTTTAGTATCGATAAAAAGTCCCGCTTCTTTCGCTAATAAATAAACGCCCAAAATATCAACAGCGGAATGCGTCATGGATAAAATAAAACTGCCAAACGCCTCTCGATCAAGACTAGTTCGTAAATCCGCAACAATCTCAAACATTTCGATTATGTCACGTGTTTCAACCGTCAATTTGCTATGATCAATCGGGGCTTTACGCGGCGCTGACAGCTCAGAAAGCAGCCACTCGCGCCACTGCGTCGTCTCTAGGCTGGGGGGCGCTTGTTGTTGTGTCCTTAAACACCATAGCTCTTGCAGAGCTGCAGTTGTGCGCGTCGTATTTTGTCTAATATCAAGCCGCACTGTGCTAAATCTAAAAATTTCAACCGCGCGCCGTAAGGGCCGTACAATATCGCTAGCTAACGCCTCACTTTTTGCTTCAGTTAACACTTTTTCAAGCAAAACAAGGTCGCTTATCAAAGTATCTGCATTTTGATAACGCATGCTTATGGGCTTATCGCCCTGTGTTGCAATTATTGTTTGATCTAATTTACGCAGCATCGTCGTAACAAATTGACGATAAGGCTCGTTTTGATTACGCGCTGAAATAGCGTCACCATCAGGAAGATCCCTTAAACGGTCTGCTAATTCAACGCGAAAAGAATCTGGAATAACTGCTGCACGCTGACTGATGGAGAGCGTACGCGCTAGATCAACTATACGACTGCGATAATAGTTCAGACTAGCCAAAGCATTTTCACGCATCGTACGTCGAGTTACGTCGTTAGTAACAAATGGATTGCCATCTCGGTCGCCGCCAATCCATGAACCAAATTGGAAAAATGGCGTAACTTCGAAAGTTTCATTTGGATAATGTCGCTTCAATGCGCGCTCAAAGGACGATAACAACTCCGGCGCAAGATCAAATATACTTTCAGAAAAGAAATGCTGACCCCATGCGACCTCATGCTCCACAGTGGGTTTTTCAAGATGAAGCTCTCCCGTCAACCAAACGAGCTCAACCTGGTCATAAATTGACTTGACGAGTGCTTGCCGCTCTCGATCTGTCCAGCGGGTAGATTCCAGCTCTCTCATCAAAAGATAGATACGACGATATTTTTCAAGAATTGATACGCGCTTAGCTTCTGTAGGATGAGCAGTAATTACTGGACGAATACGTAAGGTCTGCAGCTGAGCATGTATCTCTTCAGGCTTAACGCCCGCTGTCGACGCGCTTGAGAGCACATAATCAAATGTGCCGAGCAATTTATCATGACCTTTTTCACGCTCGATCCGACGTCGCCGGCGCATGGCATATGCTTGCTCAGCAATTGACACCAACTGAAATAAAATCCCTTGCGCTTGTAAAGCGCGCGCCATTTGACGGGGAGCTAACCCGGCTCCTGCCTTAGAATCTCTAACAACAGCCTCAATTTCTGGCATATGCTGACGCACAACAGCAAGAAGCTGCTCTCTCAAAAAAGCAGATGCTTCTGTGACTGATCGCGTCGCATAGGCAGACGGTAACCCCGAAGCCTCTCCCGCCGATTTGATTGGACTTTCAACAGTCATGCAAACCCCTTGCGCATAAAACTGGCTTATGCGCTAAAATTTTATCTCTCTAGCTTCCCTTGAGAACTTTCGCTACCGTTGCGCCAAATTCCGCCGGGCTCGGCGCAACAGTTAAGCCAAAAGATTTCATAATTTCTGTTTTCTCTGCTGCGCTATCTCCTGACGCGGAAATAATCGCGCCAGCGTGACCCATTCGTCGTCCTTTTGGGGCCGTTAATCCCGCAACAAAACCAATGACTGGCTTGGAAAAATTTTCTTTGATCCAAGCTGCGGCCTCAGCCTCCTGCGGTCCGCCAATTTCACCAATGAGCAAAACAGCTTCAGTCTCAGCATCTTTATCAAAAAGAACTAAATGATCGAGAAATGAAGAACCATTTATTGGATCGCCGCCAATACCGACTGATGTAGAAATTCCAAGCCCCAGTTCTTTTAACTGCGACGCCGCCTCATAACCTAGGGTGCCAGAACGAGAAATCAGGCCAACCGGCCCTCTGCTATAAATGTGACCTGGCATAATTCCTAACATCGCCTTGCCGGGCGAGATAATGCCGGCACAATTAGGCCCAACCATCATTGGCCGACGATCTTTAGGGAAGCGCAAAAAATAACGCTTCACGCGCATCATGTCTTGAGCAGGGATTCCATCTGTTATCGAACAGATTAATCGAATTCCTGCATCAGCCGCCTCCATAATCGCATCTGCACAAAACGCCGGAGCGACAAATGTTATTGAAGCTTGCGCGCCTGTTTCTTTCACAGCCTCTTTAACTGTGTTGAATACTGGCACGCCGTGATGAATATGTCCGCCTTTGCCTGGCGTAACTCCCGCCACGATGTTGCTGCCATAATCAATCATTTCCCTGGCATGAAAACTACCCTTATCCCCCGTGATGCCTTGCACGAGAATTGGCGTCTTTTCATCTATGAGAATGCTCATGCTATCCTCCCGGTGCATGCAATTTTAAGTATTGCCTGACCGTTTTGTCCTTGATTATTTTATAGCCTTAAATGCCGCTACAGCTTTGTTAGCTGCATCAGCAAGCGTGTCAGCTGTGATAATAGCGATGCCGCTTTCTTCAATAATTTTTCGTCCAGCCTCTACATTCGTTCCTGCTAACCGTACAACGAGCGGCACATCTTCAATTTTCTCAGCGCGGACAGCATCAACAACGCCTTGCGCAACCCAATCACATCTATTGATGCCAGCAAAAATATTTACCAAAACAACCTTTACTCGCCGATCTGAGAGAACAAGCCGAAAAGCTGTCGCAACACGATCAGGAGAGGCGCCACCGCCCACATCAAGAAAATTTGCTGGATTACCGCCAGCATGCTTGATCATATCCATTGTCGCCATGGCAAGCCCAGCGCCATTAACGATACAACCTATTTCACCATCAAGACCAATATAATTAAGGCTATGCTCGGCAGCCTGCGCCTCACGTGGATCAGATTGCGAGGGATCGTTCATGTCAACGATATTTCGGCGACGAAATAATGCATTATCGTCAAAAGACATCTTTGCGTCGAGCGCGAGAACCTTATCATCCTTCGTGATAACAAGAGGATTTATTTCTAACATCGTCGCGTCATTATCTCGAAACGCCCGATAGGCGCCCATAATTGTCTGAACCGCTCGCGATACTTGCTTTATATTAAGCCCCAGTTGAAAGGCTAATTCGCGCGCCTGAAATTGCAATAAACCCACTGCAGGCTCTACAATTACCTGCAATAACTCATCTGGCGTATTTTTAGCTATTTCTTCAATATCCATACCGCCATGCTTAGAAGCGATGACGCGAACTCGCTCTAACTTTCGATCGAGCACAAAACCGAGATAGAGCTCGCGATCAAAGGGATCTGCAAGTTCAATATACACTCTTTGTACTGGTTTACCTTCAGGTCCTGTTTGAGACGTCACCAAGCGTTTACCAAGCAAGTCGCGTGCGGCCTGCTGGACCTCATGATATGTTCGACAAAGACGCACGCCGCCAGCCTTACCGCGAGCTCCAGCATGAATCTGCGCCTTTACGACCCAATGCGAGCCGCCCAGCTCAGTTGCCGCATAGACAGCCTGATCAGGACTAAAAGCGACTGTGCCAGGAGGCACAGCGACGCCATGACTCGCAAGAATTTCCTTGGCCTGATACTCATGGACGTCCATCGCAGCTACCCCTTGATTGTTCAGCGACGCTACTTAGCCATCAATCTTGTTTTTTACCGTCTCATAAACGACTTCGGTCTCTAATGCGGCCTTTATAAGCAAGGCATTTACTTCTTTCAGTTGAGCATCAGCGAATTCTCGATCTTTTATTGACTTTGCATTGATAAATACATTCAAGGCACAGCTACGCAGACCAGCGTTTGCCGCAAGCACAGCAACGCCCGCGTCGCTAATAACATTAAGATTTCCCTTATTTGCAGCCTCTTTCGACAGCTCAATTACTTCATAGCAAACCTTACATGTTTGCAACGGAGCGATTGTTGCCTCCTTAAGCGCAAGTTGTATCGATTGTGTGCGCTTTGCTTTTTCTTCATCTGTACCTCGTGGGAGGCCATAGGCGCTCATGAGCGCATTGAACGCTACGACATCTTCATCAATGCCTTTGGTCAAAGCATCACGCAAACTCTCAGCTCTTTGAAGCGTTTTTTTCAAATCATCGGCGACAGACTCATAATTTTTTTTTCCAATGGTCAGATTACAGACCATCGATACAAGCGCCGCGCCCATCGCGCCTGATAGCGCTGCTGCACCACCGCCGCCTGGAGTAGGCGCGTCACTTGCAAGTTCATCAAGAAACTTGCCAATAGTCTCAGTTTTTGCACTCATTTCAGGCCAGCTCTTTCGCTTGTGCATAAATATTTTCACAATCGAAAATCTTATCTGCGCTCTCAAATAATTTACCAATGCATTCCCGATGCAATTTCAGCTTAAGACCACCAAGACCCAGAGCGCCAATCACTATTTTTCCATGACGATCTTTTGCTTTATCGACAGCCTCGACGCCGCCAATGCCAAGCGGCGGCTGTGCATTGCAGTCAGCTAAAAGTTCAATGGTTGGGTCATCCTGCCAACCTTTCTCATCAAGCAAAGGGACGCCAATCGCTCCAGCAGCAAAAACAATCTGCGCTCCCTTAATTGCTCTAGCGCGCGCTGCATTATCTACCGCCTCGATCGGCGTAGGAGTAAACCCGAAGCGCTCCTCAATCGCTTTAGACGCCGCATCAGCACGCGACTTCTGGCGCGATGTGATCACGACTTCTGCACCTTCAATATTTAACATTGCAGCGGCGCGCATCCCGACAGGTCCTGTTCCAGCAAGCACAACTGCTTTTTTCCCTGCAAGCGGACGTGCTTTTGCCAGCAAGGCGACGCCTGCCGCCGCGGTTGTGTTTGACCCGTTTGAGTCAAGCATCGCTGAAACACGAAAGTTTGAGAAAAAGCGTTTTTTTACAGCCTTAAAAACAGCTTCGCCTGCGGTCATATCGCCGCCGCCAACAAAGATAGCGGTAAATTGCTTTTCTTTCGGTCCGCGCGTGTAAATACAACCATCAACAAGCGCGCCAACATTAGCCGTAGTTACGCCGCCATACCCAATAATATGATCAGCGCCACCATCGTAACCAACAACCGTATCAAATACGCTCGCAACCGGATCCGTATCAAGTAAGAACAGTAGCTTTTTTGTCATGGTCATCTCATTTTAAAACATGGCCCATTTAGAGCCGAGAAATCAATGAAGAGATTGAGACATCAACGCCCTTCAACTTTAGCATCAACCCCATCAGCGGTGCGATAACTCATCTTGAAAAAAATCAAGACAAATATTTAAGCGGTGACAATATTGCGCGGACTACCGGCAACAAAAGCATCAATATTATCGATCAGCTGATCTGCTAATACCTGCATCGCCTCCTTTGAAGCCCAAGCCACATGCGGGGTAATAATCAAATTAGGGATCGTTGGATCAAGTAAAATATTGCCGTTTTTAGGCGGCTCAGCAGTCAGTACGTCAAACCCAGCCCCTGCAATGACGCCTTTGCGCAAAGCCTCGGCTAGCGCCGCTTCATCGACTATGCCGCCACGCGCCGTGTTGATAATACACGCCGACTTTTTCATGGCTGCTAATTCTTTTACGCTGATCATATTCTTAGTATGGGGCGTCAACGGCAAATTAAGAGTAACAACATCAGATTCGCGAAGTATCGTTGCGAGATCAACAATATTAGGACCAGATGCAACGTCGTTTATTAAGACTTTCATCCCAAGCGCTAGCGCTCGTTTTTCTATCTCTTTTCCTAAAGCGCCATAACCAATAATGCCAAGCGTCGAACCCGCGATATCATAAATTGGATAGTCAAAGTAACAAAACTGATTGGCATATCCCCAGCGACCATGCTGAACCGAATTATGATAATTAACGAGATTACGGCGAAGAGCAAAAAGCAAAGCAAACACATGCTCAGGCAAGGTATTAAAGGCATAATTACGTATATTTGATACAGTAATGCCATTAGTTGATGTATAAGCCTTGTCAATAACATCAGTTCCAGTCGCAGCAACGGCAATCAATTTTATTTCTGGCAACTGTTTAAGCGCAGCTTCGCGCAACGGCACTTTATTCGTAATACAAATATCAGCGCCACTTAAACGTTCTACCACTTCATCCTGAGAGGTTTGAGCGTATTCCTTATAGTCATGCGGGAAATTAGGCGTTCGCACATTGGCATCGAGCGTTTCACGATCCAGGAAAACAATTTTATGCGACATAAACTCCCCCCCCCAACTGCACTCAACATGAAGTCCCTCCCCGCACAATGAGGGGAGGGCTCTTTTTTAATACTTACATCTTGAGAATCGGATTTGCGCGATAGACTGCTTGAGCAGCCGCCACACCCGATCCCGGCTGGATTTTAATGCCATTATCGAGCATCGCCATTTCTGCGCCGGCAATCGCTCCTAGCAGCATTAACTCATTAAGGTCGCCTAAATGGCCAATACGGAAAACTTTTCCGGCAACTTGCGAGAGGCCCGCGCCAAGAGCAAGATTATAACGCTTATAGGCCGTTTCAATAACCTTAGCTGCATCAAAGCCTTCTGGCACAACGATCGCTGTAACAGTGTCAGAATTCCATTTTGGCTCTTTAGCGCATGTCTTGAGACCCCAAGCCGCAACAGCAGCGCGCGTGCCTTCGGCGAGATGATGATGTCGCTTGTAAACCTGATCCAAACCCTCTTCAAAAAGGATCGATAACGACTCTTTAAGTCCATAGAGCAATGGAACAGACGGCGTATATGGGAAATAGCCGTTGGCATTTTGCGCGATCATGTCTTGGAATTCAAAATAAGCGCGACGTCCTTTATTTGTTTTGCCTTTTTCGATCGCTTTTTGGCTTGCGGCCATGAGCAAGAGGCCAGCTGGCAACATAAATCCCTTTTGGGAGCCTGAGACAATAACGTCAACGCCCCACTCATCCATTTTGAATTCAAGAGAAGCGACTGAAGACACGCCGTCAACGAAGAGCAATGCTGGATGCTTGGCATTATCAATCGCTTTACGCACAGCGGCAATGTCTGAGGTAACGCCAGTAGCGGTCTCATTATGAGTCGCAAGCACGGCTTTAATTTCGTGATTTTTGTCGGCCTTCAGCGTCTCTTCGATTAACTCAGGATCATTACCTGTTCCCCAGTCCCGCTCTTGCACGATAACTTCAAGACCCTGGCGCTTACATAAATCAATCCAGAGATGAGAAAACTGACCGAAGCGCTGAGCCAAGACCTTATCCCCTGGCGAAAGCGTATTGGTGATAGCGGCTTCCCAGCCGCCCGTGCCTGATGCCGGAAAGATAAAGGCATGGCCTTTTTCTGTACCAAATACTTTTTTAAGTCCTGGGAAAAGCGGC
This sequence comes from Methylocystaceae bacterium, assembly GCA_014190435.1. Classification (GTDB taxonomy): domain Bacteria; phylum Pseudomonadota; class Alphaproteobacteria; order Rhizobiales; family Beijerinckiaceae; genus Methylocystis. Next base: position 74,898 of record BJGJ01000002.1, on the reverse strand, counting down.
TTAACTAGATCAGGAAAGGTAGGCGAACGGTGATCTTCGGAAGCGACGGCCATCGCACGCACGATACGATCAGGCAAATTGGTCGGGCCCGGCACGAAAAGAAAGTTTTTACCGGGAACTCTAGAATTCAACATGTTTGGCTCCTTTTGAGCTTTTGGCTTCCTTAATAATGAACCAGCGATATTCAAATTTGAACATCGCTAGTTTTCTTCTTCGAAGTTCAGTTTAAAACAGTCCAGAAATCCGACCGTCGCCGCCCACTTCAATATTATTTGCGGCAGGCGTTTTGGGTAGACCAGGCATTGTCATGATGTCGCCACACACCACGACAACAAATTCTGCGCCAGCGGAAAGACGCAATTCGCGAATTGGAATTGTAAAACCTGATGGCGCGCCTTTAGCATTTTGGTCAGTTGAGAAGCTATACTGCGTCTTGGCAATACAAACAGGAAGATGACCAAAGCCTTCCTTTTCCAATTCAGCAAATCTAGCCTTTACGCTGGAGTCATAAGCTATATCGTTCGCGCCATATAACTCTTTTGCAACCGTACGGACCTTCTCAACCAAAGGCAATTCATCGGTATATAGCGGCTTGAAGTTTGAAGGCTGCGTATCAATTGTCCGAACGACAGCGCGCGCCAAATCTGCCGCGCCCTCGCCACCTGAGCCCCAATTATCAGCGATTACGCAATCAACGCCCTCTGCTTTACAAAGCCGCTCAAGCGCAGCCATTTCAGCCGGCGTGTCAGAAGAAAATTTGTTTACTGTGACAAGAACTGGAACGCCAAATTTACGTACATTGGCGATATGACGCTTGAGGTTGGCAAAACCCAACTCAACCGCAGCCACATTCTCGCCTTTAAGATCATCCTTCGCCACTCCGCCATGCATTTTTAGCGCACGAATAGTCGCGACAATCACTGTTATGTCTGGCGTAAGACCGGCCTTACGACACTTAATATCAAAGAATTTTTCTGCACCAAGATCCGCGCCAAACCCTGCTTCCGTCACAACATAATCAGCAAGCTTAAGTCCAGACTTCGTTGCTATGACTGAATTGCAGCCATGTGCAATATTTGCAAAAGGTCCACCGTGAATGATGGCGGGGTTATTTTCTAATGTTTGCACAAGATTAGGCGCAATAGCATCTTTTAGAAGCGCAGCCATTGAACCTGCAGCTTTTAGCTCAGTGGCACGAATATTTTTCTTTTCGCGAGTTTGTCCTACAACAATATTGCCGAGCCGTTTTTGTAAATCAGCAAAATTAGAAGCAAGACAAAATATAGCCATTACCTCGGAAGCGACAGTAATATCAAAGCCATCTTCACGCGAAAATCCATTTGAAACGCCCCCTAGCGACGATACGATCGACCGCAAAGCTCTGTCATTCATATCAACAACGCGCCGCCAGCTGATGCGCCGCGTATCAAGGCCCAAGCTATTACCCCAGTACACGTGGTTATCAATTAACGCCGCAAGAAGATTATTTGCCGCGCCAATGGCATGGAAATCGCCAGTAAAGTGAAGGTTGATATCCTCCATCGGAACGACTTGGGCATAACCGCCGCCGGCTGCGCCGCCTTTGACGCCAAAGCAGGGTCCAAGACTGGGCTCTCTTAAGCAGCAGAGCGCTTTTTTACCGATATGGTTAAGCCCATCGGTCAATCCGACAGTCGTTGTCGTCTTACCCTCGCCTGCTGGGGTTGGCGTGATCGCCGTAACTAGAATTAATTTGCCGTCAGGCTTGCTTTCCAGTGAAGCGATGTAATCAAGAGACACCTTACCCTTATAGTGCCCATAAGGCTGTACATACTCAGCGGGAATGCCCAGCTTTTCCCGCGCTACATCAACGATCGGGCGCATTTTCGCATTTTGCGAGATCTCGATGTCTGACTTTGGCGCAAGGTGCTGGTTATCTTTACCGCTCATATTTAATACTCCCCCTAGACGCGCAGCACGAGCGCCCCTGAATTATTCTTTTTGGTTAAAACTTAAGACGCGGATCTCCGCGCCCCGTCGTTATTTTTACCGAGGATCATAAACCAATGCTGCTCGGCATTGATTTTTCCCTTACCGTAGTGAGATCTCATTATGGCTTCAAGGAGCAGGCTGCCGCAGCTCGGCGGTCTCGGCACGCCCCCATGAGTTGAACTTAAATCTCGAAGAATTCGTATGACGGGAATCAATTTTCCCCGTCAAGCGGCAAGAGACAAAGTGACATTGGCCCAGCAGCCCGACGCCACGCATGCTTTTTGATGGCATTGAAACGCCTCATATAGTTAAGCACGTTCGTTTAGCCGGGAGGGCTAAGTAATTTAAGCTACCCTCAAGGGTTGTATTTATCCTCTGACTAAATACGTAATAATTTATAATTATTACAATGTTTTAATTAATAATTAGAAACAAAATAATTCCGATTGGATAGGACAAAAATGAAATAAAGAATGATCTATTCCAGAAAATTTGCCTGTCCAAACCTACCCGTGTATCTGGGGTCTGGGCAGGAAGATTGTGGAACAAGCCTGAAAAAAAAAATTTGTCGCAGCCTGCCGTCGCACGCATCGGCCAATAGATCGATTGGCTGGGCAAATAAAGCTTGGGCCGGTTATTGAGCAACAAATTTCAAACATAAACCATTGATGCAATAGCGCAGACCTGTCGGCGGCGGGCCATCGGGAAAGACATGCCCTAGATGAGAGCCACACTGCCGGCAATGCACCTCGGTGCGGGTCATTCCATACCGCCTATCCTCCTTTAACCCCAACGCTCCATGTTCTGGAGAAAAAAAACTTGGCCAACCCGTGCCGCTCTCGAATTTATCTTCAGAGCGAAAAAGAAGCTGGTCGCATCCAACGCAGTGAAATGCTCCTTGGCGTTTCTCATGGTTTAACCCACAACTCCCAGCGGGTTCTGTTCCATGACCCCGCATGATTTCATATTGCTCAGCAGTCAACAGCCTGCGCCAAACCTCCTCACTATGCGATATTGGAAATTCTTCATCATGCATCGAAATACTCCGGCATTGGACACTAAATAATTAGGACATATTTAATAATTAGAAGTCTTAGGGAATTTAGCCAGTCTTCTGCACAAACCAAGGTCTGTGAACAAAAGTTCATAGCGAAGGAGTAAAAAGATGTTAGGCCGTAAAAGACAGACAAATGGCAGATAAAAAATTCGATGTTGTTATTATCGGCTCTGGGCTCGGAGGGCTTACCGCAGGCGCTCTCCTTGCAAAGAGTGGATTTAGCGTCTGTCTTTTAGAGCGTAACTTTAGCCTTGGCGGTGCCGCCTCTGTGTATAAAGTTGGAGACCTTCCTATTGAAGCCTCGCTCCATCAAACATCTGATCCACGCAATCCACGCGATGTAAAACATGAACTGCTTAGTCGCATCGGTATTTTAGACGAGATAGAATGGCAAACGACGGGCCCTTTATACGAAGTTCGCGGCGGACCCCTGGGGGAACCATTTGAATTGCCGAGCGGTTTTGCGGCAGCTCATGACGCCCTAGCTACCCGCTTCCCAGATAAAAGCTCCGCAATAAAAAACTTTCTGGGGCAAGTTGAAAAAATTCACGACTCGCTGTGGAACATAAAACAAGCCCGCGAGGATAATTCTTTTGCAAAACTTGCTCGCGGGCTGTGGGAGGTCGCACCAGCTGCTCAGGATTGGCAAAAATCCTTAGATGATATTTTTACGCGAGAATTTGCCGGTGCAGAAGGTCTGAAATGCGCCCTGGGAGCCAATCTTGCTTACTACGGAGACAATCCAAAAAATCTTTGGTGGGTTTTCTTCGCCTTAGCGCAAGGCGGATATATTGCCTCTGGCGGAGCTTATATCAAAGGCGGCTCGCGACAGCTCAGTCTAAAGCTCGCCAAAGCAATTACAAAATCAGGCGGCATCGTAAAGATGGGCCGGCTAGTAACGCGTATAGAAACAAATGATGCGGGAGCAGTAACTGCTATTGGACATTCAGCGCGACGAACAGGCGACGATGAAGAGCGCCTGTGCGCAAGAGTTGTGCTAGCCAATTGCGCGCCAAGCCTCGCCGCCACGATGATGGAGGAACCAGCAAGAAGTAAAATGGAAAGAGCCTTTGGTGCGCGACCCCTTTCGACTTCACTCTTTTCTGCTAATTTTGGATTATCGGCTAGCCCCTCAAATGTTGGCATAACAAATTTTTCATCAATCATTTTGCCTAATGATATGCAACGCTTCGATCAATACGGCGATGGCATACGAGCGATGAGCGCTATGCCAGAAAAATCATTACCCGTGCATGCTGTTATTAATTTTACCGCAGTAGATTCTGGTCTTTGGGAAAATCCGCCAATTCTCATCAGTGTTTTGGGACTTGATTGCCTTGAAAATTGGAAAAACTTGTCCAAAGACGCTGCGATGGATAGGCGGGAACAATGGCTTGATGCAATTCAAACTTCGCTTGACCGCTTGTATCCTGGTTTCTCAAAACTTGTAAGTTCAAGAATGTTATTAAATGCGTTTTCAATGTCCAGCTATCTTAATACGCCCGAGGGCGCTGTTTATGGTTTCGCCGCCCTACCTCCCGAAGAACCCATATTTGCCGGTTTCCCTAGGACGCCCTTAACCCCGATAAAAGGCCTCTATCTTGCCTCAGCTTTCGGAGGCGAACACGGCTTTAATGGCGCGATGCTCTCTGGAGCTGAGGCGGCGCGACTTGCTGATGAAGATTTAAACAAGCCAAAGGAAACATAAGTCGATTACTAGAAAAGCAACTGAGTAGAATTGACGTCTCTCCAATCAATCAATTCAATGCACGCCAATTTTTGAGAACATATTAATTGTCAAAACGCCTGACACAATTAAAAAAATACCTGCAATTGCCGCTTTATCCAGAGCCTGTCCTAAGTAAAGCCAAGATATCAGACTAATGAGCGCAGTTCCTGCGCCTGACCATATTGCATAACTAATTGCTGTAGGGATTGTTTTTAACGTTAAAGACAATAGATAAAATGAAGCAGCATACGCAAATCCAACAATAATCGAAGGCCATAGTCGGCTGAAGCCATCCGACTCCTTCAACGCTGTGGTGCCAAGAACTTCACAGATTACTGCAACCAACAAATAAATATATGCCTTCATGTTGCTAACTTCTTTCTGGTTAAAATGATTAATCAATTAAAAATTAGATACAGCTATTTTCACAACCTCCCTAATAGAGGCCCGACCCTAATTTTATGGATCATATTGTATTTCGAATTTACATAAACTAAATTATTTTGAGTAAAGTTATAGTTGCAGCTATTTTAGCCCTTGAAGAAACGTGGTAAATTAGTAAACACTATATCATAAAATAAATCGGGGCAAAAAACCGCATTTTAAAATAACAAAGCTATGGAGATATAAATTATGCAGAAATCAATGAAAGATAAATATTTTATAGTAATTTTTTTAGCTCATGCCTCTTTAGCATCCGCCCAAGACCACCCTATTCCACCAGCCAACCCCGACTGCGCTGCGCAAGCAATAAACAACAAAATCGAACCCGTCAGCATAAATTCCTTTATGAAAAAATGTGAAAATGAAATGGCCCAACGTAATTGCGAAACAGCTGCTGTAGATAAAAAAATAACAGGAAAAGCCAAGATTGGCTTTATTAAAAGCTGTGTAAAAGACGCTGCTCATTTTCAATAAAATCAACCCAGGTCTTTTTAGGAAAATAGAACGAGCGGCTCTCGCCTCCTGTCTGTACGGATAGTCTGCCTTAAAGCTTCTAGGCTGAAAATTCACGCTAAACGAAAAAGAACCGAGTATATGCGCAAACAAAATGCTCGGCCTAACATTGCCAAAGCAACAAATTAAAGATGACAGAAGTAATTCATCATTTTTTTCTATGTTAATTAACACAGATTAAAAAACTAATGTATTGCCGATTCAAGATGAGAAAGCGCTTCACGGGCATGGGCTAATGCTTTAGAGTTATGTGACTTACGCCCCTCAACAATTGCTTTCGTCAAATGGCTGATTGCTTCTTTAGCATGCGGATTATCATCATTATCCCTATTGGCCGTCTTGATATCCGCAAGAGCTGCGCGCGAATGGACTAGTAAACTATTATTGCGCCCTGCTTCTCCAGCTTTAACCGCCAATTTCACATGATTAATTGCGCGCTCTGTATGTAGGATGGCATCACGCCCATGAACGCCTACAAGGGCGTCAATTGCGTTGAATAATGGCTCTTCTGATTGGGCAATCTGAACTTGCGCCATTAGGGCGGTGAAAATAAGGATCAGAAATTTATATTTACTTTTAGACATAGAAAAACTCCAACTCCAGACGAGTATTTAATATATGAAAAGATAAAATTTATCTACTTCCTTTAATAATCCTATCAATTGAGGGACGCACTGCGGGCCTCTTGTATCAGCAATTATTGCCCTCCTACTACTTTATAGCCCCATCAAGATTACGACAATTATTCACTTTCATCTCTATAAACAGACATGAGGAAGTATCACTAATAGCCCCGATGATGATTTTTCTTGATAAAATGTGTATCCTCAAGAACGCGCCATTCATCCCCCAAGGCCGCATTAAAGACAAGCGTTTCTTTGGTTATCTCCTCCGTTTTCATAAGCGATAACATTTCGCTCTCCAACAGCGGACCTACAACCTCTTGGTCCTTTGCATAATACCAATTATCTAAAGGAGGTGGTTCTTCCTGATGGGTTTCAGAATTCTTTCTCTTCAAAAAATCATCGATTTCATGCGTAGAGGATAAATTCGCAGATCTAACAGGATCTGATGGCTTCTCAAGCCCACGAGCTTGTCCCTTAAAATAAGCAAAAACTCCAATTATAATCGCAGCTAAGCCTTGCAAATAATGCCCGGAGATCGCCAAACCCAGCCCGAAGGAAACAGGAATCACAATAAAATTATCCAGATAGCGTTTAATCTGCATCTTTCAAAAGACCCTCGTTAAAAATTCGATAGGATTACGACAGCTTGCGCCTGCTTAGAAACAACACTCAGCTCAGGTTGTCACAATCAAATCCAGACATACCTCCTCTATCGCTTTCGTCAATCGCTTGCAATGCCGGTCATAAAGTTAAATCAAATTAATCAGCCCAATAATATAGCAGGAAGAATTATTTAAATTAAAATTGTTCAAAATTGATCTCTAACTTACAATTACTTATTTTCATCAAATTAAAATTATTATATATCCTTCGATAAACTGGGTCCATTTACTATTTATTGCCTTGCTCGATTACCTCCGCTTATTAAATTCGAATCGATCCTAATTGACGCCAGCTATGACCCATTGATTCATTCCAAACCAAAGTATCTCCCGATAATTTATTTTTATGTATTAATTCTACAAACTGCAACATTGTGTAGGGTCCACATACATCGCCCATGGATTCGTAATACCAATGATCAATATTTTTGCTAACAACAGTCATAGTAGATAATTTTTCATCCCCAAGCTGACGCCCTACCCCCCGCTCACTTAATTCAATCTTAAAGTCAGATAAGTTCTTTTTAAAGAGAAGATCTCTAATGAGCTCATATCCAAAAGCATCTTCAATTTCTCGATAAGCAAAAAATGGGATTAATGCGACAAACATTATAATGCATACCATAGCAATCGCTATTGGCGCTCCACCCTGACTGATTGCAGGATGATCATGGGCTAGCGCATCAAACAACGAACGCCCCTCCCAAAGACCGATAAGAACCTCTTCTAAAACTCGAAAAATAAAAAGAATAATTGCAAATACGAGTGACTTAAACAAAATCGTATAGATCAGCGGCTTGTCATTAAATCGTCGATTTAAGCGTGTGTGCTCTCCGAGATAAACTACCTTGGCCATTAGCTTGGAATTGATAAGGGCAATTCCTAGAGGAATTAAAATATTTCGGTCATGGTTAAGGATAGCCTTGTGAAAGGCAAATAAAGTAAATAACACCCAAAAATAGAGCGCAACACCCAACAACTTCTTAATCTCATTATAACCTTTTTGCAGCCAGCTTGACACGCCTTGACCTGACATAAACCGCTCCCGAAAAAATGGGTAATTGAATCTACGCTTTATATTGAGTTTGTTCTTTTGGACATAATTTCATCTCGACACACGCGTTTTATATTTTACGCCAGCCGACATTTGATTATTTATAGCTAGGTTAAATATAAATTTCTATTGATAAACTAACTTATTATCAAAATTTATTGCCTCATTTGTGTATGTTTCAACAACTTCGGATATTGGAAGACCCGACTTTGATGACACCAACGCCCTGTGCATGAATAAATATTTTGGCAGCTTTATTGCTTTATTATTATGGCTCGTTATCTTCGATTGCTCAATATCATTTTCCCAACCCTTATCAAGTGGAGACCAATATATTTTTGTCTCCACCGTCCTTCTATAAGGATCTAGAGGCGCAATAATTTTTCCAAATGGTGTATCGCTTGAATTTAGCGCTCTATTCATTTGATCTGTTAATCTTGATGGAACATACCAATTATCTGCTTCAGATAGAATATGAGAACCACAAGAAAGCTGAACATGTCGATATTTGACCCTATCAGAAAAGTCTAAAATCAGTCTTTTTCTTGTTTCTTCGCTAACAGGCTTATCTTGATCATTGACAAATCGAGCCGTTATTTTGGATAATGACGCCATATGATGATCTGCGCACCAATTCTCCAAAACAACTGTAGCGCTATTACTTGATAATAATTGAACGTTAAGGGTCTGCAGAAGCGCTAGTATCTCCACCCTAGAGAAAAAATCATCGCGCCACTGAGGTAATTCCTCAGCGTAGGATTGGATAGAATTACAAAACAATGCAACGCTAACCATCAAAAATATTCTACTGTTTATCATACCCTATCTCGTTTTATAAAATATTGGCACCTTGAGTCTAGGTTTGCGACACCTCAAAGGGCTCCGGTTGCAACGCATCATCTAGCCTCAATAAAAGTGGTCAAATACGATAGAGCTATAGAGGCTGATACATTGACATTTACAACAATATCATCAAAGAATAATCTAATTGATTAATTAAATAGGTGAACCAATGCGTCTATACTTAATCCTATCAATATTTTTCTCTCTAGCTTTTATTTCCTCGTCCTATGCCCAAGGTGCCCCAGGCGATAAGGATGCCTGCGAACCGGATGCCTATCGTTTATGTGATGACGCCGTTCCAGACGCGGTCGCGGTAGAAAAATGCCTAAAAGCACACATGAAAAATCTTTCTTCTGCCTGCAAAAAACGCTTTGCTATTGGAGCTGGAAAGAAATAACTCCAAAACGACTGATATGATTTTTGACAAGAGCTGAAAGTTATTCTTCGGTCGAAGCCTCAGATTTATTTGGTTTAGTATTTTCGTCAGGCTTACTGGGCTTCCCGCTTACCGCGCCCGAGATGCGAACAAAGCCTTCGCTTTGACAAAGAAACTCCATTAAACATCCTGTAAGTGTAAGCTTTGTCGGTGAATTTAACACCACCCTGCCTCCATAAATCTTGCCGTCTTCAGGATTATATAAGTCTCCCTTCCAGCTATTTTCGCCTATCTTTGACGCATTCCTAATAATCAGTGGCGGCGGCGACCCATCTGGAAGGGGGACAACTCCCCGCGCGCACAACTTTCCCTTACAATCAAAAAATTCTAATTTTCCTCCGTCGCCGCCATCGCGCTTCCAAATACCGCCAATGCCCTCAGACGCACTAGCTGAAGTTATAAGAGCAAAAAGTGCAAAGAAAATTTTAATTATATTAAATTTTTTAAAAAACATTCCATTCTCCAAGACAAAATAGTTATGATAATCAACAAATCACCCTGTCGATTTTAGTTATTATGCTCAGCTTTGGCCAAGAGAGCTAGGGAGAAATTTTACCTTCTCATTAAATATTGAGATTGTGCATGAAACTTAGAAATAAATCAGTATTAGTGACTGCGCATAACAGTATTACAATTAATGATAGAAAGCTTTCTCACAACTTAGTAATATTCAAACGGGAGGCTAAAAAAACTTCCGCCCTACCACACCCCCCCCCACCGTCGAGAGGACTGTTTTCTAGGGAACTATCTCAGAGCGGCTCTGAGGCCAACCATTTGAGCGGTCGGGGTCAATTCAATTATTGCCGATCCCTGATTTGATACATCGACAGCCCTAGCTAAAACCGTCGCAGAAAAAAGAATTGCAACTATCTGAATTCCTACTATCGCTGCGGCGCTAACCAAGAAATTTCCGGTAACTCTTGGATTTTTGATTATTTGGTAACTTTGTCTACGCATAACTCACCCTTATATTTTTGTTAATCATACTTTCTCATAGATTGGTTAATTTTTAATAAATAGGCTTTAATCAATCAAATACGAAACGGGTCGCCGCGCCTCCTCGGCGCTCAATAAGGCTGATCTTCGTAAGCATTGCATCAAATGCTAGATATAGGAAAATGTCTAGACACCTCAAATAATTCTGTTTTTTAACCTCTATTATTCAGCTTCTGTTGGCCAAAAAATATTGCTCTCGAACAGAAAAATACAAATTTATATGTTTTAATTTAGCAAAAATATTTTTATAATCTGATCATTCTAGTAATTGAACGATTTGGATATCTGATGCCTAGATCATCTTTAATTGATCAACCCGCTATGCAAGGCAACGGCTTCTATAACAAAAATTCCGAGCTTCAAGAAGCAGGGATTGAAAGATTAATCTCTCTCTGGAAAAATTTAGTAGATACAATCAACCTTACGACAAGAGCCGCCGTAATTGCGGACTACGCATCTTCTCAAGGAAAGAATTCACTATTACCCATAAACATCGCCCTTAATTCAATTTTATCAAGAGATCTAAAACCAAATTCTATTTCCGTTATCCATACTGACCTACCCTCAAACGATTTTTCATCATTATTCGAAATGATCGAAAAGAATGAAAAATCATACCTTAAAAATCACGCTAATATCTTTCCTTTTGCAGTCGGCCGTTCATACTTTGAAACGATATTACCATTAAATTCAGTAGATATCGGGTGGAATTCATGGTCACTTCAATGGCTGAGCGTATCCCCTGGAAACATCGATGATCATATTTTCATAGACTGTTCAAAAAATACAAATTTAAAAAAATTATTCTCACATCAACTTGCTGTAGACTGGGCCCAGTTTCTTAGATGCCGCTCGAATGAGCTCAAATGTGGCGGTAAACTCATGACTATTTTTATTGCCTCTCGCAACGATGCTGGCGGCTGGGGGCCATTTTGGAACGAGTTTTGGTTGACGCTCCTTGATTTGCGTAATTGTGACTTATTATCTGATATAGAACTCTCATTGATAAGCTTGCCAATTGGTGTGAGATCACTCGACGAAATAGAAGATCCCTTCCGCAAGAGCAACATCTTCGCCAACCTGAAATTGGAGCGCTTAGATATTATTGAGGCCCCAGATCCTTTTTGGGATGAATATCAAATTACGCAGGATCGGATAACTTACGGTCACCGATGGGCTAATATGGCAAAAGCTGTCGCCGGGCCAGTCATTACCAACGTCCTTCATAATTCTGAAAATACAAAATGTACATTAAGTGATATTATTACGCGATTTGCTGAAAGACTATCATCTAACCCCTTTAAAGTAACCCACAGCCTCGCAAGTGTCGTTCTAGAAAAAGTCACCCATACAGGCTAAATAGATTTATTAAAATAAAAATTTAAAGTGCCTACATAATGAGAGATAAATAGCAACTTAATTGCAAAGCTTATTATTTTATTTATTTATAATTTTAAAAACTAGATCCATCAATCTACATCCCTAATATTCTTGTATAAGAGTAAGATAACACTTTTATAATTTGTGAAGGTCAAGAATTTTTATCGAAATTTATCTACAATCTTTTTTAATCAATAATTTTATACTTCTCTCATTAGGCGCTGTTTTAATATTATTTTCTACGGGCCGCGCTATCTTAAATCCGCCAGAAATGAAGGAACAAACCACTTTAGTTATCCAACGCCATCTCAGTCCACAATGATCCTATCGCAATACTATAGCAAAAGCGCTTCGTAACCGCCTGATCAATAAAAAAAGAGCCACTTTAGAAACAGTCACTCCAGCCAAAATTTGTCGATATTACAATAGACTGCGCGAGATAGCTGAATTATGGAATTTGATATTTTATTCAAACTATTTATTGAACAGCTTATCTTCTTAATGTAACTGCCTCTTAACTAGAGATCCTAAAACTAGAGAAGAGTGCCACATGAAAAAATTAGCAGTCATTTTTGCTACATTATCTATATTTGCTTCGCCTAGCGTCAACGCGCAAGGCACTGTAGCTCAGCGGTCAGCTTGTGAAGATGACGCAAAAAAATGGTGCCCTTATGCTATTCCAGATCCAGACGAGGTGCAAAACTGCCTTGAAAAAGTAGTCAGCCAAATAACTACGGATTGTCAGGCGCAGTTCGGCTACGCTGCAAAAAAGAAAAGAAGCGTTAGTCTGAACAATCACGAGCTAATTTATATAGCTAACTGGGCGATCTAGATTTAGATCGATATTACGCTTTCCGGATCGCCCGATGAATTAAAATTTAAGATTATATGAAAATCGCTACCTGAGTGAATAGTGTGAAGAAAGTTGTCCATATTCATAACTTAAATCCAGGCAAATCCTCTGCCTCTTTGAGGTGAGAAATACTGGTCGCCACCTTTTGCGCTAGCTCAAAATCTTGCTTGATTAATCGCTCGCTCATAAATGTTCTAAAATAGTCGCCCCATATAAATTCCTGGAATGGCGTATCTTGGTTTGTAAAGGCACGCCCCCTTACAGCACGCGCCAGCGAGCGCCAAACATTGTCTGTCAATTCCCTAATATGCTTTGGTATTGCTGAATATGGCCTTCTATGCCCATGCGAGTCTATTGCCCAACAATAACCACTACTATCCATTTTTTTCCAAAATTGCTTATTATCCAGATCTGACCAATCTGCTAATTCTTCACCTAGCAACGCCCTCTTTTTATCAATTGTCCATAATGCTCTACATAAGTGGTGGTGATCAACAATATAAATTTCTTTTTTGGGGCCAACGACATAAGGTATGGACTTTTTCTTAAGCAATACATTTAATTCACTTGCTCCTAGCAGCGCCATTTTTTTTGCGCGCCTGGCCACATCCTCGAGACCAAGCGTCAGCTGGGTTGGACGCAAATCATCAATTAGAATACTTTTATCCGTCATTTTAAATCCAGTCTTTCTGGTTCATTTAACTTTTAGACCGTATAGAAAAATAATAAATGTCAATTTTAAAAACCGGCGATAGGATATTGCGCTTATCTTAGCTGCTCTCAATTGATAAGACTCATCAAATATATCTAGTCATCGATGGCTAAACCGCCGTAACTTAATTTTTAACTCCTAAAGACGCATTCACTTGAATAACCAGATATAAAGTCTTCTACATTCTGATTGACGCCAACTTTTCTTCTAACAACCTTACCAATATTGGCTCCATAGACATGGATGCTAATCGATACATCATTTGTTGGATTACTCACCCGGTGCCAATCCCCAATGGTTGGCGAAACAGCATCGACCTGACCCTTTATCATTTTATGGCTGCGGCCAGTGTAGACTGGGATACCATCTGCGACCTCAAATTCATCACATCGTTCTTCCCCTTTGATTACTCCAACCAGACCCCAAACCGTGTGATTGTGGATTGGAGTTTGCTGCCCCGGTCACCATACAAAACATATAATTGAGAAGCGCTCTTGAGGATCCAAATACAATAAATTCTGGCTGTATGATTTAGAATTGTGTTGAATAAATACATCTGAAAACCAGCTGTTATCTGAAACAAGTGTTTTTAGTAATTTCTTGCCCCGATCAATGATTTCCGACTCTCCTCCAGCATTCTCGACTAATAATGACATCTCCATCACAAACTGTCTGAAAGAAACGGGCTCAGGTTCCATTTAGATTTCCTTTTTTTCAGTTTGTGGACTTCGCGCCGTCAAAATTATGTAAGCTGCGCTGATCAACACAGCGCCTATGACTAATCAAAATAGCAATGATAAATTGATGAGGTCACTTGAATCTCGATGACTCATCGAGATTTTAGACACGACGTTCAGCGATCGTCGACTGAACAAAAATAAGACGCGATTCCCAAAAGATTTTATCGATTTTATGGAATTTTATATTTGAATATGGGTCGTATCCCAACCGCCAAAATCAGTTCAACAAACTGATTTTATTGGTGGGCGCACTAGGGCTCGAACCTAGGACCCGCTGATTAAGAGTCAGCTGCTCTACCAACTGAGCTATGCGCCCGTCCGCCAGCTCCTAGCCGCCGAAACATGTGGCGCCAATAACAAATGCTCTAGGAACTGTCCAGTGCGATTGGCTAACTTTAAAGATCAACCCATAGCCATAACGCGCCAAATCTTAGCGGATCCATTTTTCTTATAGCGACGACACTAAATCAATTTTTCCCAAAAAAGACGGATTTGCAGCTTGGCTTGGAAAGCGAATTACCATGTGACCACTTGTTTAAAAATCTACTTTATTGAAATATTTCAACTACTCATAAACTTCAGTCGAAGGGCCAAATGGCTTGCGGCTTAACTTAACCGCTTGAGGAAACCGGCAGAAGTATCTCACCCATCTCATCCAATTTTTTGGATCATTCATATCATTTCATATTAAAATAACCGCCAAATAAATGTGCACTTTCAATCAAGCTGGATGATGAAATGCGCGCTCATACAAGCACGGCGAGCAGTTGCCGGCGAAAGATGCGAGAAAAAGCTGCCGTTGCGTCTTCCCTCCCGCTCAAAAGCGCGGTAGCAGGTTAAGTCGATATAGAAATTAAGAGATCAGGAATGTCGCGCACTAAAATCGCTCTGATCGGAGCGGGCCATATTGGCGGAACGCTGGCACACCTCGCCGGACTTAGAGAACTGGGCGACATTGTGCTGTTTGATATCATGGATGGCGTGCCCCAAGGTAAAGCGCTGGATTTGGCCCAAGCCTCCCCCATTGCGGGTTTTGATGCCGCTTATAGCGGAGCTTCTGACTATGCGGCGATTTCTAATTCTGATGTTGTCATTGTTACCGCTGGCGTTCCGCGACAGCCTGGGATGAGCCGTGACGATCTCCTTACTGTTAATCTGGGCGTTATCAGCAAGGTTGGCGCAGGCATTAAACAATATGCGCCTGAGGCCTTTATCATCTGTATTACCAATCCATTGGATGTGATGGTCTGGGCTCTACAAAAGGCGGCCGGTGTGCCGAAAAATCGGATAGTCGGGATGGCGGGCGTTCTCGACTCTGCGCGTTTTCGCTACTTTCTTGCTTCAGAATTTAATGTGTCTGTTGAAGATGTCAGCGCATTTGTTCTGGGCGGACATGGCGACGACATGGTTCCTTCCGTTCGCTATTCGACCGTAGCGGGCGTCCCACTGCCGGATCTCATTGGCATGGGCTGGACCACTCAAGAACGTATCGATGCTATTGTGGACCGTACGCGTAAAGGCGGGGGAGAAATTGTTGGATTGCTCAAAACAGGGTCGGCCTATTACGCGCCGGCTACAGCAGCCATCACTATGGCTGACAGCTATCTGAAAGATAAACGACGCATCCTGCCATGCGCCGCCTGGCTACAAGGAGAGTATGGCGTCAGAGATCTTTACGTAGGCGTGCCAGCCGTGATTGGCGCGAATGGCGTTGAAAAAATTATGGAAATCAATCTCGACCCGGCTGAACGACTGATGTTTGAAAAATCTGTTAGCTCGGTTCGCGGCTTAATTGATGACGCCAAACAGCTTAATACCTCTTTCGCCTGATCTCTCCTCTCATAGATCGTAGCAGCAACGATCTATTAAACTATTGTTTATAAAAAGACTTTTGAGCAGCCGCCTCCTGCACCCGCTGTTTTCGGGTGAAGCTCAATTTCGTTATGAGTCAACACATCGCGGGCAATTACAATCACCCGCCGATCGAACTCCTGCGGCCCTCGAACAACTTGACGGGGCGGCCCTGCTCATGCCCTTTAGCCAGGATAATTTCCCCTCCAACGGATATTTTCCGCCCTCATTAGGCTAGGAGAGTTTCACGATGAATATTCACGAGTATCAGGCCAAAGCTATTTTGCGCGACTTCGGCGCTCCCGTTGCTCAGGGCTTCCCAGTCCTCAAAGCGGAGGAGGCGGTAGCGGCTGCAAAAAAATTGCCTGGACCGGTTTATGTCGTAAAAGCGCAAATCCACGCTGGCGGGCGCGGAAAGGGTAAATTCAAAGAAGCATCTGCTGGAGATAAGGGCGGGGTCCGCATCGCAAAATCGATTGAGGAAGCGGAAACATACGCTCAGCAAATGTTCGGTGCCACGCTCGTTACGCAACAAACGGGCGATGCCGGCAAACAAGTCAATAGACTTTATATCGAAGACGGAGCCGACATCGATAAAGAGTTTTATCTATCGATGCTGATTGATCGCGCGACTTCACGAATTTCTTTTGTTGTGTCAACGGAAGGCGGCATGGACATTGAAAAGGTCGCGCATGATACGCCTGAAAAGATCGTGACTTTTTCAGTTGATCCTGCAACTGGGCTTTTACCGCATCACGGCCGGAGGATCGCCGACACGCTCGGTCTGACTGGAGATCTCGCTAAACAAGCTGGGGATTTGGCGCAAAAGCTCTACAAAGCCTTTACTGAAAAGGACATGGAGCTCCTAGAGGTAAATCCTCTAATTACGACCAAAGACGGCAAGCTGCGCTGTCTCGACGCCAAGATGGCCTTTGAAGGCAATTCTCTCTACCGCCACCCCGATATTTTTGAATTAAG
Organism: Methylocystaceae bacterium; assembly: GCA_014190435.1. Classification (GTDB taxonomy): domain Bacteria; phylum Pseudomonadota; class Alphaproteobacteria; order Rhizobiales; family Beijerinckiaceae; genus Methylocystis. The sequence goes on along the minus strand of BJGJ01000002.1, from coordinate 58,053 downwards.
AGACATAACGGAAGAGGACGAAAAAGAAATCGAAGCCTCAAAGCATGATCTGGCTTATATTTCGCTCGATGGAAACATTGGCTGCATGGTCAACGGAGCCGGCCTAGCGATGGCGACGATGGACATCATAAAATTATACGGAGCCTTTCCAGCAAACTTCCTCGATGTCGGCGGCGGCGCAACAACTGAAAAGGTAACGGCGGCGTTTAAAATCATCACCGCCGACCCAAATGTAAAAGGCATATTGGTAAACATTTTTGGCGGTATCATGCGTTGCGATACCATCGCAGAAGGCGTCATCGCGGCAGTCAAAGAAGTCGGCCTCAAAGTGCCGCTCGTTGTGCGGCTTGAAGGAACCAATGTTGACCTGGGCAAAAAGATCATCTCGCAATCTGGACTTAACGTTATCTCTGCCGATGATCTAGATGACGCCGCGCAAAAGATTGTTGGCGCGATTAAAGCAGCTTAATTTATTCAGGCGGCGATTTGCTCATCGCGCTCGCCGCTTGATCGATCTATCGCGCTTGGCGCAAAACGGCCACTTTCATCTGACATTGACTTGCTTTGGCCCCTTTTTCTTGCTTTGGCGCGCAGCGCTTCTCGCTAAAGCCTATCAGGATAGCCCCTGTGCCTTATACCGCCCCTCAGACAGCTTTTTTTTCGAGTCGTCGCGCAAATAAATTATGTGCTAGACTTATTCTTGCCTCAGCCCTCACCCTCGTTTCAACAACGACAATGAGCTATGCGGACACAGCAGACGCGCTTGCTGTGCCGCGCCCCTTCGAAGTTGGTGCCAGCCTATCGGGCAATTATCTTGCCGCAATCGTCGCTGGGGCCGAACGCGATACGCTCGCGGCTTCTACTTTTTTTCGTGAAGCTTTACGCGAAGACCCTAAAAATAATGATTTAATCGACCGCGCCTTTGTCTCCACACTCGCAAACGGGGCAATTGAAGAAGCCGTTCCTCTAGCCGGTCGCGTCTTATCTCACGACCGAACAAACGGCCTCGCCCGTCTGACGATCGGCGTTGATCACTTAAAAAATCATCGCTATCCCGCTGCACGCGCAGAATTTAATAAAGGTGGCGGCGATCGTCGCCGTGATATCACGTCGATTTTATTGACGGCCTGGAGCTATGCAGGCGCCAAGGATACCCGCCACGCACTCGAAGCGCTTGATACGCTCAAAGATGACGCCTTTATCGTTTTTCGGGATTACCACGGCGCCTTGATAGCCGATCTCGGCGGCGACGCCGCCGAAGCAGAGCGGCGTTTTAAATCGGCCTATAATGCAGAACGCAACACGCTTCGCGTTGTAGACGCCTACGGACGTTTTCTTGCCTCTCACGGACGCCGCGAAGAAGCGCTTAAAATTTTCAAAGATTTTGACGACGTTGTTCCAAACCATCCCATCATCGCCGCCACGATTTCAGATATTCAGTCGGGTAAATCACTAACGCCCTTTGTTAAAAACGCCGAAGATGGGGCGGGAGAAGCGCTGTATGGGCTTGGAGCCCTAGGCGGTCGCCAAGGGGATGAACTCGCCTCACTCGTTTACTTGCGGCTTTCCTTGTATCTGGCGCCTGAAAACGCGCTCACTATCGTCACACTCGGCGATGTGTATGAACGCATGAAACAAAGCGAAGCCGCCATTGATCTGTATAACAGCGTACCTCGAGATAATGCGCTCCGCGTCAATGCGGATGTGCAATCCGCTCTTTTGCTCGAGACGCTCGGAAAATCAAAAGAAGCAACAGAACATCTCTCTGCTGTTGTCGCCGCCAATCCAAAAAATGAAGAGGCGCTTACGGCGCTTGGCAACATTCAACGCTCTAGAAAATTATTTGACGAAGCTGTTGCGACGTACACACGCGTACTGGATCTTCAAACAAGAGCTGATAAGGGACAGTGGCTTTTATATTATTACCGCGGCATCGCCAATGAGCGACGCAAGCAATGGCCTCAAGCCGAAGCCGATCTTAAAAAAGCGCTCGAGCTCAATCCAGACCAGCCGCTCGTCCTGAACTACCTTGGCTATAGCTGGGTAGATCAGGGCGCCAATCTCGATGATGCCTTTAAGATGCTCCGTCGCGCTGTAGAACTAAGACAACGCGACGGCTATGTCGTCGATAGTCTTGGCTGGGCATATTACCGACTCGGACGGTATGATGACGCAGTGCGCGAACTTGAAAAAGCAATTGACCTCAAGCCCTCAGATCCCGTGATCAATGACCATCTTGGCGACGCCTATTGGCGGGTAGGCCGCAAACTTGAAGCGCAGTTTCAGTGGAACCATGCGCGCGACTTAAAACCTGAGCCTGAGGATCTAGCAAAAATACTGGGCAAGATTCAAAATGGCCTAGACGAAAAACCTGAGCTAGCTGGAGAAAAGCCTGGGAACAAAGGCGGCTAGATCAAGGCTTCATACCTGCAAGAGTTAAAATTAAACGCCACTCCGCTTCCAAAACAGGCTGCACGGACAACCGCGAATTATTGACCAAAACCATATCAGCCAAAGCCCTCTCCGCCTTAATCTCCACAAGAGAAATCGGTCGGGTTAGGGGCTTAATCGCCTTGACGTCGACCATGCCAAACTTACCGGACTCATCAGTATGATCTGGATAATAGGGCCTAATGACCTCAACGATTCCAACAATCGCCCGCTCGTCATTGGAATGATAAAAAAAACCGCGCTCACCTTTCTTCATCGCCATAAGATGCTTCTTAGCGAGGTGATTGCGCACCCCATTCCAAAAAGTTCCCTTCGCGCCAGAAGCGATTTGCTGGTCCCATGACCAGGTAGAGGGTTCGCTTTTAAATAGCCAATAGGCCATTAGAGATCCGCTCCAACCACGCGCTTCCAAGGGAAGAGTTCGACGCGTTCAAATAATCCGACTTGAGCGTATGGATCTTGCGCAAGCATTATGCGAGCAGAAATTTCATCTTCACTCTCAATAATCAGTAGGGAACCGATTGGAGTTTGACCATCCGCGCCAAGTAACGGTCCTCCGAGTTTCACCTGATTTTCAAAACTTTTTAGGAAGGCAAGATGAGCCGACCGCGTCGACATGCGCAGATCAACATGAGAAGGCTTATCAATGCATGTTGCAACAAAAAGCACGTCGCCTTACCCTTTAATAGTCGCCGCAATCATCACGACGAAGCGGTTTAGTTTTTAAAACTTGAAGAAAAGCCTACCGCTTTTCTTCTGGTTGCGTTAATTGCGCGACACGATCGCCAAAATCTACAATTGCTTCCCGCAAAGCTGCGACCTCTGTTTCAGCAACAGCCGACCCAGCTGCGCCATTTTCCTGACCCTGAGACAGGCGTTGACGTTGTAAATTTTGAGTAGTCCGTAACGTCATTTCATGCAGCGCTAATTCTGTCGAATTAAGTAATTCAGTGCGTTCAGCGGCAATTTTCTGCGCTTCGCGGAGCTGAGCTTGCATATCGCGATGCGCGTCGGCTGCTTCGCGTAATAAGCGCTCTGAGTCCGCTACCCGCGCCGCATGTCTGCCCACTGCCGCAAGATCTTGAGCCTTGGAGAGCTTTAAAGCCTCCATATCCTGCTCCATTCGATACTCGCGCGCGGCAAATTCTGCGCGCAACAGATCTCGCTCCGCCGTAACTTCATCCATCGACATCGGGGCAAGCATTTGCAATCTTCGCATCGACAGGCGCATGGCACGCCGCCAGAAGGCCGGCAACAGCATTAGAAAGACTAGCCCGGCAATCAAAAAGCCGAGCGCAAAATACATCGCTTGTTCAATCACTGCGCGAAACCCCAGGCGCGTTCGCGCCATCGCATGTTAATACAGCAGCGACAGTGCCATGATTGCTAAGTAAAATCAAAACTAAGAAGAAGCTTCGTCAGCTCTAGCGCACGCTTTTTTAGCGCTTAGAAGGGGTTCCATGTCGAGTTTTGCGTAAACTTCAAGTAACCAAGGTTCAGACCCAAACGCGCCCCAACCCCTGCCCGCACCGGGATAACAATCACCTCTTGATTGTTCAGAGCCGTAAAGCCCATTCCGCCGACAAGGTAAGCGGAGCCATTTACGCCTGAAAAACGTCGATAGATGCTCTGAACCTCTGGCAAATTATAAACAAGCATCATCGTGCGGTCGCCATCAAGGCCCGCGTCTAGACCGATCGAGGGGCCTTGCCAAAAAACGGGCCGCTGTCCAGCATTGCGGGTATACATTTTGCCTTCGCCATAACGTAGCCCACCGACAAAAGCGGCACCGCCTTCTTGTCCCAAAATATAGGCGTTCGGTTTACCCCAGCGTTTATTAGCGCTTTCTAGGCCGTCAGCTAGACCGCGCGCAACCGAGCCAAAAAAACGATGGCCATTATCGACAATCTCTTCACTGGTGAAAGATTCAGGACGCACATCCGCAAGGGCGCGTGTCAGAGGCGCGAGGCTCATGCATGCCGCCCCAGCAGCTAAACTAAATATTTCACGACGCGAATGAAGGGGTGAGACAGGTTTGGACTTAGGCAAGTACATTATGGCTACTCCGCTGGCACCCTGAGAGCGCACATACCCGAACGCAACTCCGCCATGCCCTAGTGAGACATGGATACGTCAACCTCGCTCAAGCCTGTTAAGAAAACGTTGCTGTTTGGAACATTAGAGGATTACGCCAAGCAACAAACGCTCCGTTACGATAAAATTTTTCTGATTTGCCATAGACCAATGGCGAACCCTCACTATCCAGGACCACGCCTCCAGCTGCCCGCAAAATCGCATCGCCCGCCGCCGTATCCCATTCCATCGTCGGGCCGAATCGCGGATAAAAATCACCGTATCCTTCCGCTAAGAGACAAAACTTCAAAGAGGACCCGAGGGGGCAGACCTCTAAATTTCTAAATTGAGATAAATAACGGAGCGTTTCTTCATCCATATGCGACTTTGAAACGAGCGCATGAAGCCTTTCTGGGATCTCTAACCCAACGCTTAAGCGACGCCAGTTATCAGCTGGCGCTAATGCGACGCCGGCACTGGCGTCAACAGCATAGGCTGTCGCGCCCGCAAACCATATGCGTGATTTTTTCGGGGCGAAAATTACCCCGGTGATGGGACGCTTCTGCTCGATGAGCGCGATATTGATTGTAAATTCGCTACTTTTTGCAACAAACTCTCTGGTGCCGTCTATCGGGTCAATTAGGAGAAAAGCATCGCCCGTCCCCACCGCCTCGCCTCTAGACATTGCCTCCTCAGCAATGACAGGGACCCCAGGCAGCAGCCTAGCCAGTTCATTAATCAGAAACGCCTCGATGCGCTCATCCGCCTCTGTTACGGGAGATCGATCAATCTTCTCACGAGAAATAATCTCAGACCGAGACAGGAGGTCTAAGGCGATTTGTCCCGCTGCTGCGGCAAGCTGAGCAAAACGAACAGCCATAGCGTCTCTTTCTTGATCGGCGTTAAGCAAGCAGCGCGCTCCCAGGTCGATTATTCTTTAGGTCTTCATCAGTTGTTTAGGCGCAAGTTTTACAAGCTTTGCAAACTTTTGACTCACGACTACTCTTCAAGCTGTCAGTTTTGTGTGATTCGCGCATAAAGTTTAAGGATTTGTGCGTAATGTCGAAACCGCGTTTCTCAATTTCACTAATGCGCCTTTGCGCGCGCCGATATTTGGAAAAATTCAATGACCCAATTCAACCTTGATCCGCTCGACCTTGCAGCGCTTCTTTCCTCCCGCGTCTGCCATGATGTCATTTCTCCTGTGGGCGCGATCGTAAATGGCCTTGAGGTATTGGAAGAAGAAAAAGATCCAGAAATGCGCGGCCATGCGCTAGCGCTCATCAAATCGAGCGCCAATGAAGCTTCCTCACGACTACAATTTTGTCGATTAGCGTTTGGCGCTGCTGGATCGAAAGGAGCGTCAATCGATACCGGCGACGCTGAATTGGTGACCCGCCAATTTCTTGCTGACGACCGCACGCAACTTAATTGGGGCGTACCCCGGGCGCTCATGTCAAAAAATAAAGTAAAAGTATTACTGAATTTATGCGTACTCGCTGACACCGCGATTCCCCGCGGAGGCGTCATTTCAGTAACGTCAGTTGGAGAAGGCGAAAAAATCGGATTTAAAGTCGAAGCAAAAGGCGTTAATGCGCGACTCGCCGCTAATGTCTCAATGCTTCTGTCAGGCGATACGGACGAAGGCACCATCGATGCTAGAGCCATCCAGGCCTATTATACCGGCCTTATAGCCAAGGCTTGTGGATTAGAGCTCAGCGTCGCGAGTGAAAACGAACTTGTTATTTTTGAAGCGCGCCCAGTTGCAGCGCCAGGAAATATTCATCTCCTTAGTGATGAGATTTCCAACGAGAGCGCGCCAATGCAAAGCGCGGTCGCTTAATTAAAGTTTTCTAAAATAATGCCCTAACGGCTGCGCTGTTAGGGCTTATTTATCGCGCCTAGAATATTAAAGAAGCTAATGCTGCTGCGTTTATGCTTTAGCGCAAAACTTAAGCTGTGATCCGCTCATCTGCTTCACTCGGTTCCCTCAGCACATAGCCTCGGCCCCAAACGGTTTCAATATAATTTCGACCTTCACTCGCATTTGCGAGCTTTTTGCGAAGCTTGCAGATGAAAACATCAATGATCTTTAATTCAGGCTCATCCATACCACCATAGAGATGATTTAGAAACATTTCTTTGGTCAAAGTCGTGCCTTTGCGCAAAGAGAGAAGTTCGAGCATTTGATATTCTTTACCTGTTAAATGAACACGCGCGCCGCTCACCTCAACAGTTTTTTGATCAAGATTAACTATCAATTCGCCCGTAGCGATTACTGATTGCGCATGCCCTTTAGAACGCCGAACGATGGCCTGGATCCGCGCGACGAGTTCATCCTTGTGGAAAGGCTTAGTGAGATAATCGTCGGCGCCAAAGCCAAGACCCTTCACCTTATCTTCGATCCCAGCCATGCCTGAAAGAATAAGGATAGGCGTTTTAACCTTAGCGACGCGTAAATGACGCAATACTTCATAGCCAGACATATCTGGTAAATTTAAATCCAAGAGAATGATGTCGTAATCGTATAATTTACCTAAATCGACGCCTTCCTCTCCGAGATCCGTCGTGTAGACGTTAAAATTCTCGGAATTGAGCATGAGCTCGATGCTTTGAGCAGTTGCGCTGTCATCCTCAATCAATAAAACGCGCATATTGGTTCTCCACCAAGCTCCGTTCGCAATGATTGAAAGCCCCGCGCACGCGGCTGCATCGATCCTTGCTCGGCCTCTCCGGTCCCGCGACCTGTGCTAAACTCACAACAAAAAGTAAGCGAAAATGGTTAATAAAGCCTCACCGCCCCAAGGCGGTTGAACCGAAGGGGCGCAGGACTCGAAACGCTACGAAGGAAAACTGCGCAACTGCAAAGGGCGAATCACGACTTATTATCTGTTTACCCGTTTTGATGTTAATGACGGAAGAAAATATTGCGAAAAAATTCTTTAAAATCAGCAAAGCTCTGTTTAGACGGCCGGCGCCCCAAAAGGCTTTGACATTGACTTGCGCGAAGGCTTTCTCCTATATGCCTCCCGCAGCGTCGCTCCGAGAGGGGCGGCGACATTTATTTTGCAGATGTCGTCAATAAGGATTTTGACGCCTTAGATCGAGGCGGCGTAAATTCGGTGTCATTTTCCTAGCGACCGACTAACAGGCGCTTTTCGAGCGTTCCGGGTAACGTAAGAGAAAAGCATTTTAAATCAATAGCTTCTCAGGGAAGTCCCCGAGACGCAATAACGGATGAGGCGGCTCGCCGCCTGCGGAGAAGATCGGTGAAACGGACTTATCAACCCAGCAAAATCGTGCGCAAGCGTCGACACGGCTTTCGCTCTCGTATGGCGACGGTCGGTGGGCGCAAGATCATTGCCGCCCGCCGCGCGCGCGGTCGTAAACGTCTCTCAGCCTAACGCATCAAATCTAGCGGTGACGACGGCGGACGGCACGATGACGACGGACGCCCCTGCCAAACAAATCCATCCAAACGGCAAGCCCGAACGGCTTCGCCATAGGCGAGATTTTATTCGCGCGTCAAAACTTGGACTAAGGTTCAATGCGCCTGTTTTTTCTGTTCAAGCTGTTCCGCAAACGCCCGACGCCTCTGTCCCACCTCCCAAAATCTCTCCCCGTTTCGGCATTACAGTCACGAAGAAAGTCTCAGGAGCGGTTGGCCGCAATCGCATTCGGCGCAGATTAAAAGAAGCGCTCCGTGCTGGGGGGCGCCTTGGCGCGCTGCCCGGACAGGACTACGTAATCATTGCTCGGCGCGAGGCCCTCACCGCCTCTTTTGCTGATTTGATATTTCACATGACCGAGAGTTTCACGCGGCTCAAGAGCCGCAAGGGATCTCGGGAACCCCGCAAACACAAAGATGGACAGTCGGCGCGATGAAAGAGAATACAAGAAACATGCTGTTTGCCGCTGCAGTGTCGATGGTTTTCATCGGATTGTGGGATTACTTTTACGCTTTTCCAGAAATGGAGCGACAGAAGAGAACGCTTGCTGAGCAGGAGCGCGTCGCCAAAACAGTTAAGTTGGGAGCGCCCGATACGCCTGCCGCGCTTGTAAAGCCGACGGCGCAAACCCGCGAAGCGGCCCTGGCGCTTAGTCCTCGCGTTAACATCGATACGAAGTCTTTATCTGGATCTATTGCGCTAAAGGGCGGACGTCTCGATGATGTCTCATTGAAGGCCTATCGGCAGACTGTCGATCCTTCGAGTCCAATCATCACCTTATTATCACCTGAAGCCGGCCCAGATCCTTATTATGCAGAACTTGGCTATCTCAGCGCGGCAACTGAAAATGCGCCAAACTTACCGACGACAGAAACGCTTTGGATTGCAGATTCTGATAAACTAACCTCAACTCATCCTGTTACGCTTACGTGGGATAATGGTCAGGGGCTTTTGTTCAGACGCGTCATTTCAGTAGATGATGAATATCTCTTTAGTATTATTGATAGCGTAGAAAATAAGTCGTCTCAGCCCATCACCCTTTATTCCTTCTCTCGCGTTACCCGAATTGGCCATCCCCCTTCAGCCGGCTACGCCGCTTTGCACGAAGGCTTTGTCGGCGTCATCGGTGACGGAGGGGAAGAGCTTACCTATGATAAAATTGAAAAGGAGCCCGCGGCGACAAAATCTTTTAAAGGCGTCGGCGGCTGGGTTGGATTTACAGATAAATATTGGGGCGCTGTTGTTGCACCTGATCAAAATGCGCCAATTGAAGCGCGGTATATATCGATGGGCGGCGCAACAAAAATTTACCAAGCAGATACCGTCAGCACGCCTAAAACACTTGCGCCCGACTCCGCAACCGCAACAACAACGCATGTCTTTGCCGGAGCAAAAGAAGTTGATACGCTCGACGCCTACAAAAACAATCCTGGCTTAAAGCGCTTTGATCTGCTTATCGATTGGGGATGGTTCTATTTTATTACCCGTCCAATGTTTCGTTTGATTGACTTTCTTTATCGTCTGCTAGGAAATTTTGGCTTCGCCATCCTCGCTGTCACAGTTGTTGTTAAGCTCGCGTTTCTTCCGCTTGCCAACAAAAGCTACAAATCCATCGCTAAAATGAAAGCTATTCAACCAAAAATTAAAGAGCTCAAAGAAAAATACGGTGACGATAAACATAAATTCAACATGGAACAGATGGAGCTCTTTAAAAGAGAAAAGGTTAATCCTGCCAGCGGCTGCTTACCGGTCCTTTTGCAGATACCTGTTTTCTTCTCGCTGTATAAAGTCCTTGTAGTGACCATTGAAATGCGCCACGCGCCGTTCTTTGGCTGGATCAAAGACCTCTCGGCGCCCGACCCGACCAATGTTTTTAATTTGTTTGGCTTACTTCCTTTTGATCCCACGCATGTCGCTTTCTTCGGCCCCTATTTGATGCTTGGCGTCTGGCCCGTCCTCATGGGCTTTTCAATGTGGCTGCAAATGAAAATGAACCCTGAACCTGCAGATGAAATGCAGAAAGTGATGTTCAATTATATGCCGCTTATGTTCACCTTTACGATGGGGGGCTTTGCTTCAGGTCTCGTTATCTACTGGACTTGGAACAATCTCTTATCGATCACTCAACAGGGCATCATTATGACGCGCGCTGGCGTAAAATTTGAATTGTGGGATAATTTGCGTAAAACCTTCCAACGCGCCTAGCTGAAGTGACGGCGAGACAGTTTGCCGTCCTACAAAAATGACCGAAAGCAATTTTCTCGAAGAAGGACGTCTTTTGTTTGCAGGCCCTTGCGACTTTTTTTTCGCAAGCGCCTCATCAAATGATTTGCCATCTCCTGGCGCTCCTGAGATCGCCTTCGCAGGTCGCTCGAATGTCGGTAAATCATCCTTGCTTAATGCTCTGACAAATCGCAAATCTCTTGCGCGCGTCTCGAACACGCCAGGTCGAACACAACAACTTAATTTCTTCTCACTAAGCAAAAATACCGGCGATGAGCGTATAAGACTCGTCGATATGCCCGGCTATGGATATGCAGCAGTTGGCAAAGAAAAAATCGCCAACTGGTCTAAGCTGATGCGAGACTATTTGCGTGGCCGCGCCGAACTTGCCCGGGTATATGTGCTCATCGACGGACGGCGGGGGGTTAAGCCGCCCGATGAGGAAATGCTCGATCTCCTTGATCAATCGGCCGTTTCCTACCAAGTCATTCTCACAAAATACGATGAGCTCACGACTATCGACCGCAATCGCGTTGTTGAAGCGACAATGATAGCATTGGCAAAGCGGCCTGCGGCCTATCCCGAAATAATTTTTACCTCTTCACAAAGCGGCGAAGGGATTGGCGCCCTTAGAGAGTCTATCGCCCGCCTACTAAATGAAATCAGCGCTTGAAAGCGACTATAGCTCCGGTCTAGTTGTGTGATCTGCAAAATCATTGAGGCCTCTAAATGACCACCGACTCTGTCTCTAGCGCACTTGAGCAGGCGCGGATTTTGATGCAAGCGCTGCCCCATATGCTGCGCTACGACGAGTCGATTGTCGTCGTAAAATATGGCGGACACGCCATGGGGGATGATCAAGGCGCGCGTGATTTTTCGCGCGATATGGTTCTACTCGAACAATCCGGCGTCAATCCTGTCGTGGTGCATGGCGGCGGTCCACAAATAGGCGCTATGCTCAAACGCCTTGGTGTTGAATCAAAATTCGCAGATGGCTTGCGCGTTACAGATGGCGAAACGATGGGCATCGTTGAAATGGTGCTTGCTGGCTCAATCAACAAACAAATCGTGGGCTACATTAACTCTGAAGGCGGTCGGGCGATTGGCCTGACAGGCAAAGATGGACGCATGCTGACCGCTAAAAAACTAGAGCGCTCAGACGGGATTGACCTTGGCTACGTTGGCGAACCGGACAAAGTCGACACAACCGTCTTGGATCAAGTTCTCGGCCGCGAACTTATCCCAGTGTTAGCCCCCGTTGCGCAGGGCCCAGGTGGCGCGAGCTACAATATTAACGCTGATACTTTTGCCGGCGCAATTGCCGGCGCGCTTGGGGCGAAGCGTCTTATTTTTCTAACTGATGTTCCAGGGGTACTGGATAAAAATAAAAAAATTATCGAAGAATTAAAAATTACGGATATACCCGACCTGATCGCTGACGGCACAATTACTGGCGGTATGATTCCAAAAGTAGAAACTTGTATGTATGCGATTGAACGTGGCGTTGAAGGCGTTGTTATTCTTGACGGTAAGCTACCCCATGCCGTGCTCATTGAACTTTTAACAGATCATGGCGCTGGCACGTTGATTACAAGGTGACTGCGCCACATCAACACTTCAAGCAGATCGATACTTGGGTCTTTGATCTCGATAACACGCTCTATCCGCATAGTGCTGATCTTTGGCCAAAAATTGACGCGCGAATAACCCTTTTTATGATGCGTCTTTTTGGGATGGACGCGCTCTCACTTCGAGCCTTGCAGAAGTATTATTATTTACGTTACGGCACCACTCTACGTGGTCTGATGCTTGAACATGACGTCAATGCTTTAGAATTTCTTGAATATGTTCATGATGTCGATCGCAGCTCTCTACAAACCAACCATTCCCTTGCCCAAGCAATTGCAAATTTGCCAGGCCGCAAACTCATCCTCACCAATGGTTCGCGGGAGCATGCTGTTAAAACTGCGCGGCAAATCGGCATTAGTCACTTATTTGAAGATATTTTCGATATTGTTGCGGCGGACTTCATCGCTAAACCTGCGGCGGAAGCATATGAACGTTTCTTCGCACACTTGAAAATTAACCCAAAACGCGCCGCGCTCTTCGAGGATTTAGAACGCAATCTTATTGTTCCGCATCAACATGGTATGACGACAATCTTGGTCATGCCATCGCCAGATCAATCTCCGGAACGCGAGGATTGGGAAGTTTCCAACGGCGATGCGCCACATATTGATTTCGTTACAGATGACTTGACCAACTTTCTGGAAGCGCTGCGTCCTTGCAGCGGTTGACTCCCGCCGCCACACGCCTACAAACCGGCGACCGTTGTTAAAAAACCCGAGAAGATCATGTCCCACACAGGCCTCGAAACCTTAATCACTGCCGCTTTTGAGGATCGCGCGAATATTAACGCAGAGACGCACGGAGATATTCGCCATGCTGTCGACAGTGCGCTGCGTCTGCTTGACGCCGGCAAGCTGCGCGTTGCGGAGAAAATTTCGGGAAAAGAGGGCCCTCAGGCCTGGAAAGTCAACCAATGGCTCAAAAAGGCCGTTTTACTTTCCTTTCGACTTAACGACATGCGTGTTATCGCCGGCGGCCCCGGAGGAGCAACCTGGTGGGACAAAGTTCCCTCAAAATTTGTTGGCTGGGGCGCAGCGGAGCATAGCGCTGCTGGCTTTCGCTCAGTCCCTGGTGCGATTGTGCGACATTCAGCCTATATCGCGCCCGGCGCGATCCTGATGCCCTCCTTCGTCAATCTTGGCGCCTATGTAGATGCTGGCGCTATGGTGGATACGTGGGCGACAGTCGGTTCTTGCGCCCAAATTGGTAAAAATGTCCATTTATCCGGCGGCGTAGGCATCGGCGGCGTCCTTGAGCCACTCCAAGCAAATCCAACAATTATCGAAGACGATTGCTTTATTGGCGCACGCTCAGAAGTAGTCGAAGGCGTTATTGTTGGACAAGGCGCCGTGCTTGCAATGGGCGTCTTTATTGGCGCTTCAACAAAAATTATCGACCGCGCTACGGGACAAGTTCACGTAGGCTATGTTCCTCCTTACTCTGTAGTCGTTTCAGGCAATTTACCAGGAAAGCAGCTGCCTGACGGCGCGCCAGGACCATCGCTTTATTGCGCGGTTATCGTTAAGACAGTTGACGCGCAAACACGCAGCAAAACTGGTGTAAATGAACTTTTGAGAGATTAATGCCGATCAATACGGCTCGGATTCGTTTTCTATACCGCAATGATCAAGGACGCATAGATGCGGATACCTGGATCAAAGGACTACGTCCTCTTGCTATTACGCTCATCCCCTTTGTTCTGTTTTGGAAACTGCTTGCGCCTTATACGAATCACGATATCGCCAAAGATCCTTTTTTTCCTCCGTTAACGATAGCCGCCTACGCTTACGCCATCCTCTACGCCTTTGTCGTGATTTTGGTTGTAATTAGTTATGTTAATTTGTCAGCAAAACGCTTTCGAGATCGTGCGCTGTTTCCACCCTTAGGACTTGCTAGCCTCGCGCCTTTCTTTGGTTTGCTGACTGGCGCCGCGCACTGGCTTCAACCTAGAGTTAGCGAATCCATGCCCATCTGGTGGGTTTGGGGAATTGACGCTATGCTCATGATTAGCATTTTATGGACAATTTTTGAACTCGCCCTCAAACCCTCGCGGTAATCATGAGCGATACCTCACTGGCTGTTGAGTTAACGCAACACCTTATTCGCTGCCCTTCTGTTACGCCGGTAAACGCTGGCGCGCTTGAGGTCGTTGAGCACGCGCTGGCTTCTGTTGGTTTTGAAATCCACCGCCTGACTTTCAGTGAGGCCAATACGCCTGATGTTGAGAATCTCTTTGCGAAAATCGGCGATGGCGAGCCGCATCTTGTTTTTGCGGGCCATACAGACGTCGTGCCAACTGGCGACGTAAAGCGATGGCGCCACGCTCCCTTTGCTGGAGAGATCGCCGAAAATAAGATTTATGGCCGCGGCGCATCAGATATGAAGGGAGCCATCGCGGCTTTTGTTGCCGCAACGATTAAGCATATTAGACGTTACGGAAAGCCAAATGGCGCAATTTCTTTCCTCATTACCGGCGATGAAGAAGGCCCTTCAATTAACGGTACAATAAAACTTCTTGATTGGGCGCGGGCGCGCGGCGAACGTTTCAGTCATTGCATTGTTGGCGAACCAACAAATGTTTCTCAACTTGGGGATACAATTAAAATTGGCCGTCGGGGATCGGTCAATGGGCTTATCCGTGTAATCGGCAAACAGGGACATGTCGCCTACCCTCATCGCGCTGAAAATCCTGCGCCTATTGTCGCACGAATAGTAACCGCTCTCTCCCACCATGAATTTGATCAAGGCACCACTCATTTTGATCGGACAAATCTTGAATTCTCGTCCATTGATATCGGCAATGCGGCAGTAAATGTCATTCCCGCTACAGCGAGCGCACAATTTAATGTCAGATTTAACGACAGCTGGACTCTGGATACGCTTAAAGAACATATCCGCTCTATCGTTATGACAGTAGCAGGCCCTACAACAATAGAACTGGATTTTTTACCCAGCAATGCCGTCTCTTTTTTGACAGAGCCCGGTCTTTTTTCTGAGCTTGTAACCAAAGCAATAAATGAAGTCACGGGATTAACCCCAGAACTCTCAACGAGCGGCGGCACGTCGGACGCAAGATTTATTATACGAGACTGTCCAACCCTTGAATTTGGCCTGACGAATGAAACAATTCATGCAATTGATGAATGCGCCAGTATTTCGAATATCGAAGCATTAGAACAAATATATAGCCGAGTATTAAATTATTATTTTAACACTGCAGGCTAAACTACTTGATTTTTGATAAGAAAAATCTTCTTCGCAAATCTGATAAATTTTAGGAGTTGCAAAAGTCTATAAGAGAAAGAATAGCAATGAGATACTCACCACAAATCTTTATCTTAATACTGACGTTATTAACGCCTTTACTAACCGCAAGCGCTCAAACGTCCGTAACTCTCACCCAAGCTGTTCCATTACGATTAAAACCAAAACTAAGTCATAAGATTATTGAAACAGCTCCTGCCGGCTCTTCGCTTATCCTCCTTCAGGAAGATGAGGAGTGGAGCCATATTGATTTTCAAGGTCGCCGTTTTTATGCGCCAACGGCAAAACTCACTATGGCTAGCCAGCAGACTTCTGCGACAGCGACAGATGATCCAACTTGCGACTATGGATATCCTTATTCTGGCAGCAATCTATTTTTTGACAGACCGCTCGCCAAGTTACGGCATAGCGAGCCTCTCGGATTTTTATTTGGCTATCACCGGCGCAGTCCATGTTAATTGCGCCTGAGTTGATTTATCACTGATAAAAAAGTTATTGCTGACATCGTTAAAGATAAATTTGTTTTAAGTTATGATGATCCAAAGAGTACAGCAATGTCTTTATAAAGGATTCCCTTGTTTTAAAGCTTATTCAGATCTGCCCCTTATAATAGCTCCAAACCCAGGCCTGCGGGATTTTTTCATTATTTGACTTATCTGTCGCTAAGCCAGATGCCGACTTTCTGGCTGGCAAATAACCCGTTGTCGAGAGCGACTCTCGCCTATCTGTAGATTTGGCGACACGAGCTTCAATCTTTTTTCCTTTGTGCGCAGAAACATCGGACGCAGCATTAGGAGCATTGCGATCTGTCAAAATTTTATAGCTCAGCGCTAATGTGATTAAACTAAGCCCCGTCAAGGCGACAATAAACCCCACGTTGAATTTTTGCTGATGCGCTTTTATGGCTTCAGAATCTAGTTTATCTTTCATAACAGGTAATTGTGTTTCTTGATGATCGATTGGAGTCGCAATCGGAGTGGCATCCATTATTGTCGAAGCTCCCTGAGCTGGCTGCACGAAAGTACTCCCATCAACTTTCTCAGCATCAGAGGCAACGGGGGTAGCAGACGCTTCTTGGTTATCGGACGGTTTCGCATTCTCTTTGTTGAGCAGCGGCTCCGCCTGTTGTTTTTGAGTCTCGCCAGCGCCTTGCGGTTCTTGGGGGGCTGCCATCTCTTGCGGTGCGAGCCGTGCTGATTGCGCGCCACTGCTGATGTCGAGATGACCATCCACTGTCGCTTCATTCTGAACTAGGTCCATTTTCTCTAGATCAGGGGACTCTATTGGCGCGCCCTTCTGTTTAAAGAGCTTAATTGACGCAATTTGAATTTTTCTAATACATGCGACATTTTCTCCACAGGCCTGTCGCTGCTTGATGAAGGGAAGATTCAATTTATTAGCAAAAGATTTACTTTGATGGATACGTAGGTATTTATAGGCTTCATCAGCGATACGATCTAAAACGGCGAGCTGATCATTTGCGCAAATAGCGCGCTCATCCAAGCGTATTGCCGTTGCACAATCAAAACTAGGACTAACCGCCCACGCGTCAATTGACGGAAAGAATAAAAATAGAAAGAAAAAAAATATCCCATGGCACCGATTGCTACATTTCATCACGCGCCACTCCTAAAAATAAATAATCAATAATTAGCAATTTAGACAAAGTCACGGATTGTGGTCAATAAGCAGATTTGCCCTAAAAATCCGGCGCAAAAACTTCCATTCCCTCGTCTACCACACCAGCGCGCTGGGATCCGCTTTTCCCACGACCGCTCTCACTCTCATGATAAGAATTTGATGGCGGTACGCCGGTAATTGAAATTAGCGCCCCCTCCAACTCTACCATTTCATACAGTAATTTTGCATTCCCTGGAGATAGACGAATGCAGCCGTGTGAGGCGGGTCGCCCTAGCGAGCGGATCTCATTACTGCCGTGTATCGCATAGCCTCCATAAAAAAAGATTGAATAGGGCATTGGCGCATTGTCGTATTTTTGCGAGTAATGCATTCTCTCAAGAGCTATTGGCTCATAATCTCCCGCGGGCGTCTCGTATCCCGAACGCGCCGTTGAAACTGGCCAATTGTAATTAACTTTTGAAGCATGAACAAACATACGTTGACGAGAAAGATCGACCTCTATCAATACTGTGGCGTATACTGGCGATACCAGCTCACAAGAAGCTATAATAAATGTTAATCCGATCCTGGCAGCGAGTCTGTTCTGCGCTAAAAATTTCCACATGGATTACCTCAAAGTTCATTCTATAACATTATCTTAGAATTTTTACATTTGAGCAGATAAATCAAAAATTGGAACATTAATAACTAAACATATTCTCCACTCAAAACTTTTATATAGATCATCTCATTAGCGCGATAAAAAAGGTTTTTATTCGTCTTATCAATTTTTTTTAAATTTGACTATGATGAATACTGGCCATTTCCAGAAACGCTTTGGTAACCATAAGTGAAAAGCTTTTTTAAATGTGATCGACATTAACCAGTAGTTAAACCACGCCAAGTTTAAATTATAACTCTATGCGCCAATCAGGCTCGAAATTGCAGTTAAATTGTGCGCTTTGCGCCAAGAGTTAGAAGGACAATAAGTTATGAAGAAAGCGCTACTTCCCCTAGCCTTTCTGGCGATGAACGCCACTGTTGCGGCCGCGGCTGATCTGCCCTCACGAAAGGGCGCGCCTGCTTATGCGCCGCCGCCTGTTATGAGTTGGACGGGATTTTACGCTGGTCTTAATCTTGGTGGCGGCTGGGGCGCTGGGAACGGCAATGCCAATGCCTGGAACCTCAACGGATGGAATGGCGGCATAACCAATAATCTCGCTTCTAGTGGTACAAGCGGCGGCATTATTGGCGGCGGTCAAGTTGGCTACAACTACGCCATAACCCCACAGGTCATCATCGGTGCTGAAGCGGATTTTCAAGGAACTGGCTTAGGCGCTCCGGGCAATGACAACCAATGGGCTTGGGGTCTGGTGCCAAATGGCAGCGGCCAACTTGTTGGAGGATATTATCCCTATGGCGGCGCACGCGGCGTTAGTCTCGATTGGTTTGGTACCGTGCGAGGTCGCCTGGGCTATGCAATTATGCCAAGCCTCCTTCTCTATGGCACCGGCGGCTTCGCCTACGGCGGCGTTCAGCGCAATGGCGGCTATTGGGGCACGAATACAGGCTCCGCAACCCAAACGGGCTGGACAGCTGGCGGCGGAGCAGAATGGATGTTTATGCAAAATTGGTCAGCGAAGGCAGAGTATCTTTATTCTGATATCGCTGGCAGCAGCACAAATGAAATTGGCTGGAATACAGGCCTGAGCTTAAACAACGTGAACAATCATACTCGTTGGAATACTGTGCGCGCCGGCGTAAATTATCATTTTAATCTGGGAGCCGTTCCCACCATGCCAGCATTCTAAGCCTTGTTCTCTATTGATACGAATAAGCTTAACGCGCTGAAAAAAGCCCGGCCTACAAGCCGGGCTTTTTCACGTGATGGGCAGTTTAAGTTGAATCCATGAGACTTATTCAGTCAAATCGATTAGACTGATTACTTCCCGCGCCGAGGACCGCCGCAATGGCGAAGCGGCAGTAGATACGCGAGCAGACGCATGGAATATGAGGCTAATAACAAGATAGCGATTACCACTGGGGTCATCCTTCTTGCGTTTTGTATTCTGACTGGCGTCCTATGGACGGTTACTCGAAGCCCGCAGCAGCTCGTTGCGCGCGAAACAGAATTTAATTTAACGCAGCATTCCGCGCCGCCGCGGGGAAAGGAGTCGGTCAGCGAGCCGTCTCCTGCTGCTCCTCAAGAACAGCAGAAAGACGCCAAGGCTTCCTCTACCAGCTCCCCAGCTGTTGTTTCGTCGGAAGAGCAAAAGTCTCAAGCTCTTGAGACAACAGAAACCGGAACAGAAACTACGGCACCAATCGCGCCGCCGAAAAAAAAGAAGCCTAAACCACAAAAACCAAGACCTCAATTTGATGACACCGAAGAGACAGGGCGCGCGCAAAGATCTCGAGGGACCATTTTCCCTGACATCCTCGGCATCTTCAATTAATGTTTTGTGATCCAGTCCGTCTGCAAGGATGGAACAGTTTCAATTATTTGAGCTTTATGAAATAAGCTTGCCCATCAGCGCTAATAGCAAGTTCATATGGGCTACAACGCGTAACATAAAGAGCGAATTTATCGCCAAGCTTGTAGGTCCCTCTAAAATCTTTGAAATCACCAATTTCTCGACCCATCGACTTTAGCTCATTCTTATAGATGCTAAAAGTTTCCAGGGGAGAGGCGCAAGCACCTCGATTCAATTTTGCGTCTGTTACGGTAATAGATGGAACCGCTACCTGACAGATAATCACGCCGGGATCTGAGGCGCAAATAAAAGGTCCCGATGACGCCTCTTCAGCTCCCGCGCTTATGCTAAAAAAATGCATAGGCGCAAGGATAAAGATAAGGAAAAAAGTCTCAGTACAGCAATTAACCCTTGGCAAGGCCTTGCTCCATTGGGAGTAACTCCAACCTCTAATGCGAACAAGCTACCTTAGGTCAATTAGAGCAAGGGTGTAAATAATACGCCTCAAAAGCGGATACAATGGTTTTAATAAACCCAGTTGTCAGTCTGACTAAACTGAAAACAAGATCGCGGTAAAGAAGGCGCTAACGCGAACCGAATATAGGTTATTTAGATTTTACTTGCTAAACAGAAAAGAAGCATTTCTAAGCGAATAAAAATTGTAGAATTTTATTATCTCCAGCGATAATCTTCAGCTATAAGGACGCTTCTTTATTAGAGAGAACTCGGCTATGCTCGCCAAGGATCAATACTGGATAAAAATCTCTATTTTATGCACCGCTTTCTGCGCGCACTACCCCACAAAAAGTTTCAATAAGCTTAACTGTCACATCTAACTGCTTAACCATTAATTAACTTATAAATAGTCTGTCTTAGAGCCATGGATATGAAAAAAAAAGATAAAGGGGAGCAAGGGAAGTATGGGCAAAAAATTAGCTCAATGCTCAATAAGATAGACGATTTAGATTCGCTCTCAGCCCAGAGTGACCAGGAATCAAGGGAAATAAAAAAAACACCTCCCGAATTTATGAAATATGCTCCCTCTAAACATTTGGATTCTGATCAAAAAGCTTCAGCTGAAGAAGACGATTATGGCAGTATGAGCATACCCTTCGAAATTCCGAATGTTGATAGATCCACGTCCATGGCGGATGAAACTTCGCTCCTGCACATGAAAAATTTATCTCAAACAATTGAGGCGACCACCCATCTTATCAAAGACTTGATTGAAGCTAATGAGTCATTAAAGAAAAACGCCAAGGAGATTATAACTTCCCTCGAAATACAATTATCTGAAGAAAAATCTTATTCTGCACGCATCTTAGATGAATATCACGCCTCAAAAAAACAAAGCGCCGAGATAAAAGAGCGAGATGCTCTACGGAATCAGGAACTAGAAAATTTCATTCAAATTCTCCAGGCGAGATTGGAACAAGCCAAACAAGAACTCAATGGAGCAGAGAATTCCATAGAAAATATTAGCAGAAATATTACTGACGGACTTGCCGAAGCCATAGAAATTTCTAGAAAAATTACAAAATAGCAACAAATTTTACGCCTAAATTCATCGTATTTATAAGATAGCCCCGCTAACGGAAAAAAGGGCGTATAAATGAGCTGTGGTAAAGCGCAAAAGCACGCGATTCTTGTCAATATGAGCACCTAAACCCTCTTGACGCTTAGACCGCCAGCATGTGGCTAGCGGTCATAATGTTTTTAAAATTCAGTAATACCAGCCTTGGCCAGGAAAATTATCCATATAACTTCCCATCGCTGAATATCTACCAGGGTCGCTATTGGCAAAATTTTCCTGCTCTAAAAAATAACGATCGTTATCATCCGCATTTGGACGCATATCCTGTGCAGCGCCATCATCAAGCCAATCATTATTTGTTGTTAGATTTTGTGGCAGCTTTACCGAACTCCCTCTACTAACGGGCTTTGCCATAACTTCTGTTATTGGTGCCAAAAAAACAAAACAGGTAATAATTGCAGTAAATTTCAAAATTTTCCTCATCAGCCTGCTCTTTCTATAAAACTATGAAGCCTGATTGCTTATATAGGAAGACGCAATCAGATGCGCACTAACCTTAATTAAAATAAGACAAATGAATAGGTCAAAAACTAGTTACCGCCTATCTAATCCGATGCCCAAACGATAACGTAAAAAACGCCAAGGTCAGACTGGCGCGCACTCCCCCTAAACGCCAATAGCAGGAATGCCGGTTGAATAAAGCGAGGCAAGCACACTCCCCCAGACGCCCTCCCCCATAGAGGGAGCAGGGCAACGAGCGGCGCGGGGTTGAAACCAAGTAAGTAATTGATTTAATGGCGAGAGAGACGGGACTTGAACCCGCGACCTCCGGCGTGACAGGCCGGCGCTCTAACCAACTGAGCTACTCCCCCGCAGGCGCAGTGCGGGCGCGAGGTTTGCGGATAGGGCAGCCGCTGAATGAAGTCAAGCAAATCCCTTTTATTCGACAAGGTCCGACCCTAAGCCCAAACGTCGATTTTGATCGTCAAGGCTGACCCTCAAAAAGAAAATAGAGATCAGGCAGGCACAAGACGCGCTTTTCTTTCTTTGCGCATCGGGTTAAGTCGCGCGTGATGACTTCCCACTAGAGCGAGCAGTCCGATGAATAACGAAGAAATTCGTCGAAAACGTATTAGAGTGCGCGCCTGGCGGCGAGGGATGCGTGAATTGGATATTTTGCTTGGCAATTTTGTTGATGCGCGTGTTGCAACGTTGAGTCCCGCCGCGCTAGAGGCTCTTGAAGCGCTTTTAGATTTACCTGACGCAGAGCTACTCAGTTGGCTCGCAGGCGCCAAGCCGCCAAGCGAACATGATACGGAACTTTTCAGAGAAATCATTGCTTTTCACACGCATGCTGGGCCGATCCATTGACGTTTAAACAAGCGATAAGAAATGCGTCCCAAGATCTGCTTACTGCCTGCGCACGCCTGGAGAAGGGCGAAAAACTGCTTTTTAGTCGAGCCCCTGAGGGTTTTGATGCTTTTCTTTGTGCTGATTTAACGCGCGCTCGGGCGAAACTTACGCAAGGGCAAGAAGCTGTCTTTGTTCATATTGCTCGTGACGCCGCGCGTTCCGCCTCATTTCGTGAGGCTTTACATTTTGCCGGTCCAGAGATTGAGATTCTTGATATCCCCGCTTGGGATTGTCAGCCTTATGACCGCATTTCTCCCCACGCCGCAATCGTTGCGCGACGCATGACAGCTCTATCACGATTAACACGCGCTAAATCATCTGCAGAGAGACCGCGGGTTATCACCACCACAATTGACTGCATACTCCAACGCACGCCGCCGCGAAAGTTAATTGCAGCGGAAACTTTCTCTGCTGCTCCAGGAAATGTGGTTAAGCTCGATGAACTCGCTTTGTGGCTCGAAACAAATGGTTATTTACGGGCAAGTACCGTTCATGAAACAGGCGAGTATGCGCAAAGAGGCGGCCTTATTGATCTATTTCCCCCTGGCGCGCCTTCTCCAATAAGACTCGATTTTTTTGGCGACACACTCGAATCCATTCGCAGCTTTGACCCCGAAACTCAACGCGCAATCGGGCAATTACATGCACTTGATTTAACGCCAATGAGCGAATTACGCTTAACCAGCGATACAATGCGACGATTTCGCCAATCTTATGCAGCGCTCTTTGGCGGCGAAACGCGTAATGATAGCTTATATGAAGCTGTCAGCGAAGGTCGCCGCTATCCGGGGATGGAACATTGGCTCCCCCTATTTTATGAACAGATGGATACGCTTTTTGATTATATTGGCCCCACGCCCCTGATCCTCGATACGCTTGTAGAAGAAGCAGCGACAGAACGCTCAAAACAAATAACGGATTATTATCATGCGCGTAAACAGGCGTATGATCTTAGTCCAATTATATCAACCTATAAGCCACTAATTCCTGAAGCGCTTTATCTCACAGATACAGAATGGAATGATTTTTTTAGTCAGCGCGCCAATATTCGATTTTCGCCCTTCGAAGCCTCGACCGAACATAGGATTATTGATGGCGGAGCCCGTCTTGGTCGCGACTTTGCGCCTGAGCGCAATATGCCCGAAGTTAATGTATTTCAATCAGCCGTCGATCATATAACGTCTGAGAGAGAGAAAGGTCGATCAGTAATTGTTACTGGCTGGTCAGATGGCTCTTGTGAACGACTGGGACATGTACTCGCTGAACATGGTCTTAAAAATATTATTTCAGTTACCTCCTTACCCTCTGCACTGGCGACGCCACGCGAAAGAGAAGGTCTAGGAACTGTAACGCTCGCGGTATTAGGCATTGAGCACGGCTTTGAGACAGATTCTTATATCTTAATTGGCGAACAAGACATACTGGGCGATCGACTTATTCGAAGACGCCGCAAGCGAAAATCTGCTGACGCGCTTCTTAATGAAATCGCTAGCTTAACAGCTGGAGATCTTGTCGTTCACGTTGATCACGGTATTGGACGATTTATCGGTCTGGGCGCTATTGCAGCTGCCGGCGCGCCCCACGATTGTCTTGAGATTCACTACGCAGGAGGCGATAAACTTTATTTACCTGTAGAGAACATTGAACTTCTCACACGTTATGGCGGCGAAGACACTGAAGCTCAACTTGATCGTTTAGGTGGAGCTGGATGGCAAACGCGCAAAGCGCGTATGAAAAATCGCATCCGAGAAATGGCAAAGGGGTTGATTGCCATAGCTGCGCAAAGACAATTACGCAAAGCGCCTAAACTTGCTCCAGAAGAGGGAATTTATGAAGAGTTCTGTGCTCGTTTTCCCTATGATGAAACCGAAGATCAACTTGCTGCTATTGATGCTGTTATCGAGGATCTCAATGCTGGACGCCCAATGGATCGTTTGGTTTGCGGCGACGTAGGCTTTGGTAAAACGGAAGTCGCTTTACGCGCTGCGTTTTGCGCAGCTATTAATAGCAAACAAGTCGCCGTCGTCGCTCCGACAACATTATTGGCGCGCCAGCACTATAAAACTTTTTCACATCGTTTTGCCGGGCTTCCAATTAAAATTGGGCGTCTCTCACGAATGGTGAACGCTGCTGAAGCTCGAGAGACCAAAAAAGATCTCGCCGAAGGGCGCGTAGACATATTAATTGGCACACATGCCCTATTAGGAAAGGGTATTTCTTTTAAAGATATCGGCCTCGTGATCATTGATGAAGAGCAGCATTTTGGCGTTGGCCACAAAGAACGCCTGAAAGAGCTACGAGCTGAAGTGCATGTTTTAACTCTTTCAGCTACGCCAATTCCACGTACGCTACAACTTGCAATGACAGGCGTGCGCGAGCTTTCTCTTATTGCAACGCCGCCCGTAGATCGCCTAGCCGTAAGAAGCTTTATTACACCTTTTGATCCTCTCATTGTTCGCGAAGCGCTGCTTCGCGAGCGCTATCGTGGCGGTCAAGCATTCTTTGTTTGTCCCCGCATCGAAGATATAGAGGTGGCAGCAGCATATTTGAGAGAAAATGTCCCTGAAGCAAAGTATGTCATTGCTCATGGACAGATGAGTCCAAGCGAACTCGAAGATAAAATGTCAGCCTTTTATGATGGAAAGTATGATATCCTGCTTTCGACCACGATTGTTGAATCAGGCCTAGATATACCAACAGCAAACACGCTTATTGTTTGGCGCGCAGACATGTTTGGATTAGCGCAGCTCTATCAATTGCGTGGCCGCGTTGGACGCTCAAAAACTCGCGCTTTTGCTCTCTTCACGACCCCTGTCAACCGAACAATAACGAACCAGGCTCAAAAACGCCTTGAGGTTCTGCAATCCCTTGATACTCTTGGTGCAGGCTTTCAACTCGCCAGTCATGATCTGGATATTCGCGGCGCAGGAAATCTTCTAGGCGACGAGCAGTCAGGACATATCAAAGAAGTTGGTTATGAATTATATCAACAGATGCTGGGCGATGCGATTACGCTCCTCAAAGCAGGTATAGATGAGCCCCAAGAGGAGGTCTGGTCTCCAACCATCGCGATTGGCGCGCCCGTTACAATACCTGAAAGCTATGTCGCTGATCTGACATTAAGATTACAACTCTATCGACGGCTCTCTACGCTTGAAACAGATCAAGACATTGAGTCTTTCGCCGCAGAAATGATAGATCGCTTTGGTCCAGTACCGCCTGAAGTTGAACAGCTCTTTGAAATTATCGCTATCAAAGCGCTTTGCCGGCGCTCTCATATTGAAAAAGTAGACGCAGGGCCTAAAGGCGTCATTATCTCTTTCCGCGATAATCACTTCATGAACCCTGATGGTCTTGTGAGGTTTATTGCAGAGCAAGGAGTCTTGGCAAAAGTACGTCCCGATATGCGCGTAGTTTTTATTCGTGAATTTGAGACAATGAAACAAAGACTAACTGGAACGCGCCGTATCTTACGTACGCTAACCGAAATCGCGGAGAAAGGTAAAATGAAACAATCATGATGTTGGCGCACTAGATAAGAGTCTTAGAAAATCGCCAGATTGTTTTGATTAAAAGAGCGCCTTAGAATTTTAAAAATCATTCAACGTTAAATTCTCTCATCATACCCATGTCTTCATGTTCGACATTATGACAGTGATACATGAACTGTCCGACAAAATCATCAAAGGGTTTGATAATTTCTATGCGCTCGCCAGGCGCAACAAGGACAGTGTCCTTATAGCCAGAGTCAATGAAGCCATCTTTGATCGTGGCATATGCCACCTCATTACCAGAAAAACTTCTTTTTAAAATCTGGAAAGGTTGGCCATGCAAATGAATTGGATGCCCCATCGACATCATAGACATCATACCCATGCCACCATGATCATGAAAAATATCGATCCGTTGCAATGAATTTACCCGCACGCGCTCATAAGGCAAAAACCCGTCCTGACCATAGACCCGCCCATTGAGCGTTAATCGCATATGCCCCATGCCAAGACCTATGGGAATAGGCTGGTTTGGATTTTCCACTTTGGCGCTCTCAAGAGGCTTAACTTTAGACAAGCGCTCAGGTAATCTCTGGCTCTCGTTAACAAGTCGCGTTACTGAGGCCGTGAATATCTTAAAAGAATCGTTCTTTTGTAATTCATCGTCCTGATTCATGGCCTGAGCCATCTCTGGTACGAGCCCAGCAAAGCGTAAACTCTGCATGCTGAGCTTAGAACCAATCGATTGTCCAGAGAAATCAACCCATAAATCTACTCTTTCCGATGGCGCAAGCATAACATAAGGCCGCTTTTCTGGCTGATTGAGCAAGCCGCCATCAACGCCAATTACAGTTAATGGCGTCCCGTCATTCCAAGCCAGTTTATAAATCCGCGCATTCGACGCATTGACGATACGAAATCGATAGGCGCGCGTCTCAACATCGAATTGATAATTAATTTGTCCATTAACGAGTATTTGATCGCCATAAAATCCAAACATAGACTCATTCATATCAGCGCCATAATTGAATTGGCGATCTTTATTAAAAACGCGATCTTGAATAGCGAGTAGAATTTCATAATCGCCAGATGGCAATTCTAATCCTCGTTCTTCCTCGTCTTCTACAACAATTAAACCAGCAAGACCTCGGTAAAGTTGTATTGCTGTCGCTTCATGCGTATGCGGATGGTAGAAATTCATGCTTGCGCGATTCAGGACCTCAAATTCATAGACATAGGTTTGGCCATTGCCGATCGCTTGACTGGGCCGCCCATCCGCCGCCATCGGTACGTGAAGCCCATGCCAATGCGTAATTGTGGGTTCAGCTAATTCATTATGTAAATGCACCCGTACTTTTTGGCCCCTGACAAAGCGCAACGTCGGGCCAAGATAGCTGTCATTCACATAGCTAAGGGTATTGGCAGGACCCTTAAGCAACTGACCCGCGTAACGCCAAACTGGTGTTTGCGAATCTGGGAAAATAGTCACCCGATCACGACGCGCATATAATTCGATCTCGACATCGGGATAAAAACCTGGATTTGCCGCACGTGCTTGCTCTCTCCCCAGCAGCGCTTGCGCGCCAAGAAAAACGCCTGCTGCACCGAGAAATTCTCGACGCTGAAATTTCACTAACTCAGCCATGTGCGTCTCACTCCCAACACGGCAAAACCCCGACCCATCACTTATACGCCCGTTAACGGAACAATAATTTGATCTAAGCTGCGGCATAAGGACGTTCTGTTAGAGCCCTATATCGGCCAAGTATAAAAAAGCTGACACTGAGAGGATTTTGACGATAATAAATATTATCACAATTAATCAATAAGTTATATAAATAATACTCCTGCTCGTCCCGCCACCTATTCATTTATTTAGCGAAGGGGACAAAAATATTGCGTTCATCGCTAATCACGCCAAATTTCCAGCGCTTTCATCGTGCTAGAGACATAACTGGATTTTGCTTGATCGGCATCGACCAGGCGCACCTATGTCAACATCATGCGCGGCCCCTCGCATGCATAAGGTCTAATAAGTAACGAAGCGGCGTTGGGTATTTTCCCTTTCTATGGCTGAAACAGTTCGACAAAAGACTTTCGCAAAAAACTTGGTCGTCGCTGCGACGGACCAACTTTTTGAGCGCCGCAAAGATGGCGGGGTTAAACCCCGCCGGCGCTTTGTCGCCTTTGTTTTACTGTGCCTTTTCCTTCATGCCTCTATCTTTGCGATTTTGATGTGGCAAGATCATCGCGCCGCCATGCTTGCGCCGCCACCACTCGAAGAAGTGCCTGTTGAGGTCATAACAGAACCGCCGCCTCAAGAACCGCCTAAACCACCAGAACCACAGACTGAGCCCAAGCAAGAACAACAGAAACCGCCGCCGCCGCCGCCCATGGTTGAAGAGCCGGCTTTTGATGCGCCCAAAATGGAAAGTAAAACAAAATCTGAACGCGACGCGCCTGAGGATCAAGAACAAAAGGCGCCGCGTAAGGCAGAGCCCACGGATCAGGTCACTCAGAAAGACGAGAAACCTCAGGGCTTGAAAGACGCAACCGATAATGATGGTGCCGCCAAAGCGCCTGAAGCAGCGCCACAAAAGCAATTAGAGGATAAGCCTGACGCAGAAATAATAGAGCAAGCGCAACAAACGCCAAAAACGATCGACAAAACACAAGCGCAAGAAACAAAAACTGCGAAGAAAGGCGATGCTCCGTCAATTGCAGATCAAATCGCCGGCCTCGCGCCAATTCCCGACTATAAGATTGGCGCTCCGCCAAAATTTTCGCCTGTCGGAGGAGGTCAGGCGAAAACAACCTATCTGACAATCCTCTATGGATTAATTATGCCGCATATGCGCATTCCCTCAAGCGCAAAAGCTAATCCGACAATCGCAAAAGGCGTTGTATCATTTTATATTGATGAAGCAGGCAATCTGACCCACCAGGCTATTTATAAATCTAGCGGTTCAGCCGAATTAGACGCAGCAGCCATCTCAGCCGTTCGCCAAGCCGCGCCTTTTCCGCCACCACCACGTGGCTTACCGCATGCAATGCTGTTTAGTTACGCAACTAAATAGCTAGGTAAGCGCAATGGCTGAAACAAGCCGACCATAATCTGGCTCTTGACGGTGAGTTGATCTACGAAAGCTAAAACATCGCGCTTCGTCGCTGTAGGTGTCTACACTTAGATTCTCGAAGGAAGCGACATTAAGTCCTTCGAGAGAGAAATTAATGAAACCAGGAAGATTGAACAGAGCGTGATCCGGGCGCGGTGAAGGTATAAAAAATTGGCCATAGATTGGGTCTTTATTGATAAAACATTGAATAAATTCTGGACCGACCTCATAACTCTTAGGACCAATGGTGGGCCCAAGCGCAACATGAATATCTGAGCGACGCGCGCCGCAGGCTTCCATTTTATCGATTGTCGCAGCGATCATTCCAGAAAAAGTCCCCTTCCAGCCCGCGTGACAAGCACCAATGACCTGCGCCTTTGCGTCAGCGAAAAGCAACATCCCACAGTCTGCACCCGTGACGCCGAGTGCAAGCGATTTTGTATTCGTCACAAGCCCATCACATCGGGGACGAGAGCCGATTGGCCAAGGTCGTGCAACAATTCTCGCTTCTGCAGAATGAATTTGGTAGGGAACTAAAAATCGATCTTCCGCAATATCTAGGGCAAACGCCATGCGACGCCGATTTTCTTTAACATTTTCGGGAGCATCGCTTGACCCAACGCCACCATTTAAAGAGTCATAAATACCTGTTGAGATACCTCCCTTACGGGTAAAAAAAGCGTGGCTTACGCCGGGTAATGCAAGGTTTCCTGCGGTTAAAACCGGCACGCTCTGCATGATATCTATTGATCTCCACTTTAACTTTTTTTCTCGCGGCTAACATCTCATCAAATTTTTTTAAAAAATCATCGCATGAAGCATAGACTCTCTACACGATTACAAAACAAGAATTTGCTTATTCAAAGAACCCGGGTAAATCAGGCATGTTTGGATGTGTAACAGCCATGACCTTGAATAAATCGCCCATATGTCGCCACTCATCCGATATGCCGGTCAATCGCTCAAGAGCTAGATTGATCTCATAGGCTTGTTCTGGCGTTGCTTTCTTTGTCAGCGCCTCTGCTCTGCGCTCAATGCCTAGCTGTTCGAGAAAATATCCTTGGCTAACCGGTCCTGATACTTTGGCGCCTCTAGCCCGCGCCGCGCGTGCTAGCGCAGCAAAATCAACATGCGCAGTAAGATCTGCATCACCCGGTGCCTCTAGCGGATCCGCGTATGCATGGCGCGTAATAGCCTGCAAACTATCGCCTAACGAGGTTTCTAAATAGCCATAATCGATAATCAGGCAAACACCGCCGTAATCAACAAGCCTTTGAGCAATTTCTCCCATCAAGAGCTGCGCAGCGGGACAAATTTCGATAACAGACCCTTCATGGGCTGAAATTGATAATCTTGTTTCCACCTGCTGGCTGAGCCCAAAAGCTAATGAACCCGCTGCATCAAGTCCAACGAGACGTTCCCGCCAACCTGAAGCTGTTTTGATATAGTGACGAACAGGCAACGCATCAAAAAACTCATTAGCCAAGATGAAGGCCGGCCCTGCTGGCGTTTGAGAAAATTGTTCAAGCCAGTCGATTGGCAGTGGCGCGTTAAATAAGGTCTTTCTTTGTAATTCTCTCAAAATAGGACTTGTTTCTACAAGCGACAGAGATGCTGCTTGAAGAAATTCTGGCGCAATACGCGCCACACGCAAAACATCCGCCATCAGCGTACCGCGGCCTGGCCCAAGCTCGACCAATTGCACAGCTGTTGGACTGTCAGATAAACGCCATGCCTCTGTTGTCCATACTCCTAGCAATTCGCCAAACATCTGACTGATTTCAGGGGCAGTTATGAAATCGCCCTCAGCGCCGAACGGATCGCGCGTCATATAATAACCATAGCGCGGATGCGTCAGGCACATAGCCATGAACTGCTCCAAAGTCATTGGCCCATCATGGACGATTGTCGCAGCAATTTCGCGCTTCAACGCATTCATTCAGAAACTCCTCGCCAGCGCAAAGAATAAACAACTATCCCCGCGCCGACGAAAACAAGGGGAAGTGAGAGGACCATGCCCATCGTCCAACCATTCGGCAAGGCTTCTTGCATCGGATCAGGTTCGCGAAAAAATTCACAAAAGATCCGTGCAAAGCCATAACCAACCCCAAAAAGGCCCGTAATCACACCTGGGCGCTTGAGCGCGCCAGCTTGCGCGGCTATCCACAAACATCCGCCTAAAAGCAGCCCTTCCAATCCAGCTTCGTAAAGCTGACTGGGATGACGTGGAAGATCGCCTGCTGTTGGAAACACCATAGCCCAAGGGCTATCCGAAACACGCCCCCACATTTCTGGCTTAATAAAATTCGCTAGCCGCCCAAAAAATAGACCTGCCGGCGTTACGGCCGCACAAATATCACTAATTGTTAAAAAAGGCGTATTAGTGCGACGCGCATAAAGCATCATGCCTATTATTCCGCCAACAAGTCCGCCATGAAAAGCCATACCGCCTTTCCATGTTTGTAGAATTTCGACCGGATGCGCAAAGTAAAATTTAGGATCATAGATTAACACATGTCCTAAACGCCCACCGATAATGATTCCTAAGGCGACATTGGCGAGCAAATCATCAATACCCTCCCGGCTTGGCCTCGATGCGCCCTTTACCCACAACGCTTCACAAGAAACGAGAAAACGCATGCCAATCCAAGCAACAGCAAACCCTCCAAGATAAGCGAGGGCGTACCAACGGATTGGCACCGGTCCTAAGTGAATCGCGACAGGGTCAATGATCGGGAAAGGCATAACAAAAATTGGCATTAACACAGATCCATTAGATCGAAATTACAATTAGCAAACAAAGATACTATCACTCAAAGACTTATAATTTTTCACATATCAAGAACTCATCAATTAACG
Organism: Methylocystaceae bacterium; assembly: GCA_014190435.1. Taxonomy (GTDB): domain Bacteria; phylum Pseudomonadota; class Alphaproteobacteria; order Rhizobiales; family Beijerinckiaceae; genus Methylocystis. The sequence continues at coordinate 26,457 of BJGJ01000002.1, read as the reverse complement.
AAGAGTTAGATGAAAACGTCCTTTTTAAGCGGCGAAGACAGAATTAGTCTCTGGATAGAATGTTTGATTATGCGCAGCCATCTCTCGTAATAATTCCGGGGGAGTAAATCTTGGGCCGTATTTTATCGCTAGGCGATCACATAAGACGACAAAATTCTTAATACCCATGCCATCGATGTAGGAGATCGCACCGCCAGTAAAGGGCGCAAATCCAAATCCCAGAATAGATCCAACATCTGCTTCTCTGGGGTCCATAACAACTCCCTCAGCAATCGTTCTCGCCGCCTCGACTGCTTGAATACAGAGGAAACGCTGCTTCATTTCAGAAATATCAATAAGTCCAGAATTGAAATTTTCCTGTGCAAAGATGGAAAGTCCTGGCCACAATGATTTTTTTCCGATCGCTAGATAATCATAAAATCCTTTACCGTTTTTGCGGCCAAAGCGTCCTTCTTGCTCGACCATAAAATGTAATACTTCTTCCTGAGCCGGATCGACAGCCTTCTCGCCCAAATCTTTTTTCGTTGCGTTTAAAATTCGCCATCCTAAATCAAGAGCGACCTCATCATTTAATGATAACGGGCCAACTGGCATGCCCGCCATTCTTGCGACATTTTCAATCATGGCTGGAGGAACGCCCTCCCTCAGCATGATATGGCCCTCTCTAATAAAATTTAAAACACACCGATTAGCGAAGAAGCCACGGGTATCATTAACAACAATCGGCGTTTTTTTGATAATTCGAACGAAATCCAATGCGGTAGCGAGCGCCCGATCTCCTGTTTTTTTACCAAGAATAACCTCTACTAATGACATTTTTTCAACTGGGGAAAAGAAATGAACGCCAATAAAATTTTCAGGACTCAGCGACGTTTCTGCAAGCGAGGTGATTGGAAGCGTGGAGGTATTAGAAGCAAAGACAACTTGTGGATCTAACACTTCTTGAACACGTCGAGTCACTTCCGCTTTAACGATTCTCTCCTCAAAGACTGCCTCAATCACGAGATCGCAACCGCGTAATTTTAAATAGTCCTGCGTCGTCTCAATACGTTGAAGTATTCCTTGCTTATCAGCCTCTGTAGCCCTTCCTTTACTTACCGATGCAGAAATTAATTTATTAACTGCTTCCTTGCCATGATCTGCGCTTACCTGATCCCGATCAAGTAAAACCACATCGAGACCATTGAGCGCGCTCACATAAGCAACGCCAGCGCCCATAAAGCCAGCACCAATCACGCCAATTTTATGGAGCGCGACTGGGCCGATTGCCTTTGGTCGACGCGCCCCCTTGTCGAGTTCATTTTTTGACAGAAACAGCGACCGGATCATCGCCATTGCCTCTTTAGAGCGTAAAATCTTTGCAAACCAGCGCGACTCTACAAGCAGCCCCTGATCTATCGGCAACTGAAGTCCTTCATACACGGCATGGAGGATGGCCTTTGCCGCTGGGTAATTATCAAAGGTTTCACGACGATAAATTGCATTCGCGGCAGGCCAGATCATCATCCCTGTTGCAGAAAAAACTTTTCCTGAAGGATTTTTAAAATCTTTCATATCCCACGGCGCCTGAGCCTTTCCCTTACTGATAATCCAGATTTTTGCGCGATCGATCATCTCCTCAGTAGGAGCAACCTCATGGACAAGTTTATTTGTTAGTGCAGCCTTTGCCTTAAGCTGCTCGCCTCTGAAAAGAAATTGCAACGCATCGCCTGTCGGCATTAGCCGAGCAATTCTTTGCGTGCCGCCTGCGCCGGGAAAAAGGCCTACCTTAATTTCTGGCAAGCCTATTTTACTTTTTTCATCACTTGACATTATCCGATAATGACATGCGAGCGCGAGCTCAAACGCTCCGCCCAAACAAACACCATTAATTGTTGCAACGAATGGTTTACCGCAGGTCTCTAATTTTCGGTATAAAACAGAAAGTTTTCGCGAGTTTTCAAAAAATAAGACATTAGCTGCTTCCTCGCCCTTTTCTAGACGCGCAACTTCATATTGTTTTGCGCCCTGAGACAATAAATTAAGATCGGCACCGCCTGAAAAATTGATTTTTCCTGATGTGATTACGCAACCCTTAATCGAGGATTGAGAAATTACTTCATCAACTACAAGATTTAATTCACTAATTACACTCTCTGTAATGACGTTCATGGAGCGGTCTGGCATGTCCCAAGTTAAAACGGCAATGCCATCTTTATCCTTTTCGAAGCTGAAGTTCTCAAGTTTCATATCTGTGCTCCGAAAACTATTAAAACAAATGCTTGATGAACCTATAGCCGCTCAATAAGCGTCGCCGTCCCCATACCCGCGCCTATACACAAGGTTACGAGCGCGATTGATTTATTTCTACGCTCCAGCTCATCTAAAGCTGTGCCAATAAGCATTGCCCCAGTGGCTCCCAGCGGATGGCCTAATGCGATTGCGCCGCCATTTACGTTAACTTTTTCAAGATCTAACTGAAAAGCCTGCAAATAGCGCAGGACAACGGCAGCAAAGGCTTCATTGACCTCAAACAGATCGATATCTTCAAGCCTCACGCCTGCGCGTGCAAGGAGCTTATTGGTGACATCAACGGGCCCAGTCAACATTATCGCGGGCTCAGAACCAATATTTGCAAAGGCGCGAATGCGCGCTCGAGGCGAGAGACTCAGCTTAACGCCCGCTTGACGAGAGCCAATGAGAACAGCCGCCGCTCCATCAACAATACCAGACGAATTGCCGGCGTGATGCACATAATTAAGTTTTTCAATTTCTGGGTAGGCCTGAATAGCAACTGCGTCAAATCCACCTTGTTCAGCGAAGAAACTAAACGAAGGCTTTAAAGCAGCAAGCGCCTGCATATCGGTTTCTGGCCGCATATGCTCGTCCCGATCGAGCAATGTTATATTATTGATATCTTTCACAGGGACAATTGACCTTAAAAACTTGCCTTGCGACCAGGCTTCCGCCGCGCGTCTTTGTGATAAAACGGCATAACTATCGACATCCTCACGACTAAATCCGTATTTTGTGGCAATGAGATCAGCAGAAACGCCTTGCGGCATAAAATAAGCTGGGATGGCGATAGCGGGATCTACTGGCCATGCGCTGCCAGAAGCCCCGATACCGACACGGCTCATGCTCTCTACGCCGCCGCCAATCGTCAGTTCGTGTTGGCCAGACATAATTTCTGCCGCTGCCAAATTAACGGCATCTAATCCTGAAGCGCAAAAACGATTAATTTGAACGCCAGGCGTACGATAGGAGTAGCCAGCAGCAATCACTGCTGCGCGCGCAATATCTCCGCCGGCTTCGCCAATAGGATCAACGCAGCCCAAAACAACATCATCAAGTTCTTCTCCAGATAGCCCACAACGCTCCTTAAGCGCTTTTAAAACGCCAACAATCAATCCCAACGATGAGACTTCATGGAGCGCACCATCTGGTTTTCCACGCCCACGAGGCGTTCGGACAGCGTCATAGATAAACGCCTTTGGCATCAGAGCCTCTCAATTATTGAATGGTTTTCTTAAAAACGATACGATATCTGTTAAAACATCTCTACTGGCATAGACATCATAGTCACTGCGCCCGAGGAGATTCTTATGAGACGATATGCTGTCTCTGGCAACATACGCTCCATGTAGAATTTTCCTATCAGCAGCTTCGAGTCCATGACTTGGGTTAATTCAGTCTGTTGCGCTTTCTTTACTAACGCAGCATGCGCTATTTTTACCCACATCACGCCAAGTGCGACACGTCCAAACAGATGCATATAATCATATGACGCCGCACCAGCATTATCTGGATTACTGATCGCATTGTTCATCAGCCAAACTGTCGCTTTTTGTAAATGATCAAGACTTTCTTGTACCGGCAAGACATAATCATTCATCAAAGCATTGTTAGCATGTAGAGAAAGAATATCACCTGCATCCTTGAAAAAGGCCATTACTGCTCGACCATTCTCACGCGGTAATTTGCGTCCGACTAAATCAATCGCTTGTATTCCGTTAGCGCCCTCATAAATCATTGCGATGCGCGCATCTCTGACAAATTGCTCCATACCCCATTCACGGACATACCCATGTCCTCCATAAACCTGCTGGGCCTTGACGCAATTTTCAAATCCAATATCCGTAAAGACACCCTTCATGACGGGCGTTAATAAACCCAGACGATCCTCAGCCGCCAGCCTAGCTTGCGGATCGCTTGAATGATGGACGATATCGCTATCAATCGCAGCAGAGAAAGCAAGAGCGCGCGCGGGTTCATTAAAAGACTTTATTTCAAGGAGCATGCGACGCACATCAGGGTGAACAATAATCGGATCTGCGTTTTTATCCGGATTTTTAACGCCAGTTAGGGCGCGTCCTTGTAGACGATCTTTGGCGTAAGAAACTGCATTTTGATAAGCCACTTCTGACTGAGCTAAACCTTGAACAGCAACGCCTAAACGCGCCTCATTCATCATGACGAACATTGCATTAAGGCCACGATTAGCCTCACCCAGAAGAAAGCCTTGCGCGCCGTCATAATTCATTACACAGGTAGCGTTACCATGTATTCCCATTTTTTCTTCAATTGCACCGCAACTAACTGTATTTCGCGCGCCCAGTTCACCATTTTCATTTACGAGTATTTTTGGAACGATAAAAAGCGAAATGCCCTTTACCCCCGCTGGGGCACCCTCAATTCGGGCGAGTACTAGATGAATGATATTCTCAGTAAGATCGTGCTCGCCGGCTGAGATGAAAATTTTTTGCCCAGTGATTGAAAAAGAACCGTCTGCTCGTGGCAAGGCTTTGGTTGTTAAAAGACCGAGATCCGTGCCGCATTGAGGCTCAGTCAGATTCATCGTGCCCGTCCAGCGGCCCTGCGCTAGTTTTGGCGCATATAAAAGCTTTTGCTGTTGCGTGCCATGGCGCAATAAAGCGGCCAGCGCGCCCTGCGTTAATCCTGGATACATGGCGAGCGCCATATTGGCAGATGAGGCAAATTCATCAATAAGCATGGATAAGGTATAAGGCAAACCCTGACCGCCATATTCTTCGGGAACAGGCAGTCCAACCCATCCGCCTTCGGCAAAGGCGCGATATGCCGCTTTAAAATTTGGCGGCGCTACAACCCGACCCCCAGCATCCCTCACACAGCCAATACGATCCCCTGAAGCATTAAGCGGAGCAAGAGTTTCTTCACATAATTTTGCCGCCTGGATGAGAATCTGCTCAACCAGATCTGCCGATAAATCTGAAAAGCTCGGCAAACTCTGCAATGATTTCAGGCCAAACACGTCATTAAGCAGGAAAAAGACTTCATTCAGTGGCGCTTTATATTGTGGCATTGGCGCACCCTCTCAAACCTGAAGTTCTAATAGACGTATTACCGGCCTACGAATCACTTCTATTTATTAGCTAGTCAGTCGGCAAATTAGGACAATAGCCTCATGAATTAGAATTCTCCTCAAGAGCTTCCCAAAAGCGACGTTGTGAAACCGAAATGAGGATTAATCTGAAAGATAAAAAGAGGCCGAGCTAAAAAATTTAACGCCTTGTTTACCTTGATTGGCAGAAAGTCAGATTGAGCAGCGGCGATTAACCAACGCCAAAGGCTCGTCGACGGCGCTGTTCGCTCTTGGGGCGAAGCTCCCGTTTGGCTTCAGTGTTTAATGGCCGCCAAGCCAGATCTATGACTTGCTATGAGCTCTACTCTCTCGCGCCATCCTATTGAGCTAGACGCAGCGACACGCGCCGCCGCACACGACGCCGCGCGGCGCGAAGGCAAAACGCTCCGTGAATGGCTTGACGAGACGATCCGATCAAAAGCCTTACAGAAAACTGAAAGCAACCCTCTAGAAATAGGGAATTCTCTTGAACAAAGACTTGCAGAAATAACCCGTAGACTTACACGCAACACCCAAGCTAAATTATCGGCAACCAGCAGGAGGTCCGCGCACGCGCCCCTAGTTTGGGTAAGACCACGCCAGACTGACAGCAATTCGAACTCGCTTACCTTAACGTCCAAGCAAGAAGATAGCTTTCATCAGACTCTACGGGGACTTCAGGGCCAACTCGATCTCGCTTTGCAAACACCTATAGAAAATGATCGGGATAGGGCGCAAAAAAAACAAAAACTCACGCACCTTCTCAATGCGGTAGACGCGCTGCAAAATAAACTTTGTGACACTTCTTACCCCCCCGATTCACGGGAAATCAATTTAATTAACGTAGATCAAAAAAGAACGAAAACCTCTATCTCCCCCGGCCTGAAACAGATTTTATCAAAAGAGCCCTCGTCAAAAAAAATAGCAAAATTGAAGGAACAAGATTTAACCCCTATTTTAAAAAATTTAACCAAAAAACTTGAAGCAATTGAGAGCCGTCTAGAGCGAATTGCCGCACCAGAAAAATATCAAATTTTAGCTATCAAAGATGCAAACGATCAATTCGATTCTATTTGCAATCAGCCGCGAGCTGAGAGCGGGACGACTTTCGCATGGGAGAAATTAGATATAAAACTCATTGAAATGTCTGAAAAATTAAACCTGTTCTCGGATTTAAAATATCAGACAATACATGATGAGGCTACACTAAATTTCAGCATCCTAAATAAAGAAATATCATGCCTAGATAAAAAAATTAGCCAATATTTTTTAGATAAGGAAAATAATAACTTAACGATAGAGAGGGTATTTAAAGAGATCTCTCATAAGATTGATCGCGTCATTAACTACGATGAAATTCTGGTAGATCAGAATAAGGACAACTCGTTTCTAAATGAAATCCTTAAAGGAATCATGGATATAAAGACTGAAATTTTACAAAATAAAAAAGGTGTGACGCTTAGTGAAAATCAGCACGATGAGTTGATAAAATTATTAGATGCCCTAAACAACAAGCTTGAAATCAGCCAAGAGAACAAAACTACTAAAATTTCCTTGGAAAATCTTGAGAAGCAAGTTGATAATTTAGCGCAGCAACTCAAAACACACCGGCCGATCTCGACCGATAAAAATATTATTGATTCACGGCTTAATGAACTAAAAGAACAGATAACTACTACCCAAACACACGCCTCTCTAGAAGTAAAAGACGGCTTTAAACTTATTCAAGAGACGTTATCCAAGCTCAACCAGAATCAGAAAGCCGTCTTCAACGCCGTCTACGATCCCTCGTTTCAATCCATCATAAACAAAGGGTCAAGCGTCGATCTGATCTCACACGAGAAAACTCTGCTTGCGGTAACTGAAAGTTTTGAGGCTGAAAGATCAGCGTCCATGCAAAAAGAATTTATTGCTGCAGCACGCCGAAGCGCAAATCAAGAAAGATCCATTGATCTCACGGGGCCTTCCAGACCTGAGGAAATATCATCAAAATCATTATCATTATTTAAAGTTCTCGAAGAGAGAAAAAAATCTTTACTCCTCTGCGCTGGGCTTTTTGGCGCATTGATCGCAGGCGAACCATTTCATGACAACGCCAAATTATATTTCAAAAATCTACAGTTAAGCGTAAAAACAAGCCTACCTTCTCTATCGACCAATTCGCAAATCCCAAGCGCTCACTTAACAAAAACTCTATTTGAAAGAAAAAAACTAGATTTGATTAACCTCTCACATGACATAATAACCCCCCTCAATCGTCTTATAGACCCAAGTCCAATTAGCCTAGTCAGAGAGATTAGCTCACCGAGTTCTGAAACGCCCGCAACGCCTAATAAAGAATTTATAAAAACTCATGAAGTAATCATTATTGATTGGCAATTTCTTAAGCATGTAGCAATAGAAAAAGATCCAAAACCAATAAATGGCTAATTGCATTTTAAACAATCTAAAAATAATTTTCTTAAATTGACATAAAAATTATTCACACTTTAAAAAATAATGCCCAATAAAATCCATTCAATTTTTAAAAGCATCCTCCCACATGATAGGCATCTATTGCTTCTTATTCATGCCTTCTAATCTCATCTGATGCGCAATCAGCCAGTCCGCCAATTTTGTTGGAAGAAGTGGCGGCAATAGATAATCGACAAGGCGATTTTGTACGACGGCAATGCGTGCAGGCAGCTTTTTGGCGACTAAGGCGCGCAAAACAGCGTCTGCGACCTTGTCCGCAGAGGGCGCGCGGCGCCCTTTTTAATTATCCAATCTCGCATTCGCCGCGCAGGCGCAGCGTAGATTGTGCGGTCATAAGGCGAGAAGTCGACATCTTCCGCCTTATCCCAAATTGGCGTGGCGATCATACCAGGCTGAACGATGATTAATTTCACACCAAAGGGGAATAATTCGCGCCTTAAGGTATCTGACAAGGCTTCAAAACCGAATTTTGACGCACTATAGGCTCCCAGAAAGGGGCGGCGAACCGTCCCGCGACTGAGCTCATGTTAATAATGCGCCCGGGTGCACTGCTTCTATTTTGCTCACAAGCCCCCAGACACGGCGCAAAGGCCTGGATGACTTGCAGTTGGCCCGTGAGATTAACAGCAATCTGCTCGCGAAATTTACTCATCGGAATGTGCAAAAGAGGTCCAGGCACCGCCATGCCCGCGTTATTTACAAGACCCGCAAGATTAGCCCCAGCTAATTTTTGATCCACACACTCGACTGCTCGCAAAATATCTCGATCATTCGTTAGATCGAATATGAGAGGCGTAAAGTTACATCCGTGGCGTAACTGCAGCCGCTGAGCATCTGCGCTTGTGCGCACTGACCCAAAAACAAAAAAACCAAACGCAATCAATTTCCCAACACAAGCTGCACCAATCCCCGTTGATGCGCCAGTTACTAAAACCACTTGTTGTTCTAACGCTGACATGAAATTTCTGGACACGCTAGAAGCTGATGCAATGCTTCACAGGTTGATAAATCAGCTTGGCCATCTACGCACGCCGGACGAAAATGACGTTGAAAGGCCGAAACCGTTACACGCGTGTCCTCATCGTAAACCCCCGTGATTTCTATTCGATACCCAAATTGTGCAAGCTTTTGCTGCAGAGCGCTCACTTCAGAGCCTTGCGCGCCGAGGCCTAGCGATCGCTTATCGTCAGGCGGGGCGACTTCTACATAATATCCAACGCCTGCTTGCGCCAAAATATTCCATGGGAAAAATTCTCCAGGATCGATTTTTCGTTTTGGTGCAATATCTGAATGCGCCAGGACCCGACGCTGGGATATGTTCCAGCGATGACAAATATCCTTTGAAAGATTTATCACTGATTCAATTTGTTGTGTCGGGAAGGGGCGCGCATCCCTATGACCTGGATGTGCAATCTCAATGCCGATTGAGCTTGCGTTAAGATCAGTTTCACCCGCCCAGTAACTTACGCCCGCATGCCAAGCCCGCCGTTCTTCAGGAACGAGCTGAAGAATTTTTCCATCCTCATCAATAACATAATGCGCTGAGACCTGCGCGAGGGGAGAGCATAGCAATTCTAATGCATTCTCAGTAGTTGGCATGCCGGTGTAATGTATCACCAACGTTGAGATTGACCGTGACCGCACGCCATGGTTTGGAGACGGCAGAACGCTGGCGCCGATGTAATCGGGCGGAAAGTTACGACATAGCTCCGGCGTATCGCGCCAGGGAGCCGTTGCGCTTAACCATTCTTTTGTTCGACCTTGAGGGTCAGGATTATTCAATATATCCGTGACAACACATGCGCTATCTGCACCGGCGGCAAGCGCCAAACATGCGCGCGCCGGAGCCAGTCCGCCTATTGCAACAAGAGGAATGGAGCCTAGTCGCTGCTTCCAGCGCTTAAGGCGGCCTAACCCCTGAGGCGCAAATTTCATTTTTTTCAAAAGAGTTGGCCAAATTGGACCGAGCGCGACATAATCAGGCGAGCATGATAGCGCACGCTCTAACTCTTCTTCATCATGTGTTGAAACGCCCATACGCACGCCATGCTTGCGCAGCGCGTTCAAATCGACTGAATCTAAATCAGACTGTCCAAGATGAACGAAATCACATCCTAGATCGATCGCCTGGATCCAATAATCATTGATGATCAGCTGGATATTATTTGCGTGACAAAATTCGCGCGCATAGGAAATCTGCGTCCTGATATCTTGTTCACTACGATCTTTGATACGTAATTGCACAAGCTTCACCCCAAGAGGCGCGAGCCGAGGCAACCACTGGGAATGATCAATAATGAGGTAAAATGGATCAAGCGTCATTCAGCTATTTTATCCTATGCAATCCGCCGATCCGATATGGCCATAATCAAATTAGCGCACTCTTCCTTCTACGCCCCAACCAGCGGATGCTTATAAAGTTCTCAAAGCAGTTGATCAAAGGGCCTGCCAATTATAGGCGTTGAGGGCTCTGCCATATCGCGTGGGGTCATGGGTTTAGCAAGAAAAGCTTCGCGCCCCGCCTTTACCGCAAGACTAAATGCACGCGCCATTCCTACCGGATCTCCAGCGCGGGAAATAGCGGTATTGAGCAAGACTGCGTCATAACCTATTTCCATAACCCTAACTGCATGTGAGGGTACGCCGATACCCGCATCAATAATTAACGGCGTTTTCGGAAAATGCGCCCGCAAAGCCCGCAATGCAAAAGCATTATTTACGCCCCGACCCGATCCAATTGGTGCCGCCCACGGCATGAGTGCTTGACACCCAAGATCAAGAAGCCTTTCTGCAACAACCAGATCATCTGTCATATAAGGCAGGACATAAAAATCATCTTTGATCAGCGCACGTGCGGCCTCGATAAGACCAAACACATCAGGCTGTAGGGTATCCTCTTCGCCTATAACCTCAAGCTTAATCCAATTTGTAGCAAAGATCTCACGTGCCATGTGCGCTGTTGCGACGGCTTCTTTAGCGGTGCGACATCCAGCTGTATTGGGTAAGACCCTTACGCCTAGATCACGAATAAGCGACCAGAAACTCTCTCCAGAACGTGTCCCTCCCGCTTCGCGACGTAAGGAAACCGTCACCATTTCACATTGGCTAGTCCGTATAGATTCCTCTAGTACCGCAGGAGATGGATAACGCGCAGTTCCAATTAATAGCCTCGATCCAAACTCAGATCCATATAAGCGCAGCTGATCCACTTCAGACATAATTTAAATTCCTAACCACCTTGTCTGGGGGTGACAATTTCAACAGCATCATCTTCTTTTAAGCTGAGCATTTCTCGATCCTTACTCCGAACGAACTCTTGATTAACCGCAGTCCCAACTTTTTGATCTTCATAGCCTAGTTCAGTCAATAACCCATCTAATGTCGAAGCTCTTACATTAAGCTGACGACCATTCACCAGAATTCGCATTCGTCACCTCCGGAAAAAAAGCATCTTCTAAAAGGACACGCGCCACGCGTTTCGCCAACGCTGGGGCAAGCAAGAAGCCATGGCGATAGAGGCCGTTGATGTAGAGCGTTTTTTGTCGTCGGATAAGCCGCGGCAAATTATCTTTAAAGGCTGGCCGCACATCTGAGCCAGTTTCAACAATTTCAGCCTCTGCAAAGGCTGGATGAATGGCGAAAGCAGAGTTTATGAGTTCTACAACAGATCGAGCGGTTACACGCGCCCGCTCTTCATTTTCAATCATTGTCGCTCCAACCATGAAATACCCCGCTCCGCGCGGCACAACATAAACGGGCCGACGCGGATGCAGCATCCGAACTGGACGAGATAACGAGATCTCCTCGCTATGCAAGATCAACATCTCTCCCTTGACGCCTCTTAAATGTCGAAGCTGATCTCTCGCAACAAAGCCACGACAATCTATAATCCAGCCCTCAGCCGGAGAAAGCGTTGATGCCTCAACACCATAAATCTGCGTGACATTCGACATTTTATCCAATTGTTGCTTTAAAAAATTTAATGCTTTCCTTGGATCAAGATGCGCCTCTCGTGGAAAATACAAAGCTGCATCGAAACGTCCGCGCAATTGCGGCTCCAATTGACCCAAAGCATGAGTGTCTAAATTTTTAAATTGCTCTGTTCGCTGAGCGAAGTCGATTAACTCAGCACTCTCCCTCGGGGGAGCGACGACCAACGTGCCAGCCCGGGTTGCGATTGCAAGGTCCTCCACCCAAAAGTCGAGCGCTTCTTGACCCAGCAAGGCGACAATTGGCTCTGCGGACTCAAGCTCACACCAAGGGGCGATCATCCCGCCCGCAAAACGCGAGCATCCGGTGCCATGCTGAGGCATACGCTCTATCAACTCAACCTGAAGACCCGCATGCGCAAGCACATAGGCCGTGCACAAGCCGGCAACGCCTGCGCCTATCACGCGAACGGGCATCATTTAGTCTGACCAAGGTAGATTGAAGACACCATCCCTCCGCCAGCTTGAGACTGGATCAGGTTCAAAGGGTCGCTTCGCCCGCGTCCGATTAACGCGCTTGCCGCCTCTCAGCCCCTGGGCAACGCTTCTTGCGTCGATTCCGGCAGGGCTCCCCCGGTTGATGCGGAAAGGGTTGCGCGAAAGCCGCTCTAAGGTCAAGCGCAGAGTGGCCTTGAGGAGAAAGACCTTGCCAGATCCACATAAGTGAACCAGTTCTAGGATATTGTCCGCGCGGCTAGCTTTCCCGCGCATCCACCCGGGAGCAAAATAATGTATCTGATTAAGGTGACAGCTGCGGGCCGCGCGCTCCTTTTCGCAACACTCCTGTGCGGTCCAGCAATATTTGCCAACAGCGCGGCTCGGGCAGCCGCTATCGGCCCGTATTTTCCGCTCCCTAACGGCTTCAATCTTACCGGCATCGCTAAAGACTCATTGCTAAATATTCAGTCCACCTGGTTACAAAACGGCTTGGATAATCTTTCTAAAGCTCGCAAAGAAGCTGAAACCGATCTTGAAAAAGCAAAAAGCGGCGCGCAAGATCAAGTCGCAGCAGTTGAAGAGAAAATAAAAACAATCGACAAAGCAATCATAGATACAAAATCAGAGCTTGCTCTTGCAACCAACGCCGATCCTCAACACGAAATTCAAATTGAACGCAAAAATAAATTAATGCTTAATCTTAATTTGTGGATTAACGAATTAAATCGTTTAGCGACCGAGCAAATGAAAATTGCCATACTCAAAGATGGCAATGAGGCGATGGCGGCGCAAAACCGTAATTATCAACTCTCTGAACAAGCAGACAATCTTGAGAAAGCTAAACAAGATCTTAGTATTGAGAACTGGGGAAAATAAAACTAGACAAAATCATTTCGCGCCACTGTTTGCTTATTCAAGGCGGCAATGGCGCGTTCGATCTTTGTCGTCGATTGTGACATAATTTCCATATGCCGCGCTGCTTCTTCTTGGCGAAGTCTTTCAAGACTGTCTATTTTTTCGCGGATTTCTTTTAACTCAATTTCCAGCGCCTGAGCTTTATCACGCGCATCAGCGGCTTCATCCGCAATTGCGATCGCCGCCATTACATTTAGCCGCTGCTCACCTATTTCACCAAAACTTTCATGCATCGAGAAAATTTTCGATTCAACATAACGCGCAAGCTCCTCAAGTCGTGCTTCTTCTCCATCAGCGCAGGCAATGCGATAATTTCTTCCAGCTATAGAAACGACTAGCGCGGCCATTTTTGCTCCTAATTATCTGCCGGCGCGCGCCGCGCGTCCAGAACTGCGGCAACATGCGCGCCAACAACATCCAGCCGCCGCAACACCTCATCATTTGTCTTCTCTAAAATTGACGTCCGCGCTAAGGCTGTATCGAGATCAAGGGCTAATCGCGCACGATCATCCTGCATGATCGCAAGCTCTTCTTCTCGCTCTGCGCCAGTCCAATCACTTTCTAGACGCGCCGCAATGGCGCTCTCGAGCTGGTCTAACGCGCGATTGAGCCGCAACAGCGTTGCCTCATAACTTGCTTGATCAGTCATCGCCGGGAGTCGCCTACAACTAAAAATAAGGGGATCACGACCAAATTCGAAGGGGTCGATTCGACAATAGGCATTTGGTAGCACGAATTGGCTAAATCCCAATTTCTTTGGCCGGTGACTTTGAGATTAAGATTATGAGACGCTGCGACGCGTTGACAGGGGGGCGCGAGGTGCTATCACACCCACGCCTTATTAGCCTTGGCGCCTCGCGCCCGCAGTAGGAACTATACCGCTTCGTCTTTCCGTCTAGCGGTTGCAAGGAGTTTTCAAATGACCGTGAGAGTGGCGATCAACGGCTTCGGACGCATCGGCCGTAACATCCTGCGCTTTATCGTTGAGTCTGGCCGCACTGATCTTCAGGTTGTGGCGATCAATGATCTGGGTTCGGTTGAAACTAACGCGCATTTATTGCGTTTTGACTCAGTCCACGGACGCTTCCCGCATGAGGTCAAAGTCGCAGGGGACACAATCGATATCGGACAGGGACCAATAAAAGTTACAGCAATTAAAAATCCAGCCGAGCTCCCCTACAGCCAGATCGGCGTTGACATCGCACTCGAATGCACAGGCCTGTTCACGTCGCGTGAAAAAGCCAAGTTTCTTCTTGACGCTGGCGCTAAGCGGGTACTGATCTCAGCGCCAGGCGAAGGCGCAGATATCACGATTGTTTATGGCGTTAATCATCATAAGCTTGCTAAAGAGCATCTCGTAGTCTCCAACGCATCCTGCACCACGAATTGCCTAGCGCCCGTAGCAAAAGTTCTCAACGAAGCCATTGGCATCGAAAAAGGCATTATGACAACGATCCATTCTTATACTGGCGATCAACCTACACTTGATACATACCACAAAGATCTCTATCGCGCCCGCGCTGCGGCTTTATCAATGATTCCAACATCAACTGGCGCAGCTAAGGCTGTAGGGCTAGTTTTGCCTGAACTCAACGGTAGGCTTGATGGCTATGCGATCCGCGTACCGACTCCTAATGTTTCGGCGGTTGACCTAAAATTTGTTTCTAAACGTCCTACGTCAAAAGAAGAAATACATGCCGCGATTAAAGCTGCCGCTGACGGTCCAATGAAGGGGGTGCTTGGCTACACCGATGAGAAGCTTGTCTCAATAGACTTCAATCATAGCCCACTGTCTTCCTGCTTCCATCTTGATCAAACCAAGGTAATGGACGGCAATCTTGTTTCCATTCTCAGCTGGTATGACAATGAATGGGGCTTCTCAGGCCGAATGACTGATACAGCCGCTCTCATGGGCCAATTAATCTAGCGATAATTTCAAAATTGAATTTAGACTCATGCGACTGATAATTCTAGGAGCGCGCTAATGGCGTATCTGCATACGCTTGATGAAGTGGATGTAAAAGACAAACGCATACTTTTACGCGTTGATCTAAATCTGCCCATGGAAAATGGCCGAGTCAGCGATGCAACACGCATTGAACGCATTCTTCCGACGATTCAAGAACTCAGCAAAAAAGGCGGTAAAGTTATCCTACTCGCTCACTTTGGCCGCCCAAAAGGACGCCGACTTGAAGAAGATTCATTGCGCCAGATTTTACCCGCACTAGAGCAATATCTCAACCGAACAGTCACATTCGCTGATGACTGCGTAGGGCGCTCTGCCGCTACGGTTGTTGATACGCTTCAAAGCGGCGAGGTTGCGCTTTTAGAAAATACGCGCTTTCATAAAGAAGAAGAAGAAAATGATGCGTCTTTTATCGCAGAGTTAGCGAAAAATGGCGATGTTTTCGTCAATGACGCTTTTTCCGCAGCTCACCGAGCGCATGCCTCAACGGAGGGACTTGCCCATGTCCTGCCTGCTTATGCCGGTAGATCTATGCAAGCAGAACTTGAGGCGCTTAACGAAGCGTTACTAAACCCACAACGTCCCGTCATTGCAATTGTCGGCGGAGCCAAAGTCTCTACGAAATTAGATCTGCTCGGCAATCTTGTGCGTAAGACGCAATATCTTGTCATTGCTGGTGGCATGGCGAACACCTTCCTTTCGGCGCAAGGCGTCAATGTTGGTAAGTCGCTTTGCGAATATGAGCTTGCTCCTACAGCGCGAGATGTACTTGCCAAAGCGACAGCTGCAAATTGCAAAATTATTTTACCTATTGATGTCGTTGTAACAAAAAAATTTGAAGCGCATGCGCCAAGCAGCATTGTTAGTGTAGATAAAATTGACGCCGATGATATGGTTCTTGATGTTGGACCAAAATCCATCGCCCAGGTCGAAGCAATTCTCCAAAACTGCAAGACGCTTGTGTGGAACGGACCTTTTGGAGCTTTTGAATTACCGCCTTTCGACCAAGGCACAAAACTCATTGCGCAAAGCGCCGCACAGCTTACTCTTGCGGGAAAATTACGCTCAATCGCTGGAGGCGGCGACACAGTAGCAGCGCTCAGCCAAGCTGGGGCGGCAGAGCAATTCTCCTACGTCTCGACTGCCGGCGGCGCTTTTCTGGAATGGCTCGAGGGCAGAACCTTGCCTGGCGTGGCGGCGCTTGAGAAATAAACAAGTTGCGTCTGCGCCGTTGACGACGCTGGCAAGGCTGGGTTACGACACGAGCGTTTTATTGTTGCGTTGATAGGCGTTAGTGGAATGCCGCGAGAAAGTTTCGCTAAATTTGCGATTGGACAGGTTGTCAAACACCGTCGCTATCCTTTTCGCGGCGTAATTTATGACGTCGATCCTGAATTTGCGAACACAGAAGAATGGTGGCTCTCAATTCCTGAAGAGTTAAGGCCGCGCAAGGATCAGCCTTTTTATCATCTCTTCGCGGAAAATGCTGAAACAGAATATGTCGCTTATGTTTCAGAACAAAATCTTATACCAGATACCTCCGGAGACCCTGTTCGCCATCCTCAAGTGGAAGAAACATTTGAGCGAGATATAGACGGGGTTTATCGAGTACGCGCCCCAATCCGACACTAATCTGAAAAATCGCAGCTGACGCAGGTTAAAAAACGCCCCCACAAATTTGTGCGGACGTTTAATTTTAACGCGCCTTAAACGGCGGGCGTCGACTAAAGCTTACTTTGCCGCTGGAGCCGGAGCTGGACCTTTACCCTCTAACCGCTTGCGCTCTTCTTCTGCCTTTTTCTGCAGCTCAGCCTGAAGCTTCTTCTGCTGCTCTTCGAGCACCTTCGGGTCTATCGGCGCGCCGTCAAAAGCCTTGCCAAAATTATCAAGCGGCAAAAAGAAGGTTACTTCCGCATTAGCCTGGTTCTTGACTATGACGGTCATCTTTTCGGCTTTTTTCATTCCGTCAATGACAGCCTTTTTCACTTTAGCTTCAGCAAAACAGCCATTCGGAAAACAAATTTCAAACGCACCTGTTTCCATTGCACCTTTATCAATTGCAAAACGGAAACCAGGCTTTAACATCAGACCCGGCGGCAACAGCAACCTGATCAGCTTCTGGTCATCCCCTTTTGGGTCATAAACGGCCAAAGCCAACAAAGGCTGCGGCGGATCTTCTGGCTTAGCGCCAGGGACGCCAAAATCTCGGGTTGTGTAACAAATCTCTTTCTTTGTCGCCGGGTCGGCACCGCATATTTTAGTCCAATCTGGCTGCACCGCAGTTAGGGTCGCAGCGACAGGACCGCCCGGAGCAGCGCCCTGGGGGGGCGCAACGCCAGCTGGCGCAGCGACGGGGGCAGCAGCAGGCACCTGGGCTTGCGCCTGGGCGCCAGCCAGCAGGAAGGCTCCCGCAAAGGCGATCGCGCTAAGGCGCGAAACTTGGATCGACATCGGAAATCCTTTCGATTTTCGGCTCGGCGACGCCAGGGAGGCGTCACAAACAGGCGATACTGCCACCTTCTCACAGTGCATGCCCGACGAGCGGACGCTACTCTCCTGTGAGGGGACAACAATTAGCCCGAAACCGCGATTGCTTCCGACAGACCAAGCCGCCGGAACGACAAACTGCTCATACATGGTCACGCAGGTAAATTCCAGACTATCCAGACCGTTCCTGAGCTGCTTGTGACCCTTTTTTACTGAAAAAACTGAAATTGCGGGGCGATTGAGCCCTTCAGCGCCTTAAAGAGGTCTCAGCTTTGACTATTGTTGGCGCATGACAAGCGTCGCGATTCGCCGGCAGGGTGCCGGTTTCCAGCACTCCTCCCGTCTCGGGCTGAGTCTCCTGCTCCTTGCCTTCCTTTTCAGCCCTCGGCTGCTTGCTGCCGAACCTTCCGCGCTCATGCGTTCGCCCCAACAGCTTAACCTAACCCGCGCCCACGGGCTTGCGATGCATGGCAACCCTGCTTTGGCTGAGGATTTTCATCATTTTCCCTATGCCGATCCTAACGCGCGAAAAGGCGGACAACTCAGAATTGGTCTTTCCGGGACCTTCGACAGCCTCAATCCTTTTAACCTCAAATCTGGTTCTGCCGCTCAAGGTTTAGTGGGTAATGTTTTTCAAAGTTTAATGGCACGCTCTCTTGACGAACCCTTCACGCTTTACCCGCTCATCGCCGCTTGGATTGACGTTGACCCTGCGCGCAGCTTCATCATTTTTCACTTGAATCCGCACGCACACTTTTCAGATGGCGCGCCCATAACAGCCGCCGACGTCCTCTTCACCTTCAATTTACTCAAATCTAAAGGCCGCCCCCAACAACGAGGCGCCTTCTCCCTCGTTAAAAACGTTGAGGCTTCTGATTCTCTGACCGTCCGCTTTGATCTAACCGGCGCAGGCGACCGAGAATTGCCCTTAATCTTGGCGATTATGCCTGTTCTGCCAAAACACGCTACAGATATAGAACGTTTTCCTGACGCTAGCTTAGCAAAGCCCTTAGGATCAGGTCCCTATATCGTCGCTGATGTTAAACCCGGCGCCCGTCTTCTCTTGCAAAAAGACCCAAATTATTGGGGTGTCGATATACCAAGCCAGCGCGGCTTTTATAATTTTGATGAAATAGATATTCAGTATTACCGCGATGGTAATTCTCTTTTTGAATCCTTCAAAGCGGGCCTGCTTGATTATCGAGATGAAACGAGCACAACGCGCTGGTCAACAGGTTACGAATTTCCTGCAGCCAAAGATGGACGCGTCGTTAAAGAGGTCTTAAAAAACGATATGCCCAAAGGCCTAGAAGGATTCGTATTCAACACCCGTCAATCGCTTTTCAAAGATATAAAATTACGCGAAGCCCTTGGCTTAATGTTCGATTTTGAATGGGTTAATGCAAATCTATACTCAGGCCTTTATACCCGCACAAAAAGTTTTTTTGACGAGTCTGAACTTTCCTCCTCTGGTCGAGCCGCCAATCAAGCGGAGCTAAATCTACTTGCGCCCTATTTGAGCGATGTCAGAAAAGATATTTTAGAAGGTCAGTGGAGGCCTCCCATTCATGATGGCACAGGTCGAGATCGTGAAATAGCTAAGCAAGCGCTCGAATTACTCGCTCAGGCTGGCTATCGCATCAAAGGCGATGTCTTAACCAAAGACGGTGCTCCGGTAAGTTTTGAAATTATGGTGAAGGATCGCAATCAAGAACGCTTAGCGCTAAACTTCTCATCTTCTTTAAGAAGGATCGGCGTTGAGGCGCAAGTGCGCTTAGTTGATGAAGTTCAGTATCAACGCCGACGTCAGAAATTTGATTTTGATATGATGATTGGCCAGTGGGTTGCGTCAGCCTCTCCGGGAAATGAACAAAGAAATCGATGGGGCTCCGTCAGCGCGACACAGGAAGCTTCTTTTAATCTTGCTGGAGCTAGCTCGCCAGCTATTGATGCTATGATATCGGCTTTACTCGCCGCACAAACGCATGAAGAATTTATCACTGCTGTCAGAGCTTATGACCGCGTCTTGCTCTCAGGGTTTTATGTTGTGCCCTTATTCCATGCCTCTGAACAATGGAATGCTCACTCGAACGCCATCGATCATCCAACGCAAACACCACGCTATGCAACCCCCATGTTTGGCCCGACCTTGGAAAGTTGGCAGATGAAGTCGCTTTCGAGCACTTCTCCATGAACCGGCAAATAAATCTCATGACTTTCGGGGTAAAAAAATAAAATGGTCGTGAGGCGGCTTGACCCTATTCTGATTGATCAAATCGCCGCTGGTGAAGTCATAGAGCGACCCGCATCAGCCGTAAAAGAACTTGTAGAGAATGCCCTCGATGCTGAGGCTAAACAAATTGATATTGCGATCGAGGAAGGAGGACGTAAACTCATTCGCATCATCGATGACGGTTGCGGAATGAGCAAAGAAGACCTTGCGCTCGCTGTCGAACGCCATGCAACGTCAAAAATTCCTAATGGGGACTTAACCAACATCCTCACACTCGGCTTCCGTGGGGAAGCTCTTCCCTCAATCGCAGCTGTCACAGATTTGACGATTGATACACGTATCTTCAATCAGCCGCATAGTTATAAACTTCGCATAGAGGCTGGACAGAAAAAAGAGTTCCTAGCCAGTAACTGGCCGAGAGGCACGCGTATCGAAGCGCGCGCGCTATTTGCCGCGACTCCTGCGCGTCTTAAATTCTTAAAAACTGAACGAACAGAAACTGCAGCTGTTGCCGATGTTATCAAACGATTAGCGATGGCTCATGCTCAGGTTGGGTTTAGTTTTGCTGCTGATGCGGGCGCATCATTTGACTATGCGCCCTGCGATGATGCCACTGTCGGAAAACGACGACGAATTGCTCAAGTGCTAGGAGAGGAGTTTCACGCCAACTCTATAGAGATAGACGCCAATCGCGAAAATATCACGCTGACTGGCTTTGCAAGTTTGCCAACCTACAATCGGGGCAATGCGCAAATGCAATTTGTCTATGTGAACGGCAGGCCAATACGAGATAAGTTATTTACTGGCGCAATTCGCGCAGCCTATATGGATTTTCTTGCTTACGATCGTCATCCCTCTCTCGTCCTATATCTTCATTGCGATCCGAGAATCGTTGACATCAATGTTCATCCCGCCAAAGCAGAAGTGAGATTCGCCGACCCTGGATTGATCCGCGGTCTCGTCATTGGAGCATTAAAGCAGGCTCTAGCGCGTGAAAGCCATCGTAGTACAAGCACAAACACTCACGCCGCCCTTAACCTGCTTGCAGGAAAATACACACATCGGACGGGGCCGCCGATAAATTGGGATATTCGTAATTCTCCATCAGCGCCAAGAAATTTAACGCAAAACCAACAAGAAGCGTTTCTAAATATTGCGCCCTCTGCAGATGCGCGCCCTCATGAAGCAATGAAACAAGACATAGAGAACATAAGGGAAAACGATCATGCTCCGCTGGGCGCCGCCCGGGCGCAGATACACGAAACCTATATCATTTCTCAAACTCATGACGGACTTGTAATTGTTGATCAGCACGCAGCACATGAACGTCTTCTTTACGAAAACCTTAAGCGTCAGCGTGAACAAAATGGCATAGCAAAACAAATGCTTCTCATGCCAATTGTTGTAGATTTAGACGCCGTTCGACTGCAGGCGATTTCAACTGTGCTTGAGGAATTGGCGACCTTGGGTCTGGTGTTAGAGCTCTTTGGACCGGGGGCCGTTCTTGTTCGCGAAAGTCCCTCTATACTCGGAGACATTGATCATAAGGCGCTCATCGCCAATATCGCCGATCTTCTTGCTGAAGAGGGCGATACGCGCGGTCTCTCGCGTCAACTGGATCGCGTTTTATCCACATGCGCGTGTCATTACTCTATCCGCGCTGGTCGACGGCTCAGCGCCGCAGAAATGAATGCGCTGCTTAGAGAAATGGAAACAACGCCAGGTGCCGGCCAATGCAACCACGGTCGGCCTACTTATATAGAATTAAAACTTAGCGATATTGAAAAATTATTTGGTCGCAAATGATTTGCTTTATTTTTGCTTCTGACAAATATAAGACTTCATAAATAGCTGGAGTATATCATGTCTAATCAATGGTCTCGTCGTAGCCTTATCTTCAGTACGACGTTAACCTTGTGTCTGCCGCGTCCTGCGTATAGCGACACAAAAATTGAAATTGAAGATTTTGATGACACGGGCGTCAGTAAGGGGATTATTTTAACAAATAAACTCATTAAAACAGACGCTCAATGGCGCGAGGCGCTGTCAGACCAAGCCTATGAGGTTACGCGCAAAGAGGGCACAGAACGCCCTTTTACCGGTAGTTACTGGGACAATCACGCAACGGGCCTCTACCTTTGTATTGGCTGCCAAACAAAACTCTTTGACTCTAGTACAAAATTTGACTCAGGCACTGGATGGCCGAGCTACTGGGCTCCAATCTCGCAAAAAAATGTTATTGAAATTTCCGACAATTCATTTGGCATGCGTCGTATTGCTGTATCTTGTAAACGTTGCGATGCGCACCTTGGACATGTTTTTACTGATGGTCCAAAACCTACAGGCTTGCGTTATTGCATAAATTCCGCAGCTCTAAACTACTTACCTCGCTAAAAAACTATCTTATTGATTTCGACGCTATCCTTCTCTTAAAGCCTTGATAAAAATATGCTTTTTAAAAAGTCCACAAATTAATAGCGCGGAATATCGATTAACTCTTTATAACTTAGCACCTTCTCCAGCGCTTCTGCACGATCGGGCGAAAGCCAAAGGCCCTGGTCATATCCAGCGAGATAATCGATAAGGATGGCAGCTGATTTTTTATCGTCGCTTTGTTCATAAAATTTCAAGGCGCGGCCTAATAAGACTCTATCACTCAATTTGTGAGCCACCCTAGAGAGCGACGGCAATCGCTCTATTTCATCAGGTAATGATATCCGCGCCTGCCGCAAGGCCAACAGATCTTCATCTTGTTTTAGTACAAGTAAAGCCCGCGCTTGTTGCCTTAACGTCATATTATCAGCTGACATGCCGCGCGCGTCACACGCTGCTAAATATCGCTGAAGTAGCGATCCCCTGACAGATCCTCCCGTCAAGGATCGTTGAGTCTCTATCTCACTAAACTTGCCGCTTGTCGCTAACGCTGTAGCTAAGGCGGGATCAGCCGCGTAAGCTAAATATCCGCCTAAGGCAAAAAGCCTCTGGCGTTTCATTGGCGCAATCCGACTAACCAAACGCGCATAACTCAATTGCATAAGCGGATCTAATCCTTCCCATGCGTCTGATAAATCGAATGGAGAAATGGTTAAAACGCCTGTAAGAGATTTATTGAGCAACGCAGTGAAGCATTCTCGACATTTGCGTAATTGTGACTGAAATGATGTTGCTTGAGACACTTGCATTACGTAATTGATAATTTCACCAGCCAATGGATCATCTTCTCTGGCGCGTAATGGTTGGAGGCCATCTGGACTAAACCGCAATAAACGGAGCTTTTCTGGCCCGCCAGGATCAACAGGCGCGATCAACAAATCGCCTACCATTGCAGTTGGACAAACAAGACCAACATCATCGCCAAGCGTCGCGGCAAAGAAATCTACTTCTACGATTTCGCCATTTTTGCGATTGCCTTCGCTTATTGCCTGTCGTCGCACAGCAATGCCGTGACCAGCATATTTTTCTGGATCGAGAATTAAGCGTAAGAGGTTAACAATACTGATTGACCCATCTGAGGCGACTGTGTCGGGACATTCATCAAATCTACCGGTTGCTGTTCTCAGATCTATAAGATTAAGCGGATCAATTTGCGGCGCGCCATTAAGCTTTTGTAATTGATTCCAAATATTCAACCGCTGACGTTGCCGCATCGCTATAAAGGCATAAACGCGGCGCAAGAGCTGGGTAGTGTCTTCCAATGTCTGAGGGAGGCGGATCTGTATAATTGCGCGAGGCGCGCCATTTTCATTGAGCCAATGCTGCATGATCGAAAACGGCGCCTGTCGCATATCGGCGCTAGCATGTAAATCCAATGGCTGAGGTAGAATTACAATCCGAGCTTGCGTGCTAGGATAAACGCGGGTTGCTGGGGCTAACCATAATAACCAATCATTTTCTTCAAAACGCTCGTAAACATGGCTTTGGCTTAATGCCCATAATAGCTTTGAAGACTGTTGCGTAATTTCTCGGCGTATTGCGCTTATAAGACTATCATTGCTTTCAAGGGGTTTTAGTTCAAGTAAAATATCTCCATCGCCCTCATTCTTATCTACTAGCGCCATTAGAATTTGGGTTTTTGTCTCTGCTACTAGCGCAAGATCGGCAACTAAGCGAATAGTCACGGTCTTACCATCGCCTGAGGTCACTCTTAAAAAGCGATGACCCTCGGGCAGCAGGATAACGAGAATGTCAGAATTCCAACGCGAGATGTCGATGACATCAAGAAGCGTTGTGGTGCTGCGGAAGAATTCATCAGACGCTGAAACAATAGTGAGGTAAGGTAAGGCGCTATCAGTTGGTAAATTTAGACGACCGATTGTCAGGCGATCCCGCCCATCCCAAAAATAATATAGCTGCTCTCGCCACATGCGCTTTGCGCCTATAACTAGCATGGCGTAAACGCCATGCAGAGATTGTCTAAGTTAAACGCAAGAGACTTACATCAGGCGTTCAAATTGAGAACTTTCCACGATCAAAGGAAAAAGCTTGTAAAAAAAATCCCAAGCATTCCTTGTAGAATTAATGACTCCGGGGTGGGAGAATTGGCAATGTCACCTCAGGTTGACGGCCGGTCAAAGCTTTTAGGAAAGCGACTATTTTTTTCGTTTCATCTTCCGACAAAGTGACGCCTAGCTGACTGGTGCCCATAACAGACACAGCTTTTGATAGATCAAATGTTGATCCATTATGAAAATAAGGTGCCGTCAATTCGACATTGCGTAACCCAGGTACTTTAAACACATAGCGGTCAGCTACGGCCTTGGTAACACTAAATCGACCTTGATCATCTGCTGGAAGATGTTCGATTGCTGGGGGCGTTACAACTCCAAATTTTGCGTATGCATTGCCGCCTAGATTAATTCCGCTATGGCAAGACGCACAGCCTTTATCGATAAAAAGCTTCACACCAACTTTTTCCTCTTGTGATAAAGCAATGTCATTTCCAGTAAGCCAACGGTCAAAAGGCGCATCTGGAGTAATCAAAGTTGCTTCAAAAAGCGCGATCGCTCGACCAATATTTTCATAGACAAGTGGGTCAGGTTGCTCTGGGAAAGCCTTTTTGAAGGCATCGACATAAGCAGGCATTAACCTTAATTGATCAATCGCATGCTGCTTTGAAGCGGTAAGTTCAACTGGATTGATCGCCACAGGTCCACCGCGCGACTTCAATAGCGCCTTGGGATTGGCCATTACCGAATTCACGACCTGGTCCTTAAGATCGCTGGCGCGCCCATCCCAATATTGTGATTTATTGAAAACGGCATTGAGTACTGTTTGCACCTCTCGTCCCGCCAATTTGGCGTTACGATCTCCAGATAGTTCACCTCCATCAACACCGCCGATACTGATGTTGTGACAAACTGCGCAACTAATGCCGTGGGTGTCTGATAGGCGAGGCTCAAAAAAAAGCATTTTGCCTAAAGCAAGCTTTTCTGGCGTGGCCGGATCATTTGGCGTAACCGGGGCCGTTTGCGGGATAGGTTCAAATATTTTTCTAGCCTGATCCCGAAGCGTCTCTTCAGCATGAACCGTATGCGCCCCAAACAAAGCGTAAAGGAGAGCAGCCGCGAGACGAAGGATTAGGCAACTACGCATATTAGGGACCTTTGCTTCAGATAAACGACACCTTGAATCGGCTTATAGCATGTTTCCGACGGTGGACAGGCGCTTTGACTATCACCCCCTCCTTGAGATTAATCATCCCCGCTCAGGCTGGCGCAAGCCAAATTGCCTCCAGCGCATAATTTCTCGGCCAATTCTATTCTGTGCAAAACGGCCTAGTCAGAACGTTGAGCCTCGGGAGCAGATGGGGCCTATTGGGGATGAAGGCGCCTGGGGCTACTTCGACGCGCCCGTTGACGCGCACGCGCCTGCTCATTTCTTGGTTGAAGCATTTTACGAAATTCATCTCTTTTTTCATGAATCGACGCAATGACATGCCCCATTGGCACGCCAATATCGACCAGAACCGTCTCTGCAAGCTGAAGGCTAGCTTCAATCGTTTCAGGAATGGCGTCACTTGCGCCCAGTCGATAAAGTTCCGTAGCGTGACGCGCATCGCGTGCACGCGCCACAATAATGAGGTCTTTCCGGAGCTCATGGGCAAGCCGAACGATTTCTTCAGTAGCGGGCGGATTTTCAATTGTAACGACAAGCGCTTTAGCTTGCGCAACCCCGCATTTTAATAAAAAATCACGCCTTTGCGCATTACCCCAATAGATCTCGACGCCATTGAGCCGCGCAGTAGAAACAATCGAGACAACATCATCAACTGCCACAAAAGGGATTTGGTGACGCTTCAGCATCTCTCCAACAAGGCCGCCAATTCTTCCAAATCCGACGATCATGACCCTATTTTCAGCGACCTGCGTAACCGGCATAAGATCTGCGTGACGGGTTAAGTCATCATTTTTACTTTTAGGCTTTGTCAGACTAGCGCCAAAACGGCCTAAGAGGGGTATAAAAAAAATACTGATCGTCACAACCACCATCGCTTCAGCGCCAAAATGACCCGGCAAAACGCCAGCGCCCATTGCAGATGTTAACAGCGCATAAGCAAACTCTCCCCCAGGCGCCAAAAGCATCGCCGCTTCTA
>BJGJ01000001.1:58959-95097 GCA_014190435.1 Methylocystaceae bacterium | reverse complement strand
GATCATTGTTATGCTATCTAAAACAATAGCAATTTTATGCTCGGTCAGTGCTTATATTTCTGCATTCACGTTCATATCTTTGGCGTGAATTTAATACAATCATTTCATTAAGGATCATTTATTTTTATAGATTTAAATGACTCTAAGGCTCAAAGTTTATTTTAATCTTAAATATGCCAATCCATAAAGGAATTATTTACTCTATCGCTATAAGATATGAAGTCCTGCAGATGCCTTTGATTTTAGGCGAATGAGTGTGAAAGGGCAGCGTTTGCGTAGTAAAGTCAAAAATATTAAGCGTCTCTTATATGGATGTTCAGAAACAACGCCTGCGCAAGAAGCACTTATTTTATGCACTGGCTTAATTGTTTTGATCCTGACCTCAGGCCTATTTAAGACGCTAAATTACTGATCATCAACGGCTTCATCTCAAAAGCGCTGCCGGCCACAATCAATTTGACCGATGCTGGTTTCTAACTTCTCTTCATCCTTAAGAATACAGCTTTATTTCAATTGTTCTTTTGCCTCTGACGCCGTGAGAGCAAAGCGGCGACAATGCTCTAAATAGCCGCCCTCATGACTCATGAGCAAAGAAACAATTGATGACCATAACCAGGATGGCGCATCGAGAGATTTTGATCTCGTTTTCTGTAGATCTGCCTGCCACTCTTTGCGAGACTCGCTACTCATTTGTCGCGCATGCGCTCGACCAACAACCATCGCTAAATATTTTGCTGTCTTGATGGCTTCTGTTTGAGTTAACCGTTCAACCTCCATTTTAAGATCTTGAGGCATTAATTCTCGTATAAAAACAGAACGGTCATTAAGCGAGCCAGATCTCATCCGTTGTCCCAAATATGGGGAGAGATAGCGAGATCCCTCAACTATTCGCTCACCATGAGTAGAGGGCATTTTTACATTATCATAGCGCGGGGCGGCTGTCGTTACGGCCTCTTTGATATCCATCAAACAATATTCTAGATCCACCCCTTTTTTTCCAACTGCCAGTAACACGGCGTATCTTAATAGACCCAAAGAGCTACAACCCTTCATCCAATAGCCTGCGTCCACAACATTCACTGAAGCGTCATCATCACGCGACCATAAGGTTGTCGCTAGACTTTTTAAATTTTGATCCGCAAATAATTGATGAATTCCCTGTCTTTCCTCCTCGTCGAGGACCCAAAATCTTTTACCAATCGGTATAACAGGGCTCGTATCAGCTATTCTTTCGCGCGCGAGATGTTTCCATGTCCTGCGATTAGATTTACGGATAACTTTACGCACCGAATCCGGCATATCGTCATCATCTTCACCATTCCAATCCGGCTCAAAAGCTTGTTCATACCCTTCAACAAGAGATTCAATCATATGTGCTGTTGTTACACCAGGTAACTCAGAGCCCCGAGCCGCCGAAGCAAGGGATAGTCCTAGCCGAATGAGATCATGGGCTGGATTACCGATCACTGTTTGGTCAAGATCACGGATTTGGACCTGAATACGGCCCTTAGAATTTGCAACCGGCCCTAAATTACCAACGTGGCAGTCGCCACAGATCCATATTGACGGACCCTCTGGCAGCGCGCCTCTTTTTTGTTGCTCAAGCCACTCATAAAATCTAACAGTGTTGCCTCTTACATACGCATGCGGCGATCGCGCCATTTTTAAGTTACGTGTCTGGATTAGCTTTGCTTCACGCTCAGATGGCCTAATCATTATCGCCTCGACCCCGAAATAGCCTCGTTAGGAGCTGATATTTCTTAATTTTCAACTCTGCAACCCTTTGGGCTTGTTTGGCAAGAACAATCTATATAACCGCTCAATAAATGAATTTGCCCGAGATTCTGCCAATCTTATCCAGGCTAGGAGAGCCCAAAAGGAATAAGCCAGTGAATGATTTTTTTCGCACTAAAATTGAGATTATTACAAGCTTGGAATCAAACAGGATTAAAATAGAAGCGATCTATTCAGTTGCAATAATTTATTTATTCGTAGATCAATGAGATAGCTATTGAACATAGATGTAATGACAATTAAATAATTTGCTCTTCAAATAACTATTTCATTTATACTAAAGTTCTCTAGTCACGAGGTCGTATCTATTGTCACAAAATCATGAAAAAGCGATAAACTTACCAAGCGTTATTACTAGTCTCCTTCTCATTTTTACAGCGCTCCAACTGATTGCAGAGTATGGCCCCCACGCCTTATCTCAGTTTATTTATCAAACACTCGCCTTCGTTCCAGAGAGATTAAACATCCTGTTTTTTCCGCCCCCAATGATCGGCGAGATCTCAAATCTATCGGACGATTCATATTTAAACGACTTGAGTTCATTGAAAAAAGATAATTTTGTTTTTGTCACCCTTCTGACCTACGCCTTCCTGCATGCAAACTGGACACATCTGCTTATTAACGGACTGACTCTTGCCGCTTTTGGCACTCCCATTGCGCGTCGACTGGGTTCAATCAATTTCCTTTATTTTATGGCTCTTTGCGCAATTGCTGGCGCATTAGCCCATTATGGGTTTCACATGAGTGAAACTATTCCCATAGTCGGTGCCTCTGCCGCCATCTCAGGCGCCATTGCGGGCACTATTCGATTTGCCTTTGATGATCCCTCGCCCCTATCCCAACGCGCCCAAACGCAAAACCAATCTCAAGGCGCTGTTAAGTCACTCAATAAGCTCTTTTCCAATCGCTCTGCTGTTGTTTTTATGATGGTGTGGCTTGCGTCAAATTTAATGATGGGCATTTTTCCTCGCTCCTTTGGCATAGAGGGTTCTATTGCCTGGGAGGCGCACTTAGGCGGATTTCTTTGCGGTCTACTGGTTTTTAGCTTTTTTGATCCCGTAAGAGCGCATGCCTCTTAACGATTTTGAGTTAGATTTGGAAGATAGGAGAAAATATTCGGCAATGCCCGCGTCGCTGCAAGGTGTCCGATTTCGATAATTTTCTCTGCGCGATGAAAATCAAACATACCGACATCTTCCATATGCGCGGTGATGATCGCATCTGGAGGGTCTCCCGCTAGGCGAGACCGCAAAATCCTATCTTGAATAATATTAAAGGCGTCGATCATGACACTGCCAACATTAGGAGCTTCATCGCTCCGCCGATCAAAATACTTTGGCAATATTCGCTCAATGAGAGAGGCGTCTGCCCGTTGATCATAGGGTTTGGCGTTTATTCCACTTTTACTGCTATTAGCTGCAGCGTCTCTAATCACCCCAGCGCGGTACATCATATCCGCTGTGACGTTTACGGCGATAACAAAGTCTGCGCCTAATGCCCGACATACCGTCACTGGAACAGGATTGACCAAGGCGCCATCAAACAACCAACGATCTGTAACGCGAACGGGCTCAAATATGCCTGGCAGGGCATAAGAAGCCCTTATGGCTAGAGAAAGCGAGCCACGCTGGAGCCAGACCTCATGGCCAGTTGCTACCTCCGTGGCGATGGCTGCAAAAGGGGTTTCTAACTTCTCTATCAGAAAACCGCTCAATTCTTGCTCTAGGGCGGCCTTTAATCTCTCGCCAGCAATTAAACTGCCTCCCGTGAAAGAAAGATCCATCAGCGTAAAAACACGCCGTCGCGTTAGCGAACGAGCATATACTTCGATTTGATCTAATTTACCGGCAGCGTAGCAGCCCCCCACAACCGCTCCCATTGATGTCCCGGCAATGACATCAGGATACAAGCCATTCGCCAATAGCTCCCGCAGCACGCCTATATGCGCCCAGCCTCTCGCGGCACCAGCACCAAGAGCAAGTCCAATTTTAACATTGCGTTTAGCGTTAGAGGTTTTCTCAACATCCTTATCTGCGGAAGCCCGAGCTGTGGAGCTAGTTTCATATGGCGCTGTCATATGCCGCCCTTACAGTTGTTGATTTCCTAATGCGACCCAATAGACGCCTAAAAATCAACTATATTATTTAATTCACTAACGATGTTGCACTATAATTTTTGGTAATAATTATGTCATTTATTGAATTAATTTAACGCCTCATTTTATTAACCTCATCAGTCTTCCAGAACTGTCAATTCATAGGCACCAGAAGTTGATTTAATAACGCGGTAAAAACATGATTTTCGTCCCGTATGGCAAGCCTTACCATCCCCACCCGGCACAACAGAAAGTAAAAGAGCGTCTTGATCGCAATCAACACTTAAAGAGACCACTTTTTGAACCTGACCAGATGTGTCGCCTTTGCGCCAAAGAGCGGCGCGCGAGCGGGACCAATAATGCGCAAAGCCAGTTTCAAGAGTTTTATTCAAAGCCTCTTCATTCATATAGGCAACCATGAGAACTTCACGAGTAGCGTGTTCTATCGTTACACATACAATTAAATTATTCGCGTCAAATTTAGGAGTAAAATGCTTACCTTCTTCTAATAAATAATCTCCCATAGAAAAAAGACCTTCCTCACATATTTAGCGCGCGCCGCGAAGCAATGTATAAAAGCGCGCCTGCTGCTCAGCATTATCTTCAAACAAGCCTGAAAATTGCACCGTTACCGTCAAAGATCCATGTTTTCTAATACCACGCATGGACATACACATGTGTTCGGCTTCCAGCATGACTGCAACGCCACGCGGTTTTAAATGAGTCACTAAAGCTTGAGCTATCTGTGCAGTCATTGTTTCTTGCGTTTGCAATCTATGAGCAAACACATCAACAAGACGCGCTAACTTTGAAAGCCCAACGACTCCATAGGTTGGATAATAGGCTATATGCGCTTTTCCTAAGAATGGCGCAACATGATGCTCGCAATGCGAGCAAAAATTTATGTCTCGCACTAGGACAATGTCGCTATAGTTTTCGACTTCGGAAAAGACACGCCCTAGAAGCTCTTCTCCATTTTGGCGATAGCCTTGGAAATATTCTTCATAGGCTTTGACGACACGCTTTGGGGTGTCTTGCAACCCTTCTCTATCTGGATTGTCGCCAGCCCAGCGCAATAATGTCCTTACCGCAGCCTCCGCTTCCTCTCGCGAGGGCCGGGTTTGAGCTTTTTCTGCAAAGGCTTGAGGAGACAGACGGTTACTAAAAGACGCCGAACGGGACATCTCTCCTTCTCCGTCAGAGTATTCTAGCTGGGTCTTAACCAATTCTTCCATGCGGCGCCCTCTCACATAATAATTATCTTAAAGTAGAGAAATTCTGTTAGGAATTTACAGAAGACATTCTATCCCGCCTAGAAAAACGACACAGAAATCCAAACCAGAAACCCTAACGTTTCGATATGTTTATTAAACGCTTTCACTCTTGATCCATGACGACTATATAGGCTGCTAATCCGACAAGTTAAGCCCTAGAGCTCCCCTGTTATGATCGAAACAATTTATAACAATCGCATCCTAGCGCTGGCGGCGGACATACCCAGAATTGGCAGGCTTTCGCTGCCAGATGCAACGGCGACAGCGCATTCTAAGCTCTGCGGGTCGACTGTTATTGTTGACGTCATTCTCCATGACGGCCGTATTGCAGATTACGCGCATGAATTAAAAGCCTGCGCGCTGGGTCAAGCCTCTGCCTCAATATTAGCGCGCCATGTAATCGGCGCCTCACTTGATGAATTGCGCGCAGGCCGTGACGCTTTGAGAAAAATGTTAAAAGAAAATGCCCCGCCACCAAAAGATCGATGGGAAGAAATTGCTGTTTTAGAACCAGTCAGAGAATATAAAGTCCGCCACGCCTCAACGCTCCTTGCCTTTGAAGCGGTAGTGGAAGCAGCTGAAAAAGCTGAAAAAAACGCTCAAAAATCACTCAGCAGCTGAGGGTGGCTTTATAACGCGCTGGTGCTCTTGGTTGATCCAAAAGCCAGACATAGAGAAATATGAGGCGATCAACCCAAATAAGAGGCCTATCGGCTGGTCTCTAGCCCGCCTTTAAGACTAACTTGAGCAAATGACTCTTGCAGCGATTCGGATAATTGGCATCGACCCAGGCCTGCGCAATACAGGTTGGGGCATCATTGATTGCCAAGGGTCCCGTCTTTCCTTTGTCGCCTGCGGATGTATCCAGCCTCCCCCTGAGCTAGAAATGGGCGAACGCTTAAGACAGTTGAATAAGGGTCTGCTCGAAGTGATTGCCCAATATACCCCCAGTGAGGCAGCGATTGAGGAAACCTTCGTTAATCGAGATCCTCAGTCAGCACTCAAGCTCGGTCAGGCGCGGGGCGTCGCCTTAATGGCGCCAGCAACAGCACGCCTTCTCATTGCAGAATATGCGGCTAACCTTGTTAAAAAAACAGTCGTAGGTTCGGGACATGCCGACAAAAATCAAATTCAGATGATGGTGCGCGTGCTATTGCCGGCAAGTAATCCAACGAGCTCAGATGCAGCGGATGCATTAGCTGTCGCCATTTGCCACGCTCAACATCGAAATATTCGCACAAGAGTTTCAGCATGATCGGCAAACTCAAGGGCATCATTGACGGCTATGGTGAAGACTACCTTATTCTTGATGTTAGCGGCGTGGGCTATGTCGTACATTGCTCTCCACGAACGCTCCAAAATTTAAATGGACGAGACGAACTCGTTACGCTGATCATCGAAACACAGGTGAGAGAAGATTCA
This sequence comes from Methylocystaceae bacterium, assembly GCA_014190435.1. GTDB lineage: Bacteria > Pseudomonadota > Alphaproteobacteria > Rhizobiales > Beijerinckiaceae > Methylocystis. The sequence continues at coordinate 88,512 of BJGJ01000001.1, read as the reverse complement.
ATCCGCCTGTTTGGCTTTGATAGTGACAAAGAGCGTGATTGGTTCAGGCTCCTTCAGAGCGTTCAGGGAGTTGGCGCTAAAGTAGCTCTTGCGCTTTTGTCTATTCATTCAACCTCGGATCTGTCATCTGCTATCGCATTTGGAGACAAGACGGCAATTGCGCGTGCGCCTGGCATTGGCCCCAAACTGGCGGCGCGCATTGTCTCTGAATTAAAAGATAAAGTTCCCCATACCGACCAAATTGATACAGGCTTTGAAAAACTTGCATCGCAAACCCAGACGACAAATTTACCCTCCACCATGCATGATGCAATTTCTGCTCTTGTAAATCTTGGCTATTCGCGTCCGCAATGCACCGCGGCAATCGTTGCAAGCATTAAAAAGCTTGGTGAAAGCGCTGAAACGAGCGCCTTAATTCGACAGGGGCTTAAGGAGCTAGCTTCGTGAGTGTTTCGCCCGAAAAACGCCTCCTCAGCCCAGAGCAGCGGAGCGATGATGGAGAACAAAGCTTTAGACCGCTCTCGCTAATTGATTTTACCGGCCAAGAAGCAGCGCGTGCAAATCTTAAGATTTTCATTGAAGCTGCAAAAACGCGTAGCGACGCCTTGGATCATGTTCTTTTGGTTGGTCCGCCCGGGCTAGGCAAGACAACTCTGGCGCAAATTATTGCAAGAGAATTAGGTGTTAACTTTCGCTCTACATCTGGGCCCGTTATTGCAAAGGCGGGAGATCTAGCCGCGCAGCTAACAAATCTTGAGCCACGCGATGTGCTTTTTATCGACGAAATTCATCGCCTCAATCCAGCAATTGAAGAAATTCTCTATCCTGCGATGGAAGATTTTCAACTTGACTTAATCATCGGCGAAGGACCTGCTGCGCGTTCTGTAAAAATTGATCTTGCCCACTTTACTTTAGTTGGCGCAACAACGCGTGCGGGGCTTCTTACTACGCCGCTCCGCGATCGTTTTGGCATTCCAATTAGGTTAAATTTCTATACAGCGAGCGAATTAGAGTTAATTATTCGTCGCGGCGCGCGCGTGATTGGCGTTGGGATGAGTGAGGAAGGCGCACAAGAAATCGCCCGTCGCTCACGCGGAACGCCAAGAATTGCCGGTCGCCTTCTGCGCCGAGTTAGAGATTTCGCGATTGTTGAAGATGCTGACGCCATCACACGAGAACTTGCCGATCGAGCCTTATCTCTCCTGGAAGTTGACGCTATCGGCCTTGATATCATGGATCGTCGTTATCTGGAGATGGTAGCACTTAATTTTGGCGGCGGTCCTGTTGGCATCGAAACAATCGCTGCAGCTCTATCCGAGCCGCGCGACGCCATAGAAGATATCATTGAGCCCTATTTACTGCAGCAGGGCTTTCTTCAACGCACGCCGCGCGGGCGTCTGCTCACCCCGAATGCTTTCCGCCATCTCGGGCTGGCTGAACCCGCGCGTCCTTTTGGGCAATTTGGTCTATTTGCGGAGGAGCCATGAATAAGCCAATGGCATCCCCTGCCGTCGAAAGGGGACCTCATCAAATAACTATCCGAATATATTACGAAGATACTGATTTTTCTGGGCTTGTTTACCACGCTTCGTATCTAAGGTTTATGGAGCGCGGACGAAGTGAATTGCTGCGAGGTCTTGGCTTGCACCAAAGAGAGCTCCTTGAAGGCTCAAACGGGACGCCTTTTTTCTTCGTTGTCCGGGCCATGGATATTGATTTTAAAAAGCCGGCGCTGATGGATGATCTTCTAACCATCGAAACGCGCGTTGCAGAAGTTGGCGGAGCGTCCGTGTTGCTTGAGCAGAGCGTGCTGCGCGAGGCGGAATTGCTCGTTCAAGCCGCCGTTACAGTTGTCTGCGTCGAGAATCGCAAGGCTAAACGCCTCCCAGCCAATGTTCGGTCTCGTTTCCTCTCCAGCTAAAAAGTGATTTCGCATAACTGATTGTTAACACTCGCGCTATAACAATTATTTGTGCGGCGCACGCTGGCCCTAGAAAGGGCGAAATTACAGGCCATAGTCCTGTCCATCGCTCATTAGCAATTGCGCCGACGCATTGCCCTGCAAGGACACAGCATGAACCCTGCCGATATCGCCGCCGCCCCAGCCGCAACCGAAATTACAATTTTAAGTATGTTTTGGACGGCCCACATCGTCGTGAAGATCGTAATGCTTTGCCTGCTTGGCGCTTCTGTGTGGTGTTGGGCTATTATCATCGACAAAACGCTTCTGTTACGTCGTCTACGTCGGGCTAATGAACGTTTTGAGGAAAGTTTCTGGTCAGGCAATTCGCTTGAAGATCTTTTTGCAAAATTATCCGAACGCCCGACGACAGGAAACGCCACACTGTTTGTTTCTGCCATGCGCGAATGGAAACGTTCGTTCCAAAACTCAACTGCGAGTTTTATGGGCCTGCAAGCGCGCATAGAGAAAGTTTTGGATGTTTCAATTGTGAGAGAAGTTGAAAAAATAGAATCCAATCTACTTGTGCTCGCAACAGTCGCCTCCGCCGGTCCCTTTGTGGGATTGTTTGGCACTGTATGGGGCATCATGACCTCATTTCGATCAATCGCAGCTTCAAAAAACACCTCGCTTGCCGTCGTGGCGCCAGGTATTGCAGAAGCTCTGCTAGCGACTGCTATAGGCCTTTTTGCAGCTATCCCAGCGCTTATTGCTTATAATAAAATGCAAGGCGACGTTGCTAAGACGCAAGCGCGAATGGAGAGCTTCGCAGATGAATTCTCTGCAATTTTATCCAGACAAATTGATCAACACACTTCCTCAAACAGAGACCGCGCGGCCTAACGTGTCATCTAAAAGGAAAACATAGAATGGGCGCCTCAGTTTCATCGCCGGGCGGCGGCGGAGGTCGACGCCGTCGCGGCGTCCCGCGTTACCGCGCAATGGCCGAAATCAATATGACTCCATTTATTGACGTCATGCTTGTGCTGCTTATCATCTTCATGGTAGCGGCGCCCCTGCTTGCGACTGGCGTAGCTGTCGATTTGCCACAAACAAAAGCTGGCGCGTTAAATATTGATCAAAAACCAATCGCCATCGCCATAGATGAAAAAGGGCAAGTCTTTTTGATGGATCAGCCAATCGAAACGGCTCAAATCCTGGATAAGCTCAAAGAAATTGCTAAAGGCGGATTTGATGAACGCATCTATGTGCGAGGATCAAAAGCCGTCAATTATGGACGTGTAGCGGAAGTCATGTCGCTCATCACAAGCGCTGGTTATAAAAAAGTCGCTCTTGTGACCGAGCAGGAGAAAAAGTGAGTCTGCGAAATTGAGATTTTCGCGGTCGGAACCTGGTGTCATCGTTTCTCTTGTCGCCCATATTGGGTTGCTCATTGCGGCGATGACCTTATTTGCAAATACTGATAAATTTGAAGACGCCGCGGAGATGATCCCGATTGACGTCGTTTCGGATAGCGAGCTGAATTCTGTAGTTAAGGGCGAAAGAACGGCAAAAGAAGTCAAGCTTGGACCGCGCGTTGATAAAGTAGCAGATAAACAGGACACACCTCCTGAGCCTCCACTAAATCAAGCGGAAAAAGACAAGCCTGCGCCGCCTCAACAAGCGCAAAAATTGCCAGAGCCTAGCGCATCGTCCGATCCACAAAAGCTTTCATCTCTGCCATCGCCTGAAAAGACGCCAGAAACGAAACCTGCTGAGCCAAAGCCTGCCCCTGCTGTAAAAGATAAAGCAGCCAATGAAGAAGATAAGCCAGAGGTTGAAGAGGCGGAAGTCATCAAACCCAAACCTCCCAAACGGCCGAAATTTGAGGCGGAGACAAAAGATATCGATACACCGACGCCAAAACCCCCGCCGCGTCTTAAAGCCGATGAGCTAGCCAAACTGCTCGAAAACAAAAAGAAATTAGAAGACACCGATAAAGCAGAGAAAGAGCCCAAACCCAAATCAGGCGAGGAAAACACACTGGCATCTAAATTTAGCGCTTCAAGCATCATGAATCTTCTAACCCGTGAAGCTGCGCAAAGGCGCGCTGCTACAGGTCAAGAGCTCAAAACCGCGTCGCTGGGCGCGCCAGAAGGAGCTGCAGACAAGTTGTCTGCAACAATGGAATCCCGCATTGGAGCTTACATACACGATCATTATCATCCGTGTTGGGCTTCAGCGCTCTCTTTGGGTGGAGCGACCTTTGCCCCGGTCGTTGAATTTCATCTCTCGCGCGAAGGCGCGTTAGAGGGCCGTCCTCAACTCATGAACCCCTCAAATAATCCAGTTGAACAAGCAAGAGGCGAACAAGCCTTGCAGGCTGTACGCCGCTGTAGTCCGATGAAAATACCGGACGAATTCATGCCTTTCTACGATCAAACACTTCACGATATCACAATACGCTTTCAAGACTCGCATTGAGCCATAGAGTTAATCACCCCAATTTAAAAACTACTTTAAAAAAAGAGTATCAAAATGACCCTTCTCCTAACGCGCCGCAAAGCCGCCGGATTGATCGTAAGTCTAGCGGCAATGCCTCTCACACAAGCTCGTGCAGGACGCATTATTGAATTACGTGGCGGAGGCTTTCAGCCCGTCAGCATTGCGGTCAGTCCTTTTGTTGGAGATGACGCAGCCCAAACCGTTACATCAATTATCAATAATAACTTTAAACGTTCCGTTTTTCTTAAACCGGTTGATATTAGTGGTTTAGCTCCCAACGCTGCGCCCCCGGATCAACGCCCTGATCTTGCAGCGTTTAAAACAATTGACGCACAATATGTGCTAACAGGCCGCTCTCAACGGATTGGAGACGGTCGCCTTAGGACAGAATTCCGTCTCTTTGACGTAACGACAGGCGAACAAATTTCAGGCCAGCAATATGCTACAGACTCTGCAAATATTCGACGCGTCGCTCATATACTCAGCGACGCCGTCTTTACACGCATAACCGGTGAAAAAGGTTTCTTTGATACGCGAATTGTCTTTGTTGATGAATCTGGGGCAAAAGATAATCGTAAAAAAAGACTTGCCATCATGGATCAAGATGGAGCGAATGTGCATTACTTGACGCACGGCGATGAACTTGTAGTCACGCCTCGCTTTTCGCCAACATCTCAAGAAATCACCTATATGGCTTTTAGCGCTGAAGATGATCCGAAAGTATTGTTAATGAATATAGAAAATAATCAGCGAGAAAGCGTTGGGAATTTCCCAGGCATGACATTCTCTCCAAGATTTTCTCCCGACGGACAGAAAATAATAATGTCCTTATCTCAAGGTTCCTCGACTAATCTTTACGCGATGGATCTACATTCGCGCGCAACGACGCGCCTGACAGAAACAACCGCCATCGACACATCGCCTTCCTATTCTCCAGATGGGGCTCAAATTGCTTTTGAGAGCGACCGAGGCGGTTCACAACAAATTTATATCATTTCCGCCAGTGGCGGAGGAGCTAAACGTATCTCCTTTGGCGGTGGACGCTATTCAACTCCCGTCTGGTCGCCTAAAGGAGACTACATCGCCTTTACGAAACAAAGTGGCGGAAATTTTTCTATTGGCGTTATGAAAACAGATGGCTCCGGAGAAAGAATTTTAACAGAAGGCTTCCACAATGAAGGACCTACCTGGTCTCCAAACGGTCTCTTCATCATGTTTTTCCGCGAGGCTGGCGGCGGCGGCGGACCAAAGATCTATATGGTTGATGTCTTTGGACGATCTGAAATCATTGTGCCCACTCCCGGCTATGCTTCCGATCCTGCCTGGGGCCCTCTACAAGGATGAAACGTAAATTATATTGTTAAAAATTCACTAGATACGATGACCGAAAAGATAAATAAAGACGTTTGTATTCACGACAGCTGGCGCCCACATCTTACTTGCGAATTTTCGCAAAACTATTTTACGCAGCTAAGACAATATATACGTCAGGAATATGCTGAAAAAACGATTTATCCTCCAGAGCATTTAATATTTAGAGCCTTTGACGCTTGTCCCTTTGATCAAGTCAAAGTAGTGCTGCTTGGTCAAGATCCCTATCATGGTCCTGGACAAGCAAATGGACTATGTTTTTCTGTTAACTCTGGCGTTAGACCGCCGCCTTCGTTGAATAATATTTTCAAAGAAATTGAATCAGATTTACTGCATCCCATTTCTAGGGATGTAGACCTATCTAGATGGGCCAAACAAGGCGTATTATTACTTAACGCAACATTGACTGTGCGCGCCGCTCAAGCTGCCTCACATCAAAATAAAGGTTGGGAGACTTTCACAGACGCCACTATAAAAATACTTGCAGAAAAAAAACAAAACATAGTTTTCTTGCTGTGGGGCGCATACGCGCGTCGTAAGGGAAAAACTATAGACCGCACTAAACATTTAGTTTTAGAAAGCGCCCATCCCTCTCCCTTGTCAGCGCATAATGGTTTTTTTGGATCTAAACAGTTTTCACAATCAAATTCTTATCTCAAAACCCATGGATTAACGCCAATTGAATGGTAATTTAATTTAACCAAATCTTAATCTTTATTTTCTGGCATTATCTCATCCTAAATTTAAACTTCTAGAAGAATTGATAAAAATAAATATTCATACCCCTTTGAGGAGGATCCTGGGTAAAATTTGGGGATGATTGATTAAAAAATTAGAGGGCGTGAAATACAAGATTTAATACAAAAAGAAATAAAAAAAGTAATAAAGATATTAGCGATGACTATTAAATCACTATGCTTTCTGTTTTTCCCAAAATAAGCATATACTATTTCTCAAGATAACACTCGAAGACTTACAGATCCAAAGAAGTTTTCTTAAAATTAATGCTCTTTTATGATATCAATCCATTGCTTACATTGCGCCATGACCCAGCCGCCCCGTCCTCAAGATGATCTCAATATGGCTACAGATGATCTCGATAAAGTCAATAAAGCTGAAATGATGGATGCAAATCTACCCTTGCCTTCAGATCAAGATCCGGAGACGCCAGAAAGCGTAAAGCGGGGCATCAGCGTCATTAAGCAGCATTGGAAAAACGCTCCGAGCGGTCCAGGCGTTTATAGGATGGTAGCCGAGACTGGCGAGGTGCTTTATGTCGGAAAAGCAAAAAACGTCCGAAAACGCGTCGCCAGCTATACGCGTCTTGCTGGACACGTCAATCGTATCGCAAGAATGATCTCCGCGACAGCTTCAATGATTTTCATCTCGGTAGAGACTGAAACTGATGCGCTTTTGCTAGAAGCAAATTTAATCAAACAGCTTAAACCGCGCTTCAACGTCCTCATGCGCGACGATAAATCATTCCCCTACATTCTAATCTCAAATGATCATGAAGCGCCCCAAATCATAAAGCATAGGGGCGCACGCATTCGAAAAGGGGATTATTATGGACCATTTGCTAGTATATGGGCAGTCAATAGGGCGCTTAATACCCTTGAACGCGCCTTTCTATTGCGCTCTTGCACTCAAAGTTATTATGATAATCGTACCCGTCCCTGCTTGCTCCATCAAATAAAGCGCTGCGCTGCGCCCTGCACTAATGAAATCTCAATTGAAGATTATGCAATTTTAGTTCAATCCGCACGTAATTTTCTTTCTGGTAAAAGCCAGGATGTGCGCGAACAGCTTGCTATCGAGATGACACAGGCGGCAGAGAGACTTGATTTTGAACGCGCCGCTCGGTTAAGGGATCGAATTTCAGCTCTATCAACAATTCAGGGCACACAAGGAATTAATCCAAAAACTATTGAGGAAGCCGACGTCTTTGCCATCAGCAAAGAAGCCGGCCGCTTCTGCATAGAAGCCTTTTTTTTTCGAGCCTATCAAAATTGGGGAAATCGTTCTTATTTTCCGCGCGCCGATTCAGCTTTAACTGAATCGGAAGTCTTAGAGGCTTTTCTTTCTCAATTTTATGATGAACATCCTTCCGCGCCGCTTGTTCTCATCTCTCACACGATAGAGAGTAAAGCGCTTCTTGAAGAGGCTTTGTCGAAAAAAGCACAAAAACGCATACAAATTCTTATCCCCCAGCGCGGAGAGAAAAAAGAACTTGTTGATCATGCTTTAACAAATTCAACACAAGCGCTTGGAAGAAAATTATCTGAAGACGCCAGTCAGCAAAAACTTCTTTTGGCTTTGAGCGCCGCTTTTGGCTTAGAAAATACGCCGAAAAGAGTCGAAGTCTATGACAATTCTCACATAAGCGGCGCGCAAGCTATTGGCGCAATGGTTGTCGCAGGACCGGCAGGGTTTATGAAAAGTCATTACCGAACATTTAATATCAAAAACACTCAAATTTCCCCTGGCGACGACTTTGGTATGATGCGTGAAGTCTTAAATCGAAGATTTTCGCGACTGGCTAAAGAAGAGGACAAAAACTCAGATCTCGATAGTTTTCCAAGCTGTCCCGACTTGGTGCTGATCGATGGCGGACAAGGACAATTTAAAATTGCGCAAGAGGCCCTACAAGCCTCAGGCGTCAAGGGCGTTACACTCATCGCTATCGCCAAAGGAGCCGATCGAAACGCTGGACGAGAAACCTTTTTTATTGCCGGCCGGGAGCCTTTTCGTCTGCCGCCGCATGACCCGGCGCTCTACTTTATTCAAAGATTACGAGATGAAGCCCACCGCTTTGCCATTGGCACGCACAGAGCAAAAAGACGCAAAGAGTTTGTCAAAAACCCACTTGATGAAATCACTGGCATAGGTCCAGCGCGCAAAAGAGCCCTGCTCCTGGCCTTTGGATCGGCAAAGGGGGTCTCACGAGCGGCCTTATCCGATCTTGAAAAGACACCCGGCGTTAATAAAGCAACAGCCCAAATTATTTATAATCATTTTCAAAAGAGCCACTAATCAGAGACGGCGCACATTATGTGCGCAATTTTTACAAGGGTTAATCAACCCTTAACCGAGACAATTTACCCTTAAAAAATCTTCTTCGTGTTGCGACCCATTGTTTATGCGCCACAAGATAAAACTTTTTTGTCCTTCTAATCGAGCGATGATTATCATGCGGAGCCATCATAGAGGCCACCTCTCCGAACAGATCAATGAATTTACCTCCAATCGGATGAAGCAGTTGGGTGGCCTGGCGATGATGATCAGCGCTGGCGCTTTGACGCTAGCGCTAGCTTCATGGTCAGCTCAAGACCCCTCACTTAATCACGCTACAAATACTCCGCCGAGAAACCTTTTAGGCGCGCCAGGGGCGATTAGCGCCGATGTCATCATGCAGCTGGTAGGCTTTGGCGCAATAGCTGCGATTATTCCACTTGCGATGCAAGGCATGCGATTGATCCGGCTACAACGTCTGGACAGAGGGGCATGGCGTCTTGGGCTATGGTGTTTGGGTATCATCGCTTCTGCAGCCACAGCCGCGCTCTTGCCTGCTACTGATCGTTGGCCTTTGCCCACAGGCCTTGGTGGTCTCATAGGGGATGGTGTTTTATCCATCCCACGCGCAATTTTTGCCAACGCTAGCATTGCTATGGCGATATTTGGCGTCACGACAGCGTTTGTCGCGATACTTTCTGTCAGCGGCGCAGCTGGGTTGGGCGCAAAGGCTGAAAATAATGTTGATGAGGATACATTTATCCCTGAAGAAGATCCTCAACGCGCCTATGATGATGAAGATTTAGATGGCGAGCCAGGCGTTGCGCTTATTTCTTTCGGCGCGATGATTCATACCGGCCTGGCGATAAAAAGCTGGTTTGACCGCAAAGTTACAACTTTAAAAAACAGACGTAAAATTCAAGAAAGCAAGCCGCTCACACCTCAAGTTCGAAAAGAACCCACTTTTGATGAGCTTGATAGCTGGCCAAGCTATGCACCGACACCGCGAAATTTAGATCAAGATTTAGATCACATGATCGCCCCCCCAGAGAAAACCACTCCAGCTGCTTCAAGACGTCGACAACGCGCGCCTTCTCGTCCAACTAAAACATCTGAAATCTATGAAACGCCATCATTGACTCTGTTAGCCGAGCCTAAAAAAACATCCGCAAGCGCGCGCCTTTCTGCGGAAGCCTTAGAGGAAAATGCACATTTACTAGAGGGAGTCTTAGATGATTTTTCAGTAAGAGGCGAAATCATCAACGCGCGCCCAGGACCTGTCGTAACGCTTTATGAACTCGAACCAGCTGCGGGCGTGAAATCATCGAGAGTCATTGGGCTAGCAGATGACATCGCGCGCTCTATGTCGGCTATTTCCGCTCGCGTTGCTGTTGTATCCGGCCGGAACGCTATCGGCATTGAATTACCTAACCAGCGCAGGGAAACCGTATATCTCAGAGAGTTAATTGCAAATGAGGATTTTTCTAACTCAAGCCATAAATTGGCGATTGCTTTAGGCAAGACGATCGGAGGCGAAGCGGTCATTGTTGATCTTGCACGCATGCCGCATCTGCTCGTTGCAGGGACAACCGGCTCGGGCAAATCTGTTGCAATAAATACAATGATTTTATCTCTACTCTATCGGCTAAAGCCGCAAGAGTGCCGACTAATCATGGTCGACCCAAAGATGCTCGAACTTTCGGTTTATGACAATATACCCCATCTCCTCACGCCAGTTGTAACAGACCCTAAGAAAGCCGTTGTCGCGCTGAAATGGGCTGTTCGGGAGATGGAAGACCGTTATCGTAAAATGTCTAAACTCGGCGTGCGGAATATAGATGGGTTTAATGCGCGCGTTGCTGAAGCCATGGCCAAAGGCGAGTCAATCAGCCGTACTGTCCAAACAGGTTTTGATCGGGAAACGGGTGAAGCAGTCTTTGAACATGAAACGATGGAGCTCGCTAAACTGCCCTACATTGTGGTTATCGTTGATGAAATGGCGGATCTAATGCTCGTTGCCGGCAAGGATATTGAAGGCGCAATCTAATGCTTGTTGCCGGCAAGGATATTGAAGGCACAATCCAAAGACTTGCGCAAATGGCACGCGCAGCTGGTATTCATCTAATCATGGCGACACAACGACCATCCGTTGACGTCATTACAGGTACGATCAAAGCCAATTTCCCTACTCGCATTTCCTTTCAAGTCACATCAAAAATTGATAGCCGGACAATCCTTGGGGAACAGGGTGCCGAGCAGCTTTTAGGACAAGGCGATATGTTATACATGGCGGGGGGCGGACGTATTTCACGCGTGCATGGTCCCTTTGTCTCTGACGGCGAAGTCGAGAAAGTTGTCGCGCATTTGAAAACTCAAGGCGCTCCACAATATCTTGAGGCTATTACGGTGGAAGACGATACCGGCGATAGCGATACAGCGCCTGTAGCTGGAACGATGGATGCAGAAGAAGGCGGCGATCTTTATGATCGTGCTGTTAATATAGTTCTGCGAGACCGCAAATGTTCAACGAGCTACATCCAACGGCGTTTATCTATCGGCTATAATAAAGCTGCTTCCATTGTCGAGCGCATGGAGCAAGAAGGTGTCGTTAGTCAGCCTAATCACTCTGGAAAACGTGAAATCTTAGTTGGCGGAGGCGTAGATCGAGGGGCATTTGATATTGAAGCTGCGGAGTAATGAGATTTATCTACCCTCGCATTGCTTAAGGGTATCAGGGCTCATAGGTTAATAAATTGTGGTAGTCATTTGATCGTTAACGAATCGGAACTTCATCGTGGCAAAAAATACTCTGATAGTCGCAAACCTATTGATTTTATTATCCACGCCAGTGGTTGCTCAAACGCCTGCCGCTACGCCACCTAATTCCAATGAAACAAAACCAGCGGCCAGCGGAGCGGCTCCCGAGCAAAAACCCACAGAAGCAAAAACGCCTGCTGAGGCCGGCACTGAGCTCAAGGCCGCCGGTGCCCCGTCTGCTGAGGAAACCAATGCCTCAGATAAGAAAAAATCCGTAAAAACCACCAAAGAGCCCCTCCAACTTGGCAAAAAATCCATCGATGCACCTAAACCGATGGAGCGAAGCGAGGCTATCAAACGCGCCAACACCTTCTTTAATTCTTCGCCGGTCATGACAGCTGACTTCGTCCAAATTGGCGGTGATGGCAAACGCTCGGAGGGTAAGCTCTATGTCCAACGAGCTGGCCGCGTTCGCTTTGAATACGCTCAACCAGCAACAATGGAAGTTGTTGCCGATGGCGTGCAGGTCGCCGTCAGAGATCGAAAGTTAGCAACGCAAGATCTCTACTTTATTTCGCAGACTCCCTTGAAATTTCTTATGAAGGAAAAGATTGATCTTGAAAAAGATGTGACTGTCCAGGACGTCGCAACAGACGACTCCGGGATTACAATTTTCATAGAAGATAAAGCCACCTTCGGTGGAACGTCGCATGTTCGTTTAATTTTTGATCCAAAAACCTTCAAGCTCAAACAATGGCAAGTCAAAGATCCTCAAGGCTATGAGACACTGATCTCTTTATTTAATATAGATCAAACTAAGACGCCTGACTCTGAACTCTTTAAGATAAATAAGTAAACCCGATAAGCGGCGTCAATTAAGCAAAATCGAACCGATCGCGTGACGAAATTCTCAATGATTTATCCCTATAGGAAAGGCCGCCCATGTCTTGCATGAGCGGCCTTCTTTCAGGTCAGCACTGAGGGGCGGCTGACCGAAATTCGATAAATAAGTTATCTAAATGCCGGTAATCACACTTTGCATCATGATTAGCGCTGCTTAAAATTACTCACTAAATTATCATCTGCGTTTCCACCCTTATCCCTTAATGAACCTCAATTGGACTATTGTAGATTAAAATAATAAATTTTATGTGCGCTAGCGCACAAAGAAAACAATAAAAAAAGCCGCTCATCGAGCGGCCTTTTTACTGGTCTTTCTATATCTATTCTTAAGCTGCGCTTTTCTTTGGCGCGATCAATTTTCGGTTTATCAACACTTCAGCAATCTGAATTGCATTCAAAGCGGCCCCTTTGCGTAAATTATCTGAAACGCACCAGAGAACCAATCCATTATCAACTGTTGGATCGTCTCGAATTCTAGATACATAAGTCGCGTCTTCTCCCGCAGCCTCGTGTGGCGTGATATACCCCCCCGGCTCACGCTTATCGATGACAAGAACGCCAGGCGCTTCCCGCAAGATCTCTCTCGCCTCATCGGCTGATAATGGTTTCTCAAACTCTATATTTACAGCCTCGGAGTGACTGATAAAAACTGGCACACGTACGCACGTTGCAACAAGCTTTATCTTTCGATCTAATATTTTTTTTGTCTCCGCTACCATCTTCCATTCTTCTTTTGTAAACCCATCTTCCATGAAGACATCAATTTGCGGTATAAGATTAAAAGCGATCCTTTTGGGGAACTTCTTTGCCTCTACAGGGTCAGAAACAAAGACTGAGCGTGTTTGAGCAAACAACTCATCCATCGCATCCTTACCTGCGCCAGAAACTGATTGATAGGTTGAAACAACGACGCGCTTGATCTTAGCGGCGTCATGTAGCGGCTTTAAAACCACAACAAGCTGTGCTGTCGAGCAATTAGGATTAGCAATTATATATTTCTTTTTAAAACCTGCGACAGCATCGGCATTCACTTCTGGTACAATAAGCGGAACGTCTGGGTCTAAGCGCCAGGCGGATGAATTATCAATGACCACACATCCTTGAGCGCCAATTTTAGGAGACCATTGCGTAGAAATACTGCCTCCAGCGGACATTAAACAAATGTCAGTGTCTGAAAAATCATATGTGTCAAGATGCTTACATTTTAATGTTTTATCGCCGAAGGAAACTTCTGCGCCAATCGAACGCGATGAGGCCAGAGCGACAACTTCTCTAACTGGAAAATGCCTTTCTGCGAGAATATCCAACATTTCGCGACCAACATTGCCCGTGGCGCCAACGACAGCAACCTTATAGCTCATTAATTTTTCTCCAACGGATATTTGCCTTGGCTAGGAGCCACAGCTTGCAGGCTTTTCCCATCAGCCTTAGACGGATCCTTGCTGAGCGAACAGCCCGTGAATGCGTCATCTTTTAGGCCTGATTATTCTTTTTAGAGGAAGCGCCGCGCACGAGATGCGGTAGTCTGCCCTAACCTCCTTTTTCTCCTGACTTAATCGGATCCTCGTTTAATTCACTACACTGCGCAAGACCCCTCTACGGAGCATAAAATAGATAAGGCCCACTAAGATCAGCAAAAAGCTCCAGCAGTCACAGCCCTTAGGCAGATAAGATCACTCTCCAGATTATGTGTTGCAATCTCATGCCAGAGCTAGGCTGGATCAAGCCCATTAAGAGACGCTTAGATAACCGTTAATCAACTTTGGGAGCGGGCAATCGCAAGATTTTTGAGCTCGGCGATCGCTTTTGCGGGCTCCAGATGCTTCGGACACGCTTTTGTGCAGTTCATAATCGTATGGCAGCGATACAGCCGAAATGTATCGTCAATGTAATCCAGCCGCTCGTCAGTAGCCTCATCCCGAGAGTCTGAAATCCAGCGATGTGCTTGTAGTAAGGCCGCCGGACCAAGATACTGATCTGAATTCCACCAATAGCTTGGACAGGATGTTGAGCAACACGCACACAAAATACATTCATAGAGCCCGTCAAGTTTTGCGCGCTCTGCGGGACTTTGCAGACGTTCTGTCTTTGGATCATCAGCCGCATGAAGCCATGGTTCTATTGCGGCATGCTGCTCATAAAAAATGGTCAGATCAGGAACAAGATCTTTAACTACGCCCATATGGGGCAAAGGATAAAGCTTAATCACTCCCTCAATCTGATCCATTCCTTTGATACAGGCTAAGGTATTGGCTCCATCAATATTCATCGAGCAAGACCCACAAATACCCTCACGGCAGGATCGACGAAACGTTAAAGTAGAATCAATTTTATTTTTGATCCAAATGATCGCATCTAGCACCATCGGCCCACAATCGCTGATATCGACAAAATAAGTATCGATACGCGGATTATTTTGTGTGTCAGGATCATAGCGATAAATACGAAATTCACGCAAAGCGGTTGCGCCATCTGGTTTTGGCCAGACCTTACCTTCACCAATTACTGAGTTCTTCGGTAGTGTGAATTCGACCATTCTTATTCATCCACTAAATGTTGGATTATAAAAGACTCAATACACGCGCGCCTTAGGCTCGATGTAAGAAACTTCATTTGACATCGTATAGTTATGGACAGGACGATAATCGATTGAGGTCTTCATTTTATTTACGTCAATCGTTGCTAGGGTATGCTTCATCCAATTTACATCATCTCTATCTGGATAATCTTCCCGCGCATGAGCGCCACGCGACTCAAGTCGATTAGCCGCCGACTCCATTGTTACAACAGCTTGAACAATCAAATTGTCATATTCTAGGGATTCTACTAAATCAGAATTCCAAATAAGCGACCGATCAGAGACTTTAATATCCCCTCCTAACCGCCAGGTTTCGTTGATGCCGGCCACACCCTCGTCGAGCACTTCTCCAGTTCTATAAACTGCGCAATGTGATTGCATCATACGCTGCATTTTATCGCGCAGCTGCGCTGTCCTTACTGAGCCATCGGCATGACGCAATCGGTCCAATCTTGATAAGGCCATTTCTGCAGAATCTGTGGGCAATTGAGGTTGCGCGGCGTTAGGCTTAACAAGTTCTGAGGCACGTATGCCAGCGGCGCGTCCAAAAACGACAAGGTCAATTAAAGAGTTAGACCCAAGTCGGTTAGCGCCATGCACTGAAACACACGCTGCTTCGCCAAGTGCCATTAATCCCTGCACAACCGCATCGGGATCGCCATTAATTTTGCACAGGACTTCTCCGTGATAATTTGTAGGAATGCCGCCCATATTATAATGCACAGTCGGTAATATTGGGATGGGTTGACGCGCAACGTCAACGCCGGCGAAAATCTTCGCACTTTCAGAAATGCCAGGAAGTCGTTCGGAGAGGATTGCTGGATCAAGATGCTCTAAATGCAAGAAAGCATGATCTTTTAACTTACCGATTCCTCGTCCTTCACGTATTTCCAAGGTGATGGCGCGAGATACCATGTCTCTTGGCGCGAGATCCTTTACAGATGGCGCATAACGTTCCATGAAACGCTCGCCTTCGCTATTTGTTAAATAGCCTCCCTCTCCGCGCGCTCCTTCGGTAATCAAACATCCCGCGCCATAAATGCCGGTGGGATGGAATTGAACAAATTCCATATCTTGGAGCGGTAAGCCTGCGCGCAGCACCATCCCCCCGCCATCGCCTGTGCAGGTATGAGCTGAAGTTGCAGAAAGATAGGCGCGCCCATAACCACCCGTTGCAAGAATGGTCAAGCTAGATTGAAATCGATGGATCGTCCCGTCATCAAGCTTTAAGCAGACGACTCCCCGACACACGCCCTGCTGATCCATGATGAGATCAAGCGCAAAATATTCAATAAAAAACTGCGTCTGATGTTTCAGCGCCTGGCCATACATCGTATGGAGCATCGCATGGCCCGTGCGATCCGCTGCAGCGCAGGTGCGCTGAGCAGGAGGTCCTTTGCCAAAATCAGTTGTCATGCCGCCGAAGGGACGTTGATAAATTTTACCTTCTACCGTGCGCGAAAAGGGGACGCCCCAATGTTCCAGCTCATAAACAGCTTGAGGCGCGTTGCGGCATAAATATTCAATTGCATCTTGGTCGCCGAGCCAATCAGAGCCCTTGACCGTGTCGTACATATGCCATTTCCAATCGTCTGGGCCCATATTGCCAAGCGCCGCCGCAACACCTCCCTGAGCAGCGACAGTGTGCGAACGCGTCGGAAAGACCTTAGAAATACAGGCAACCGATAGCCCAGCCTGCGCACATCCGACAACCGCTCTCAGCCCTGCGCCGCCTGCGCCAACGACAATGACATCATAGATATGATCGGTGATCGGATAGGCCCGGCCGCCCATCGACAAGGAAGAAGCAGCGCCATTCATATGCATGACTTTACCTTTATTGTTTTCTTGGGCGTCACTGAATTTGCCTTAATGAGGTGCTGCTATGAACATAAGCGCTACAACCCAGAGTGCTGCAACGGTAATCGAGATGTTTTTATTCGCTGTGATCGCTTTTTGTTTGAGCTCTGCATCATGAACGTAATCTAAAATGATTTCATGCATGCCTTCACGCGCATGAATCATGCCAAGGGCGGCAAAGCCGCTTAAAACAAGCGCTGGAAAGGGATGACCAATTTCTGCGCGCACGTGTTCAAATGGCTGACCCACTAAGCCAACCAGCCACCAGGCGGATAAAATACCCAGTGGCGTAAGAGCGTAGGAACTCAGGCGCATAAATTTTGCGTGAGCAGAACCTGAGGCGTCAGCGACAAATTTTTTGCCCGCGCCACTGCGACCATTTTTAAAATGTGTAGGGACTGACATTTTCTTATGCTCCCCTCAGCCAACCAGCAGTCTGGCAGTCCACAAAATCACTGTCATTGCGACGCCGCCAATTAAAGTTCCCAATGCTAGGAACTCCCTCCCTTTAGGATCCATATAGAGGCCGCGATCCCAAAATGCGTGTCTAACTCCGCCAAGGATGTGATGAAAAATGGCCCAAGTGATCAAAAAAACCAGAGTTGCACCGATAAAACCTGAGCCAAGCCAAGAAACCAGCGAAAAGGCGCTAGATCCCAGAGCTGCGCCCAACAGAAACAAGCCCAGCACCGCCATCCCGACATAAAGCGCTACACCAGTGATGCGATGGGCAATCGACATCATCATGGTCATCATCGGTCGGTAAACGGAAAGATGCGGCGATAAGGGCCGCTTCTGGGCGAAATCATTCGAATCTGTCTTCGCCATTATGTAACCCCATAAGCTGCCTGAAGCCTGCGAATGCTTTGACCTTAAGGGATAATTCAAATGTTGCGGCGCCGCAATACAGTCCTCTCCCAGCTACAGGTTTCCAGGTTTATCGGGTCTGATTTTTGGGGATTATGACGAGACCAATCAGTGCAATTAACGCAAAACTCCCGCTCAAAAGGAAGGTCGCCCTGTCTCCAGATTGATCCCACAGCCGACCTGCAAGAAAACTGGCGAGAAACAGGGCCAGGCCTGAGAAAAGATTGTAAACGCCAAAAGCTGTTCCTCTAAGCGTTCGCGGCGCAACATCAGCGATCAAGGCGGCAAACAAGCCCTGGCTCATACCCATGTGGAGACCCCATAATAGCACGCCGCAAGCCACCCAGAATATGTTTGGGCCATAAGCGAATATGCCATCCGCGCAAATCAAGACAATCAGACTTAGGGCAAGTAAGTTCCAACGCCCCGCGCGATCAGAAATCACGCCAACTGGATAGGCGACGCTGGCGTAAATCAGATTCATGAAGACTAAAACGAGCGGTGCAAATATTACCGGCAAGCCAACTGCTTGCGCCTTGAGAATTAAAAAAGCTTCTGAAAATCTGGCAAGACTGAAGATTGTAGCGATACCTGTTACACGCCAGAACGGCGCGCCAAGACGACTAAGCTCATCTCTGTGAAGCGGAAAACGTAAACGCCTATGCGCAATTTTTTCTATAGCAGGTTCCTGCACGCCATAAAAAAGCACAATGACGGCAAGAAACGCCGGCAGTGTTGCAACCCAAAACACCATACGAGTGTCGTTCACGGTCAGCCACATCACTAAAACGGCGACAGCTGGCCCCAAAAAAGCTCCAATCGTATCAAGCGACTGACGCAAGCCAAAAGCAGCGCCATGAAGCGCGATCGGCGTTACATCTGCGACCAAAGCATCGCGAGGCGCGCCTCTAATGCCTTTTCCCACCCGATCGAGGAATCGCGCAGTCGTTATCCAACTCACACTTGGCGCGAGCGGAAACATAGGCTTGGTCAATGCCGCCAAACCATAGCCAATCAACGTCAGGAGCTTTCTTTTTCCAATCCAATCCGAAATCGCTCCTGAAAAAATTTTAACGATTGCAGCCGTCGCCTCAGCAACCCCTTCGATAACGCCCACCTGCGTCATACTCGCGCCTAGCGATCCGACAAGATAGATGGGAAGTAGCGCGTGAACCATCTCAGATGAAAAATCCATCAAGAGCGATACGATGCCCAAGGCCCAAACGCTTGAAGGCACACTGCGCCAAGCTGGGGGGCTATTGTTACTCATAACATTTCCTCGAACGCCTTGGCGTTTTTCATGACAATGAGCTAAACTAAAACCCATATTACTGAAAAATACGTTTTATAGAGGTTTAAACCAATATCCAATTATCACTCATCTCAAACATAAATGTTCTTATGTGATGCATACCGTAACACCCAACCTCAACGCCTCGATCGCTCAAGAAGAATACGGCGTGTCTGCCCGTCTCACCATTGATCTCACGGCCCTGCAAGATAATTGGCGTAAGCTTGCTCTTCTGGGTCAAGGTGCCTCCTGTGGCGCAGTGGTTAAAGCCAATGGTTATGGACTTGGCTGTGAAGAAGTTATGCAGGCCTTGTATGAGGCAGGTTGTCGTAGTTTTTTCGTTGCAACGATCGCGGAAGGCGAAGCTGCGCGCAAAGCATTTCCCTCTGCAAAGCTTTATGTCCTTGATGGAATTATCACAGGCGGCGTTGATCGACTCATCGCAGCTCAACTAGAGCCTATTATTGGCTCATTCGAAGAGCTCGATGATTGGCTCGCCTCAGGCTATCAACACGAGGGCAAACTCAAAGCAGCATTGCATTTTGATACGGGTATGAATCGTCTTGGCTTCTGCTCATCAGCAACAGAAAAGATCGCACAGAAAATTCAAGGCTATGCTCCATCCTTGATCATGAGCCATTTTATAAATTCACAAATTCAAGATTCGCCGCTCAATGCAAAACAAATCTTATCCTTCAATCAAATCTGTCAGCATTTCCCTGGCGTTTCCGCATCAATGGCGAATTCTTCTGCAATCTTTATGCAGGAAAAACCATTCTATGATGTGTTGCGACCCGGATACGCTCTTTATGGCGGCAACCCTACCTCTCATGCTCCAAATCCCATGCGCACTGTTATCAAATTGGAAGCGCGCATACTTACAATCCGCGATCTCTCGCCTGGAGAAACCGTTGGATATGACGCCTTGTGGACGGCGCAACGCCCTTCTCGCATTGCAACGCTCGGTATTGGCTATGCTGATGGCGTTCATATTAGCGCATCCGCAGGAAATAATGAGACAGGCGGAGAGGCGTCTGTTGCAGGGATAAAATGCCCCTTTATTGGTCGCGTTTCTATGGATTACATCGTTATTGATATTACCAATACGCCACATGCTTTGCTTAAGCGCGGCGACTGGGTTGAATTATTGGGAGATACAATCACAATTGATGATCTAGCCAAACGCTCAGGCGTTATCGGCTATGAAGTTTTAACAAGATTAGGATTGCGCTACGCGCGCCGCTATCTGAAAGAATAATTAGGCGCGCGCAAACCAGGGCGTCAATACAGGATAGCCTTCGCCTGCTAGTAACGACATGGTTTCATAAAGCGGCAGTCCGACAACCGCTGTATAGGAACCAATCAGCTTAACAAGAAAGACTCCCGCGAGCCCCTGAATGGCGTAACCGCCCGCCTTACCGCGCCACTCGCCAGCCGCCAGATAGGCTTCAACTTCCATTGCGCTTAACCGCTTAAATCTTAAACGCGCTTCAACTAACCGTTTGCGCTCTTGATCCTTAGGCGTAATCAAACTGACGGCGGTGAATACGCGATGCTGTCTGCCGGACAAAAGCTGCAAACATTCATCAGCCTCTTCTGTTGTTTCGGGCTTGGGAAGGATGCGCCGCCCTACCGCGACAACCGTATCCCCGGCAATAATGTAGCTATCCTTTAAATCAGGATGTGCTTGACGAATTTTCATTGCGGCAGCAGCTTTTTCGCTTGCTAGGCGAATAGCTAAACCGCGCGGCGACTCTCCGCGCGCAGGCGTCTCGTCAATATCGCTAGGTAATAAAGCGTCGATACTCAGACCAGCTTGCTCGAGCAGCGCAAGCCGGCGCGGCGAAGCCGAAGCGAGAATAAGTTTTGGCTTTGGAGCGGCGATTTCAGCAGTCACAGCAAGCGGCTCCGCTTAAGACAATTAACGGAAACGATAGGTAATGCGGCCCTTAGTCAAATCATAGGGCGTCATTTCAACCAGAACCTTGTCGCCTTCTAGCACGCGAATACGATTTTTTCGCATTTTGCCCGCTGTATGCGCGACGATTTCATGTTCATTCTCAAGTTTAACGCGAAACATCGCGCTCGGCAGCAATTCTGTCACGATACCTGGAAATTCGAGCAATTCTTCCTTGGCCATGTGGTCCCTTCAAAGGTCTGACGCCCTTCGTCAGACATAGCAATAGCAAAAGGCGCCGTTGCCAGCTGGGCACAGCGGATTAGGGGCGGACCCTAGTCGAGATTGAGAGGTTTGTGTAGCCCTCTCGCTGCGACGAATGGAAGAAGAAAAGCAAAAAATCCGTATTTAACCCCATTATTTTGGCTTTTTCTTCACCGTGGGGATGCCCGGTCGTCCGCCTGTCGAGCGGGGAGCCATTTTGTTTAGCGGGCGCGCTTCGCCGCCGCCAAAATTATGCGGGCCCATATCTGAGTCCGTTGGCCTACGCGCGCGCGTGGAGGTCGCCCCTGGCGACCCCGGCTTCGTCGAGGACATTCCGCCGCGAGAACGTCCAAACAGCGGACTTGCCTCAGCCAAAAGCTCCATGCGCTGTAATCTTTGGATCTCATCTCTAATGCGCGCCGCCTCTTCAAAAGCGAGATCAGCCGCGGCTTCCTTCATGCGCTTTTCAAGATCTGCAAGGGTTGCATTTAAATTATGGCCAGGCGCAATGTCATATCCCGTTTCAACCGTGACATGATCTTGTTCAGCGACGCCGCCAAGAATATCTGCAATACCGCGCTTAATCGAGGCAGGCGTAATATTGTTTTCGATATTGTAAGCTTCTTGCTTTGCGCGACGGCGCTCGGTCTCATCCATAGCGCGCTGCATGGAACCGGTAATTTGATCAGCATAAAGAATAACGCGGCCATCAATATTACGCGCAGCCCGACCAATAGTTTGTACTAAAGACGTCTCAGAGCGCAAAAAGCCTTCCTTATCCGCGTCCAGTATCGCAACTAATCCGCACTCCGGGATATCTAATCCCTCACGTAGGAGATTAATACCGATGAGAATATCAAAGGCACCCAATCTTAGGTCACGAATAATTTCTATACGCTCAAGCGTATCTATATCAGCGTGCATATAGCGAACCCGCACGCCATTATCATGAAAATACTCTGTTAAATCTTCCGCCATTCGCTTTGTGAGCACTGTAACAAGCGTACGATAGCCTATTTGCGCGGTGTTCCGCACTTCATCAAGCAGATCATCAACCTGAGTTCGCGCAGAACGGATTTCCACTGGCGGATCAATTAAACCGGTTGGTCGAATAACCTGTTCAACGAAAACGCCTCCTGTTTGCTCAAGCTCCCAACGACCAGGCGTTGCTGATACTGAAACAGTTTGCGGACGCATCGCATCCCACTCCTCAAAACGCAGTGGTCGATTATCCATACAAGAGGGCAATCGAAAGCCATATTCCGCCAGTGTTGCTTTGCGACGGAAATCGCCACGATACATGCCGCCGATTTGAGGAATGGAGACGTGACTTTCGTCTGCAAAAACAAGGGCGTTATCAGGCAAATATTCAAACAATGTGGGCGGCGGTTCGCCCGGTCTCCTGCCAGTTAAATAACGTGAGTAATTTTCAATACCTGCGCATGAGCCCGTCGCTTCCATCATTTCGATATCAAATCGCGTTCTTTGCTCAAGGCGCTGAGCTTCAACAAGACGACCCGAGCGATAAAATTCCTCTAATCTAACGCGCAATTCATCTTTAATTGCCTTAATCGACTGCAAAAGCGTGGGTCGCGGTGTTACATAATGAGAATTAGCGTAAACTTTAACAAATTCGAGATCGATAGTTTTCTTACCTGTTAAAGGATCAAACTCGCTGATCGATTCAACCTCATCGCCAAAAAAACTAATCCGCCAAGCTCGATCTTCATAATGGGCGGGAAAAACATCAACTGTGTCGCCCCGCACGCGAAATGATCCACGGGTGAAATCTCCATTAACCCGACGATAATGAAGCGCAACGAGATCTGTAACGAGTTGGCGCAGTGCCAGCTTTTCAGAAAGCTGGATAGAAAAGGTCATTGCCGTGTAGGTTTCAACTGAACCTATGCCGTAGATACATGAGACAGACGCAACGATGATTACATCGTCTCTTTCAAGGAGCGCGCGCGTAGCCGCATGTCGCATCCGGTCAATCTGCTCATTAACGGATGATTCTTTTTCGATATATGTATCTGAACGCGGCACATAGGCTTCTGGCTGATAGTAATCATAATAGGAAACAAAATATTCTACTGCATTATGAGGAAAAAAACTTTTAAACTCACCGTAAAGTTGTGCAGCCAGCGTTTTATTTGGCGCAAGAATGAGCCCGGGACGTTGGGTTTCGGCAATGATGCTCGCCATCGTAAAGGTTTTGCCCGAACCTGTAACACCAAGTAAAACCTGATCTTGTTCATTTTCCTGAATGCCTTTAACCAGCTCCGCGATAGCTGTAGGCTGGTCACCTTTTGGGCTATATTCAGAGACGAGTTCAAATTTTACCCCGCCCTCAGACTTTGGCGGCCGATCGGGTCGATGCGGTTTCCATGGCTCCGCATCCCGCAAATTTGGATCGCCGAGTCTTAACAATTCCTCCAGACTTTTTTCAGTAACTCCTGATGGCCCTGAGAGCGCTGCGCCGGAGGACGCAAGGGCCGCCTCATCGATGTCTGGGTCAATTCCGTTAAAGCCGGGCGCCAGTGCAGGATTGAGGAGTTGCGCCAAATGTGGTTCAAGCGGCGTTAACTGCGGTCTTGACGCCTTTGACCCAGAGGCCCGCGCAGGAGTTTTTTTTAGAGGCTTTTTAGTTGATTTTTGCTCGGGCGGATGAGACATAGATTAGATATGGGATAACAGGGACAAGAAGGAAAGCAAGAATGTTAATATAAAAATTAAATATCACGAAAATTTTCTGTTTTCACGAATCTTCGCCCTTAATAAAAACCTATTCCTAATTTTAAAAGTTTTTGCTCGAAAAAAAACGAGCCCTGCGCTCAACAGACATAAATAAAATTAAACGCACGCTATAGAGGCGTTAAATAAATTATTTTATTATTACAATGCCGCCCTACCAATTTCTCCCGTTCTTATCTTGATAAATTCGTCGAGCGATTGGACATAAATCTTGCCGTCGCCGCTTTGTCCCGTGCGCGCCCCACCCATAATTGCTTGGACCGCGAAGGGAGCCATATCATCTGGAACAACGACTTCAATGCGCAATTTTGGGATAAATTCGGCGACATATTCAACAGAGCCATAAATATCTGAATGACCTTTCTGATGTCCATGCCCTTTAGCTTCATAGACCGTAACGCCTGGAACGCCCAGCGAATGCAACGCATTATGCACTGCATTCAATCGAAAAGGCTTAATAATGCCAACAACTAATTTCATTTCGTTTTCCTCAACGCCACAGCTTTACCTAAGTAACTATTTTACCAACATGTCTATCAATAAAGATAATATATAAATAGCAACAAAGAGATTTTCTTATTGTGCCGTCGAATAATGCGCTCTCTCTGTGTCCTGCAGCCATTTAGGCGTTAAATCCGGATTCCAATGTCCATCAGGCAAGAGATGCGGATTTTTAGGAAATTCAGGCAGCAGACCTGGATTTACAGGTCCCTTTACCCCCTCAACACTATCAGTAAATCTTTTACCTTCAGTATCAGCAGGAAGTTTTTTCAAAATCTGGTCGCTCCAGCCCCCGCCTAACGCCATGAATAAACCTGCTACGTCAGCAAGTTGATTACCCTCTGCCTGGATACGCGACACTGTTGCCATCATATAATTATTTTGCGCGTTCAACAGCATCAATATACTTACAGAGCCAATCTTTAACTCTGCACGCAATATCTCGAGTTGCCGATGGGCGACTTCTTCAGAATAGAGCGCAGCTTTAACCGACTCAGAATCTGCCTGCAATGAACGCAACATATCTGCTACATCCTGGAAAGCTTGAACCACGGTGCCGCGATAGAGCGCAGCGGCCTCATCAAAGCTCGCCTCTGCTGCCTTTTGTTGATTTAACAAAGTAAATCCTTGAAAAACCGGCGTCGCAGCATCGCCTAAGATATTATAAAATTGGGTTCCAGGCATAAAAACATATTCAAAATGGTAAGAACTGGCCCCTCCTGCGCCTGATAAATTAAATTCTGGTAGTCGCGCGCCAATGGCGATGCCAATCTGCGCCGCAGCCATATGCATGTTAGCTTCAGCTGCGCGAACATCTGGCCGCTGTCTTACAAACTTGGAAGGCAAGCTTACAGGAATATTTCTAGGTAGGTGTAATTCTGATAATTTAAAAACATCAGATGATTGGGCTGTTGAATATTCGCCCTCTAAAGCTGTCAACAGATTTCGCGCCAGCGCAATTTGCTTTTGAAGCGGCGGCAATAGCTGTTTCGCCTGGGCGTACAAAGATTCTTGCGCTAATACATCAGCCTCGGAAGCCCAGCCGACTTTTAATTGCGAGCGTATCATTTCAAGCCCTTCATACTCAATCGCAATTACGCGCTCAATCGCTTCATATTGGCTGCGCAAAGAGGCTTCCATAATTGCTGTCAGCGCAACATTACTGGTCATCGTCAAATAGGCTGCTTCTAATTGATAGCGCGCAATATCTTGTTGGGCTTCAAGCGCCTCAACAGTTCTTCTGATTTTTCCCCAGGCATCAGGCGTATAGGCAAGATTTGCAGCCGGCGTGATCAAGCGATAAGACCACGGCGGTGGCATCGCGGTTGTCGCGGGCACAGCGATATTAGTTAAAACGCTTGCTGGATTAGGATAACTCTGCGTGAGTAACTTTTGATTCAAAACAATATTTGCAAATTTATTAGAATCTAGATTAGCGCTGCCGCCCGGCGATAAAGATATTTGGGGTAGAAAAAAACCTTTTTGGGCCTCAGCGTTAAAATAAGCAACCCGGATAGAGGCCTCTGCTGCTTCAAGTGTTTGATTATGATTAATCGCGTTTATGATAATCTTATTTAGTTTTTTATTATGAAAAGTCTCCCACCATCGTTCTGGCACGTCTTTACCTGCATCTAGGGAGAGAACTCCTCTAGAACTATCAATTTTTTTTAGATTTTCCTTTGTAAATCGGTCAACATCTGGTGGCTCTGGCGCAACGAAGTTTGGTCCCACAGCGCAAGCGGATAAAGCAAAAGCCATACAAAAAAAGACAAGGCAATTTTGGCAAGCTCCCAACCTCAAACTTAAAGTCTGAGATAGAAGGCTTAATAAAGGATTTTTATCTAAAAGCTTTAACACGCTAATCGTCGTTTATTTAATAATCAGCGTGTGAACCGATGAACATGTCAGGACGACCTACCTTTGCTCAGTCTTGTGAATGAAAACAAAATGCTTTACTCGAATCGATGTTTGGATAAATAACTATAAGTCAGCCAGCTAGCACTTTGAGGTCTACATACCCAAGTTCATAAAACTGTTGCAAAATTCCTGTGGGTAAAATCATTTTGACGGACCTTATTAGGCGCATTAGAAACTGGTTATGCTTGAAATCAAGGAGTTCTTTGTGACCCGTCTCCGGGCCCAATTGAAGTCGATTCGCAAGGCCCCAACAGCCCTTGGAATCTTGATTTTTCTTGCTGCGATCTGGCTCCTTTTAACCACTGTGCCGCATCAGACTGTGAATGATCGTCGGGCTGCAGCGTCAAAAAGCTCAACGCCGATCATAATCCAACTTAATGAAACGCAGCTCGCGACAATAAAGTTAGTGAAAGTGAGCCAACAAGACTTTCTGCAAACCAGACGCTCGGTCGGCACAATTGAATTTAATCAAAATAAACTTGTCACTGTCTTTCCTCAATACCAAGGACGCATTTTAGCAGCGCAGCCAAATCTTGGAGATTTTATAAAAGAAGGCGAGCTTCTCTTTACTATAGAAAGTCCTGACCTTCTTGCAGCTATCTCAAATCTCATCACGCTGTCAGGCACAAGCGTTCTCCAGAGAAAAAACCTCGAACGAGCTAAAACACTGGTTAAAAGCAACGCCATCTCTCAACAACAAGCGGACCAAGTTACCTCAGATCAACAGTCGGCCGAAGGCTCGATGAAGGTCGCTCGAGACAATGTGCGTATTTTTGGTAAAACTGAAGCCGAAATCGATAAAATAATCTCTGAACGTAGATCAGACCCAGAACTATCAGTCAGCAGCCCAATTACGGGAATTGTAGCAGATCGCAATGCCGAACCTGGCGCCTGGGTACAACCTGGCGTTGCTCCAGCGCCCTTTACAATAGCAGACACCTCGACAATGTGGATGGTGGCTAATGTTGTTGAAAATGACGCGCCGCTTTTGAAAATTGGACAAGAGGTAACGGCAAGCGTGGCGGCCTATCCTGACAAAATATTTACCGGCAAGATCATTGTTATTGGTACAGATATAGATCCCAATACACGTCGTGTTTTTGCGCGATGCGAGATTGCAGATCCAGACCATTTGCTACGGGCTGGCATGTTTTCAAAATTTAATGTCCAGATCAAGGATCCTGTCCGCTCTACTGCAATTCACCAAAACGGCGTGGTGCGCGAAAGCAATGGCAATTACTCAGCATGGGTGACATCAGACCACAAGCATTTTGTTCGCAGAACAATTCAAATTGGACAGAGAGAAAGCGAGTTTGTTCAGATATTATCCGGACTGGAATTGGGCGAAGAGATTGTGAGCGATGGGGCAATTTTCCTCAGCAACCAAGTTTCAATTAATGCGCTTGATTGATCCGTAGATTGTAAAAACTTTTGCAAAGCTTATTGAGTTGAAACCCACCTTTAATATTTGAAAGAAAGCGAACTCTTAATGGATCCATTATCTAGATTTTATTTAAAAATTCATAAAAGTGAGGTAATTTATTGTTGAGGCGCGAAAGAAATGTTAGCAACCCCCCGGTCTTCGCTTTTATAAATAACTAAACTATTGTAGAAATTTTGATCATTTAACAAACTTTTTGGGTTCTATGCCACCGATTCGGCCCTGGGAGCGTTTCGATAATCGACTGCTAGTCGTGATGTCAGTTTTTGCGGGTCTACTTGCATTAATTGTTTTATGGTTTGCCTTCAGCGGTCCACTCTATCAACATCCAGATTTAATTAAAAGATTACCAAAGCGACCAAGCGAATCTATCATTGAACTCGAGGATGCTCAGGCAGCGCGACTGCAATTAGCTCTCGTCACTGAACAGGAATTTGTAAAAGAGGTTCATACTGTTGGCGGCGTAGACTACAATCAAAATAGAACGGTCGACGTCTTTGCTCATTACCCAGGCCGAATTATTGAATCTTACGCCAATATTGGCGATCGCGTTGAAAGGGAGCAGTTTCTTTTCTCAATGCAAAGTCCTGACCTTTTAGCTGCAGAAAATGCCCTGATTTCAGCTGCAAGCGTGAGCGTTCTACAGTCAAAAAATCTTGCGCGCGCCAGAGCCTTGTTAAAAATTGGCGGCATTTCTCAAATGGCGACTGATCAAACTATTTCAGATCAGCAAACCGCTGAGGGTACTATTGAAACAGCAAAAAATAATGTTCTTATTTTTGGCAAGACAAACGAAGAAATTGATAAAATTATAAACGAAAGACATGCCGACTCTACACTTGTCATGCGCAGTCCCATATCTGGAACAGTTATTTCTCGCTCAGCGGCACCTGGGATTTATGTGCAGCCTGGCGCTGCGCCAGCGCCTTACACAATTGCCGACACTTCTACGATGTGGCTTGTTGCAAATATTGTTGAAGAACAAGTGCCAATGATCACAGTAGGTCAGACAGTTGAAGCACAAATAAGCGCCTTGCCCAATGCGATTTTTTACGGGATTATTTCAGTCGTCGGTGCTTCCCTAGACCCCATAAGCCGTCGACTGATGGCCAGATGTGAATTAGAAGATCCAACACATCTCTTGCGCGCGGGGATGTTTGCCGAACTCACCATTCAAGTCGGCAAGGAAACAAAATCTCCCGCCGTACCCGAAACGGCTATTTACCATGAAGGCAATGGGGTACTTTCTGTTTGGGTAACCAAAGATAAAAGAATCTTCACAAGACGCCATGTTACAATCGGCGGAACGAAGGATAAATTTGTTCAAATACTCTCCGGACTATCGGTCAATGAGAAAGTCGTCTCAGATGGCGCGTTAATACTTGCGCGCCGTAATAGATAATCGGCCAAAGTCTTAATAATTTTTACTGGAGCAAGACTTGTTAAAGACGCTACTTGAGTTTGGTTTAACAAAAAGATCAATCGTTGTCATCGGCGTCCTTGTTTTCATTGGCGTTGGCATCGCCGCGTTCTTTAAACTTAATATTGAAGCCTATCCCAATCCAGCACCAGTCATAATCGAAATTACCGCCCAGTCTCCCGGCCTGTCAGCTGAGGAGATGGAAAAATATTATACCATCCCGATGGAGACAGCGCTTTATCCAGTTCCTAAAGTAACAAATATTCGCTCAACATCATTTTATGGCCTCACCTGGGTACAGGTAACCTTTTCTTA
>BJGJ01000001.1:0-58243 GCA_014190435.1 Methylocystaceae bacterium | reverse complement strand
CGCTTGTTGGCGTCACGACACATACTGTTATTCATAATCTTGTCTTTGGCTGTCTCCTTGTCTTTTTTATTCAATGGATATTTCTTGGCGATCTCCGTAGTGCAATCATAGTTGGCGCTAATATCCCCTTTGCGCTTATGTTTGCTGTAATGATCCTGGTTGCGCAGGGGGAAGACGCTAATTTACTCTCAGTAGGCGCCGTTGATTTTGGAATTATAGTCGACTCAGCTGTCATTCTGGTTGAAAATATTTTCAAAAACTTTCAAGCAAATCGCGGTAAAAGATTACGCTTACTTCAACTGCTCGCGGAAGGATTTTGGGGCAGAGACCCTACCTCAGCAACAGGGACCTCTGGCAGCGCTAGGCGCTGGACTGATCGACTAAGATTAATCTATATCAGCGCCTTGCAAGTCGATAGTTCTGTTATTTTCACTGCCGCGATTACTGTGACGGCCTTTTTGCCTCTTTTTACGATGACAGGCGTCGAGGGACAGATTTTTGGTCCCATGGCGCGAACATACGCTTATGCGCTGTCAGGCGCTCTATTAGCCACTTTTACTGTCACCCCCGTATTAGCATCAATAGTTTTACCAGAAAAAATTGAAGAGAAAGAGACCGTTTTTGTTCATTGGCTGCGAGAAGCCTATACACCGATGTTGAAATGGGCGCTTATTAACAAATTTAAAACATTGAGCGTTGGCGGCGCTTTTCTTTTCCTTGGCCTGCTTTGCGCAAGCCGATTAGGGACAGAATTTCTCCCTGCTCTTGAAGAGGGAAATTACTGGATTAGAGCAACACTGCCCCCCACAATTTCACTCGAAGCTGGCGTTCAATCAACACGGAAAATTCGTGAGATTTTACTAAGACATCCAGAAATCAGGACTGTCATCTCTCAATTAGGCCGCCCCGATAATGGCAGCGACGCCCAGGCTTTTTCAAACATACAAATCTTTGCGCCCCTAAAACCCTTTGATGAGTGGCAATCAGGCTTAACAAAAGAACAACTTACACAAAAACTCGAAAAGGAAACGGCGGATGAACTGCCGGGGGTAACTTTTAGTTTTTCACAATATATAAAAGACAATATCGAAGTAGCTGTTTCCGGCGTCAATGGCGGCAATGCCGCCAAGATTATCGGGCCAGATCTCAATGAATTAGAAAAAATCGCTAAAGAAGTGCGGAAAGAAATAGATGCTGTTGAAGGCATAACAGATCTAGAAATTCTTCATACGCTTGGACAATCAAATCTTAATATAAAAATTGATCGAGAAAGGATCATGCGTTACGGCCTCAATACGGGCGATGTTACAACACTCGTGCAAGCTGCTATGGCTGGCGTTACTGCAACTACAGTTTACGAGGGAGATCGCCAATTTGATGTCGTTGTTCGACTTCAACCAGAATATCGCAATACAATTGATGCAATTAATAATATTAAAGTGGCTTATTTGCCGCCTAACTTTACCATTAACAGCTTTATTCCACTTAGTGAACTCGCAACGATCACACTTGATACAGGCGCCTCATATATCTATCGGGAAGCAAGTAGAAGAAATTTACCTGTTAAATTTAATGTGCGCGGTAGAGATTTGGGATCAACGATCGCTGAGGCTCAAAAACGCGTCTCTCAATCGATAGAATTGCCATCTGGCTACCAAATTCTATGGGTTGGTGAATTTGATAATATGATTAAAGCCAATCAAAGGCTCGCAATTGTTACGCCCATTACCATCCTTGCTATTATCGCTCTGCTCTTTGGTTTGTTTAATTCCATTCGCGATACCTTAGTCGCAATGGCGGGCATTCCCTTTGCAATGGCGGGGGGAATTATCGCACTCTACCTCTCAGGGTTAGATTTTAGCGTTTCTGCAGCCATTGGATTTATTTCACTCTTTGGCGTCGCGGTCATGGATGGGATTTTAAACATCACCTATATTCGTGAATTGATGCTTCAGGGTCGCGAATTTAAAGAAGCTGTATTTTTTGGCGCAGAACAACGCATGCGACCGATG
Organism: Methylocystaceae bacterium; assembly: GCA_014190435.1. GTDB lineage: Bacteria > Pseudomonadota > Alphaproteobacteria > Rhizobiales > Beijerinckiaceae > Methylocystis. The sequence goes on along the minus strand of BJGJ01000001.1, from coordinate 56,231 downwards.
TTGATGACAGCGCTCTCTGCAGGTGTGGGTCTATTGCCTGCCGCTTTCTCTCACGCCATTGGCTCGCAAGTACAACGCCCCTTGGCAACTGTTGTCGTGGGTGGAATGCTGCTTGGTCCAGTTATGCTACTTGTCGTCGCCCCTGTTTTAAGAGAATTATTTATCCGTCCTTATAAACGCGCGACTACTCCCGGTCAGGAAGAAAGCATCCTCAATGAATAAATACTGCTTTAATCAGAGCTTATCTTGCGTGTTCCCTTAAACGTGTTGATCCAACAGAGCGATAAATTTTAGGAAAATAAATATGTGCGTATTAAGTGGATTAATTATCGCACTAGGCCTTAGCCTAGCGGATTGCCCTGAAGCCACAAAACCAGGCTATAATGAGATGACCGGAACAGAGGCTACGCAGATTACGCTAAGCAAGGGCAGGATTGGCTATGACATTAGCTGCCTTCAGGAACCCCAACTTTGCATCCGTCGAGCTGAGGCGCTCTGTCGCATGGGCTATACCATGATCGATCAACCACAGCGAAGGCCGCGCGTTCAAGCCTATGTCGACGGTAAAATTCAGACTATTCATACGGATAATCCAAATAAAATTACCGTTGAATGCAATAATTAGAGATTAGCCTCTTTTTCAGCTTCAATTAGCTTAGCGCGCGCTTCTGCAGCCTGGCGCTGTCGGTTCCACATGCCCGCATAAAGGCCGTTTTTGGCGATCAAATCCTCATGTCGACCGCGTTCGATAATTTGGCCTTGATCAAGAAAAAGAATTTCATCTGCCTCAACAATCGTCGATAATCGATGCGCGATAACAAGCGTGGTTCGCCCCTTAGCGACAAGCCGCAAAGCTTCCTGTATTTCATGCTCTGTATAACTGTCTAATGCCGAGGTTGCCTCATCGAGAATTAATATTGGCGGTGCCTTTAAAATCGTCCGCGCTATCGCCACGCGTTGCTTTTCACCGCCCGAGAGCTTTAGACCGCGCTCTCCAACCTGTGCATCATAGCCGCCTGGTAAAGTCTCAATAAAGCTATCAATTTGGGCAAAGCGCGCGGCCTCTCGGACATCCTCATCTTGCGCGTCCCAGCGCCCATAACGAATATTATAGCCAATAGTATCATTAAAGAGCACTGTATCTTGAGGCACCATGCCAATAACCGCCCGCAAACTAACTTGCGTGACATGTTGAATGTCTTGGCCATCAATCGTAATGCGGCCTCCTTGCGGCTCGTAAAATCGAAACATCAATCTAGAAATAGTTGATTTTCCAACGCCTGAAGGTCCGACAATCGCGATTGTCTTACCCGGAGGGGCGACAAAACTCACGCCCTTTAAGATTGGACGACTGGGATCATAATGAAAATAGACATCGTCAAAAACAATCTCTGCGTTTTTAACAATCAGATCATGTGCATTAGGCTTATCAGAAATTTCTGGGCTCTTAGCTAAAATCGAAAACATTGTTTCAATGTCGATGATTGCTTGACGAACCTCCCGGTAAAATGTTCCCATAAAATTTAGAGGCTGAGAAAGCTGGATCATAAGAGCGTTAATTAAAACAAAATCTCCAATACTATTACGGCCAGATTCGATATCATAAACGCACATCACCATCATAACAGTAACGCCTAAAATATAAATAATTGTCTGTCCTGCGTTTAGAATAGATAGAGAAATATAGGAATGCGTACTAGCTTTTTCATAATGCATCATGGATTTGTCATAGCGCTCAACTTCTCGTTGCTCTGCGCTAAAATATTTTACCGTTTCATAGTTGAGTAAACTATCTATCGCCTTTTGATTGGCCTCTGTATCACTATCATTCATTTGTCTGCGAATTGCGATACGATGATTTGTTGCAAGCGTTGTGAATAAAAAATAAGCCGCCAAGGTCGCAATGAGAACAAAGGCGTAACGCCAATCAAATTGGTAAATAAATACGATCAATACAAGCGCCATCTCAATCACGGTTGGCGCGCCAGTTGACATGATCAAACGCGCTAAGGTCTCTATGGCGTTACGACCCCGCTCAAGAACGCGCGTTAGGCCGCCCGTTTTACGTGAAATATGAAATCGCAATGATAATTCATGCATATGAACAAAGAGATCTGTCGCAAGACGGCGGACAGCATGCATCGCTACTGCAGCAAATACAGCATCACGCGTTTGCATGAGAATAACCGCAATAATACGAATAGCGCCCATCATTAATGTAAAATAAACAGCGCTTGCTCCAACTTTCTGCCAGCTCTCAGCGCTGCCCTGAGCCAATGCGTCGGTCGCCCATTTATAAGCGTAAGGCGTTAGGGCATTGAACCCCTTGCTGATAAAAAGCAAAACAAAAACAATCGCGACGCGCGCTTCGAGATCCCGTCGTCCCCGCGGCCAAATATATGGCCAAAGATGACGGATCGTTTGAAGCAAAGACGATTCTGACAGCGCCGCCTCTGCCCTATCCTGAGCGCCGGCATCACTTTTTCCAAAATTACGCATTATCATTCCAAATTATTGAAAATTAAAATTTGACAGTCTGAAGAAGCCTATAGACGTTTTATTCTTCCTGCGCATCCTGCTTGACCAAAAGCCGTGCGATAAGCCACAACGGACTGCATGCATACCATAAAAAATATTTGTCTTTATTGCGGTTCTGCGACAGGTAATGACCCCTCATATCTCGCCGCGGCTAAAACCTTCGGACGCTTACTCGCGCAGGAAAAGATTGGGCTTGTTTACGGTGGGGCATCTTGCGGTCTGATGGGGGCCGCAGCCATGGCAGCCCTATCCGCAGGTGGTCGCGTTATCGGCGTCATTCCTGACTTCTTCAATGATTACGAAATCGTCGCCCAAAATCTTACTGAACTCATCATTGTAAAAAGCATGCATGAGCGAAAACAGATGATGTTTGAGTGCGCCGACGCCTTTGTCGCTTTTCCTGGCGGCATTGGCACACTTGAAGAACTCGCCGAACAACTTACCTGGATCCAACTCGCCCGTCACGACAAGCCGCTATTAATTGCTGACATCGGCGGCTTCTGGCGTCCTCTTCTTACCTTAATGGCGCACATGCGGAATGCAGAATTTATCCGTACAACACGTGAAATCTCTTATCTTGTCGCCGAAAACGTAGATGACATCCTTCCAATGATCCATCAAGCAGCTGCACATCGTAAACGGCCCGACAATCAGGACTTAATCCGTAAATTTTAAAAAACGTAATATTAAGCCTTGGACTGCATCAATTTATAAGTAATCGCCTCTACAAGCGCCTCAAAGGAAGCGTCAATCACATTTGCAGAAACACCAACAGTCGACCAACGGCTTCCTTGATTATCTGCGCATTCAACCAAGACCCGCGTTACAGCATCGGTCCCTCCCTGGAAGACGCGCACACGATAATCCACAAGTCGAATATCGTCGATAAAACGCTGATAGACGCCTAAATCTTTACGCAAAGCTAAATCTAAGGCGTTGACTGGGCCGTTCCCTTCCGCTGCAGAGATACGACTTTCGCCATCCACCGTGATCTTTACAATTGCTTCTGCGCCACGATCCTCAATTCCATCGGACTTATTGAAGCGGCGATCAACCGAGACACTATAACGCTCGACATCAAAAAAGTGTTTTAATTCGCCCATTATTCTTTTTGCTAAGAGATAAAGCGATGCGTCAGCGCCTTCATAGGCGTATCCTTGCGCCTCTTTTTCCTTAATAGAGTTCAGCATGCGCAAGAGTCTTGGGTCATCCTTATCACACACAACACCTAAGCGATTGAGCTCTGAAATCAAATTGGAGCGGCCAGATTGATCCGAGACCAAGACGCGACGCATATTGCCAATGCTTTCCGGGGCAACATGTTCATATGTTTTTGGATCCGTTAGTACTGCTGAAGCGTGTATGCCCGCCTTAGTTGCAAATGCGCTTGCGCCAACATAAGGCGCGTGTTTGTTTGGCGCGCGATTAAGCAACTCATCTAATGCATGACTAATGCGCGTCAGATGAATAAGTCGATCTGATCCTACGCCAATCTCAAATACATCAGCATATTCCGTCTTTAACAAGAGTGTGGGAATTATAGTGGTAAGATTAGCGTTGCCGCAGCGTTCTCCCAAACCATTTAAGGTTCCCTGAATCTGCCGGACTCCTGCACGCAGCGCTGCAAGAGAATTCGCTACGGCCTGACCAGTATCATCATGGCAATGCACGCCAATGTGATTACCGGGAATCTCTTTGACAACTTTCTTGACAATATTTTCTACTTCATGCGGCAAGGTCCCGCCGTTTGTATCGCACAGGACAATCCAGCGCGCTCCAGCCGCATAGGCTGTCTGGGCGCAGGCTAAGGCGTAGTCTGGGGTTGACTTGAAGCCGTCAAAAAAATGTTCGCAATCGACAATAACTTCCTTGCCTCTAGCACGCGCAGCGTCAACAGATTGGCGTATTGCAAGAATATTATCTTCTTCAGTTGACCGAAGTGCGACGCGTACTTGATAATCCCAGCTTTTAGCGACAAAGGTTACGCCATCTGAAGCGCAATCCAGTAAAGCGGCGACGCCTGGATCGTTCTCGATAGAGCGGCCATTTCTTCGCGTCATGCCAAATGCAATAAATTTTGACTTTATTTTTGGCTTTTGACGAAAGAGCTCTGTATCAGTCGGATTTGCTCCGGGGTAGCCACCCTCGATATAATCAATGCCTAATTCATCAAGTAATGAGATAATCTGAAGCTTATCTTCTAAAGAAAAGTCAACGCCAGTTGTTTGCGCGCCATCGCGTAACGTCGTGTCGTAAAGCGTCACACGTTCCTTGACCATTAATGTGCTCTCCCAGCGGTTATATCCGCTAATTCTTTTGTCATTGTCGTGACGCCAAGCCATTGACCTGCGCGTAGATGCGTATTGCGACTCTGGGGGTCATAACCCCGTGCGACAAAGAAATCCTTAGCCGTGTCGGATGACTCCAGGGTAATCTTCTTGACGCCGCGATGAGCGCTAAGCTTTTCTATCGCTTCCAGCAAATATCCGCCAACACCCTGACCGCTATTATCGGGATGAACATAGAGCATATCAAGAAACTGATTGTTTTTAAACGAGGCAAAACCCACGATCTGAGACTGGTGAAGGGCTAGGATCGTTAGATTTTGAGCCAATCGCGCACTAAAGGCCGCCTCATCATCTGCTTGCGACATCCAAGCCACGCGCTGTTCGTCGTCATAATCGTCAGCCGTCAACCCTTCAATACTCGCGCGAAAGAGCTCAACTAAAGCCCCCGCATCTTGAGGGAGGAATGGGCGCAAACTGAGAGCTTGGTTCCTTGTTCCCATTAGACAAACTCAAAAACCTGAAGCACGCGCCAGCTGATATAGCCTGCGAGCGCTAACACAGCGATTTTGAAAATTAAATATAAAAGCCAATGCTGCTTGAAAGGCAGCGTCTTCTTCCAGTCTTCACCTGACATTACGCCAATCCTCAAATCACTTTATCAAAGAAATCACCAGGATTAATAGTTTATGAGCTCAACATCCACGACGTAGTGCCATCTTTATTATCTTTAAGCGTTATGCCTAAACTCTCAAGCTGATTGCGAATCCGGTCAGATTCGGCCCAATTTTTTGTCAGGCGCGCTTCAATACGCTCAGAAATCAATTGCTCTAAATCAGATTTTGTCAAACCAATTTTTGCCAACTGTGCTTGTTTAGATTGGGCTAGAGAAGACGGTTCATGACTTTGAAATCCGATGAAATCAAGACAGGCCGCAAGCGCTCCTGGATTAGATCTTTTCAAAATATGAAGATGCACCTCAGCCTTAGCAAAATTTAAATCATCGCTTAAAGCTGCAATAAATTCCTCCGTTGGCTCAGAAGGTTGCACACAGTCAATCGCTCGCATCCAATCATTATATACATTAGCGGCGTCTTCCAAAGCCTTGACGGTCCAATCAATGGGCTGGCGATAATGTGTGCGCAACATCGCAAGCCGCAATATTGCCCCAGCCCAAGCGCGTCCGCCAAAACAGTCTGAGTGAAGCAAACCATGAATCGTAATAAAATTTCCCAAGCTCTTTGACATTTTCTCGCCTTCGACTTGGAGAAATCCATTATGCATCCAATAATGGGCCATAATTTCACGGTCGAAGGCGCAGCAGCTTTGCGCAATTTCATTTTCATGATGGGGAAAAATCAGATCAATGCCACCGCCATGGATATCGAAAATTTCACCCAAATGCGCCCAAGACATTGCTGAACATTCAACATGCCATCCCGGCCGCCCCCGACCCCACGGACTATCCCAGCCTGGCTCATTGAGCTGAGAGGGCTTCCAAAGAACAAAATCCATGTCGCCGCGTTTATAAGGCGCGACATCAACGCGCGCTCCCGCGAGCATTTCATCCAAGGATCGCCGAGAAAGCTGACCGTAGCGTTGCATAGACGGCACATTGAATAATACATGTTGATCTGCAGCATAAGCATGCCCTGCGCTAATGAGCCGCTCAATAATTTGGACCATCTGCACGATGTGGTCGGTCGCCCTCGGCTGTACAGTTGGATCAAGACAGCCTAGCGCTTCAACATCTTCTTGGAAAATCTGATTTGTCTTCTCAGTCAATTCTCGGATTGTTACCCCACGCTCAGCAGCGCGCGCATTTATCTTATCATCGACATCCGTTATATTTCGGACATACTTAACATGTGCGGCTCCGTATAAATGTCGCAGCAGTCGAAATAAGAGATCAAAGACGATAATGGGCCGGGCATTGCCAATATGCGCGTAATCATAAACGGTCGGGCCACAGACATAAATCCGCACATTTTTGCAATCAATCGGCTCAAAGAGTTCTTTTGATCGCGTGAGCGTATTATAGATTTTAAGAGCTGATGACATAGACTCCCCAAGACCGCTACCGGCCGGGATGTCGTTTCGTTTCATGTCATGCAAGCAAACAAGACGACCGCGGCCAGAAACTCAAGTCAGCGATGACTTATCTGGTGAAAATGAATAAAAAGCAGCAACATTTCCTGACCATGCGACGGCCTATACTCCGGCGTCAAGCCTGTGATGCGCGCTTTTCAGCCTAACAGGATCTGAGGCGTTAATTTCTCACAAAATCGCCGCAGCGCTGCGCCTGGCCTTGTCCGCCCCAAGGAGTGATGACCACTGTCGAGGTTGAACTCTCTGGCGACCCGTCGATCAATCGATCTGAATAAACCATGTAAACCAATATGTTGCGTTTTACATCGCACCCACGCACGATTTGCATGCGCTTAAAAACCAAAGAGCGCCGCTCGCTAAAAACTGCTTCGCCCTGACCAAATTTATCTTTAAATTTAATTGGCCCATGCTGGTTACAGGACAGCGAAACTTCTGAAGTTTGTTCGGCCACGCCAAACATGCCAGCGACGCCTCCCTTTTCGTGAGCTGTATAGTAACAGACCACACCATCAATCAAAGGGTCGTCAATGCCATAAGTCGCCAATTTATCATTTGGCGTTAGCAACTTAAAATCCGTTGATTTACGGAAAATAATATCAGGAGACTCCTGAGCCGTTAGATCATGAGCCCATAAAAGAGCGGTTAAACATAATATCACACTGATGATCTGGCGTTTCATTTAACTCTCCATACAGTCCGTCTTGGCTGGGTCGATAGAAGATAGCCTGAAAGACCTGCTTCACTCTTGCACATATAATATGATTGCTTGTCATCTGCTCATTGCCTTACGCAAAAGCCCGCCTCGCTACAACTTAAAGTTAAAAAATCACTTCAGCAAATTTGCGCAATTTAGATGAAATATCCACCCTATGAGCTTAAATGAATTTTGACTGTTTCGATAAGCTGCTTGATAGAAAAAGGTTTAGGTAGGAATCCAAATTCTCCCTCGGGCAAATTCTTAGCAAAGGCTTCTTCAGCATAGCCTGACACAAACACAATTTTTGCGCTAACGCCGCGTTTTCTTAATTCAGCAAACATCGTCGGCCCATCCATTTCTGGCATGACCACATCAGAAATAATAAGATCGATTTTTCCTTGTTGGGCGTCAACAATTTCAAGCGCCTCTTGACCGGTTGTCGCCTCTAAGACTGTAAACCCTCTAGAGCTTAGAGCTCTTGCGCCAATAGAACGAACGGCATCTTCATCTTCAACCAATAAAACAATTCCTTGACCCGTATAGTCTGCTGTTGTTTTTGCAGCCTCATCACTCTTAACGATAGCTTCTTTTTCATCCAACACATGACGGGGTAGAAAAATTCGAAAAACGGTTCCTTTGCCAAGATCGCTATCAACAAAAATATATCCGCCCGACTGTTTAATGATGCCAAACACGGTTGAGAGACCAAGGCCAGTGCCTTTGCCAACTTCTTTTGTGGTAAAGAAGGGTTCAAATATTTTTTCTCTGACTTCTGGCGGTATGCCCCCGCCATTATCCTCGACTTCAATCAATACGTAATCTGCGCTCGGCAGTGATTCATCTGCAACAGTTGGGCATTCCTTCGTCAAAATATTACGCGTGCGTATCTGAACGCGCCCACCTGTGGCTGGCATCGCATCGCGGGCATTCACAACAAGATTGATAATAACTTGTTCAAACTGTGTGATATCAGCTTTGATGAACCAAAGATCGCGTCCGTGACGCACTTCAAGTTCATTCTTCTCGCCGACGACGCGGCGTAACAGAATCTGTAGGTCAGAGAGCGCTTCACTGAGTTGCAAAACTTGCGGCCTCAATGTCTGACGCCTAGAAAACGCCAGCAATTGACGCGTTAGTCCAGCCGCGCGATTGGCTGTTTCTTTAATTTGACGAATATCTTTAAAAGCTGGATCAGTTGGACGATGACTTGATAAGAGTAAATCGGAATAGCCAATGATCGCTGTCAGCATATTATTAAAATCATGCGCGATGCCGCCAGCTAATTGGCCGACAGCATTCATTTTCTGCGATTGAGCAAATTCTTCTTGTAATTTACGCTGCTCAGTTGTGTCCAAGGCATAAATCATTGCGCCATTTTTACCGGCGTCTTCGCCCGGAGAAACAAAAAACCGCGCAGACCGTAAAGCGCCGCCCTCTTCTAAAGTCACATCAACAGGGCGAATATCGCTTTTACCCTTGAAAGCTTCGTCGATTGCACTGCGCAATGTTGCACGATCGCGTTCATTGACTCCCATTAATAAAAGCCAGGACGATCCACTTTTCGATGATCCGGCTTCGCGTGCTTGAGGCATCAATTGAGCAAAAGCAGCATTCGCCTCATATAATCGACCTTCGCTATCGAGCGAAGCGATCGCCATCGGCGTCGAATTAAAAAATCGCGCAAACCTGACCTCTGCGGCGCGAAGATTTTCTTCCGGCTGCTCCCCTGCTGCGCGATTGAGAACAAGCGTGCGTGAAGAGCCTGCTTGGCCGTTTTGTCCAAAAGCAAGCTGATGCAGCAATCTTACCGGCAAAGAGCGGCCATTTTGACAGCGCAAATCTAAATCTAATTGCGCCATGCGCACCTCTCCGGGCGCGCCGCGAACAGCAGATAACAAAGCTGCGCTGTCATTGGCGATAATTGAGGAGAGAGTTGCGCCTCCAGAACCAACTTGCGTTAAATCATAGCCTAGCCAGCCGGCAAGCGTATTATTCATATAAGAGATGTCGCCAGAGGGCTCCGCAGAAAAGAACCCCGCAGGCGCATGATCTAGAAAATCAATCGCATGTTGGAGCTCTTGAAAAACATTTTCTTGGCGCTGCCGCTCCACAGTTACTTCTGCAACCGTCCACAGCGTCGCCCGGCTGGCGATTTGAGGCAACGGACGCACGCGAATGCGATACCACCCTAGAGATCCGCTATTGGGAGGCAATGGCGGAGAGAGACGGATATCTTCCGCATGCGCGACGCCGGCGCGGGCGGCTTGCGCCAATCGATAAACCGCCTCTGATACTTCTGGCGGACCAGAAAACAATCGATCGACGCCTCTAATTCCTGCCAGATCATGGGCGTTACAAAGGGTCAAATAGGCTGGGTTGGCAAAATAAATCTCTGCTTCGCCGATTGTAATGAGTAATCCCTCACTCGAGCTATCAGCGATAATTTTGCTAACATCATCCCCCACCTGTCGCGTTGAAAATTGAATTAACCCCACGGCATAAGCGAAGAGAAAGAAGATGCCGGCGACACCAAAAAGTGCCAACGCAAGCATAGTGAACCGGGGCGCCAACCCTACTGGCGCAAGAAAATAAATAGCGGCGACTCCAAAAATAAGACACGCCAAAGCCACTACCAGCAGCGCACTGCCGGATCGCTCGCTTCGGTCATAGGCGGGGGACGCCACCCGCTCGGTCATTTTAAAAGCCCTATCGACAGATGAGCAGGCCTTGCGCCTTGCCCGGTTTTTTAGCGATTCGATTTATGTGTCAGGTTAATGCTAAAAACGCCCAGTCAAAACGCAGAAACGAAAATATTCAGTTGGGAGAGACAATTTCGACTTGAACCTGCCCAAAACAGAAAAACGCTCTTAACCGGCTTTGGCCTCAAAAGAGCTCAAATTTGCCCATATGTTGTATTAACCATTTATTCATGTTCCGTCCGCGCTTGCCAGAAAGGCTGATAGTTTGGCAAGCTCAGAAGAGGACGAACGAGAGACCCCCTTTTCATGGCTGATAAATTTACACAATTGTTGCCCTTACTGGGTGCCCTCGTGGCGTTCCTACTCGCCGCATTGCTGCTGGTTTATATTTTTCGCCTAGTCTTTGGAAAGCGCATTCGCGCTCCCGGACCGCGTAACCGCCCCAGACGACTAGATGTGGTGGATGTTTTTGATCTCGATAAAGAACGCCAGCTGGTTATTGTCCGTCGGGATAATACCGAGCATCTCCTCCTTATTGGCGGCCCAAACGATGTTCTTGTTGAAGGTGCTATTAATCGCCTAGATCTAACCACTACCCAAAGCGCGCCAACAACCGCCTCGGCCAATTGGCCAGCGGCCCCTTCATCAGCTGATGAGAAGCTAGAGGCTGAGGTCAGGCCATCGGCAACAGGCTTGAAGCCGGCTGGGCCGCTTAATCTGCCTCCCGATCTTTTTGCCCAGAAAAGCCCAGCGCTCTCGAGCAGCACAACAGCGCCTATCGTCAGCGCTCCTTCGTCTCCCTTAGCAGAGCCCCCTCCTCCTTTAAGCCCTACTGCTCCGCGTCCTTCTCTCAGCCTAAGCACGCCTCCCGCCAGGCCAGCGCCGCCGCCGCGCCCACCGGGAATGCCGTCATTTTTATCGAGGACGCAGCGTATCATCACGCCAAAGAAAGAAACCGAAGAAGGGGTAAGCGCTCCCGCCGCTGCGCCGGAACCCCTTCGTCCGTCGCCGCCAATTTTTGCGCCTGCTCTGCCTAGAAGCGCCCCGCCGCCCTTGCCGGAAACGCCTAAGGCTCCTCCGCCTCCGCCACCACCCCCGCCGTCAGCAGGATCAATGCCGCCGGCCCAAAGCCCGGTTATGCCAACCGTCAAGGAGAGCGCAGAAGCGCCTAAATCTGATCCGCTAGATTCGCTTGAGGAAGAAATGGCGCGTCTGTTGGGCAGAACCGATAAAGAATAAAAAGCCAGTGATTTGTTTTCAACATACCGGGCTTAACTCCAGCACTGACAAATAATTTTTTGTGGTCAATCGTCGCGATAAACTTTTTCGCGACGTTCATGGCGCTCCTGAGCCTCTATCGACAAAGTAGCAATTGGCCGCGCGTCAAGTCGCTTAATTGAAATTGGTTCGCCGGTTTCTTCACAATAGCCATATGAGCCGTCATCAAGCCGCTCAATTGCCGCTTCGATCTTGGCGATTAATTTTCTTTGGCGGTCTCTTGCGCGCAATTCGATTGCACGATCAGTCTCTGACGAGGCCCGATCAGCAAGATCGGGATGATTTTCATTTTCGCTTTGAAGGGCAACGAGCGTTTCGCGGCTTTCTTCCAGAATGTCATCTTTCCAGGCAAGAAGCTTGCGGCGAAAATATTCTTTCTGCCGTTCATTCATGAAGGGCTCGTCGTCTGTCGGCTTATAGGACTCTTCTAGTTCTACTATCATTACCACGAATCCTCTATGGGCCCATAGCGCGGTTATATAGATGTGAACTATGTCTCTTTCAATCTCGATGATGATTGAAAGCCAATCAAGTCGTGGAAAGATGAAGCGTGAGGTAATTTATCTCCCATCTTTCCCAGCCTAACGGTAAGTCTAGCCCATTGATTTACGCAAATTCTCGTCAATTTTGTCGAGAAAGCCCGTCGTCGACAACCATTTCTGGTGATGCCCCACAAGCAAGGCCAGATCCTTTGTCATAAACCCGCTCTCTACGGTCGCGACGCACACTGTTTCCAAATTTTTGGCAAAACGCGCGAGTTCAGCGTTATCATCAAGTTTAGCCCGGTGAACAAGTCCACGCGTCCAAGCAAAAATTGAGGCAATTGAATTCGTCGATGTTTCATGCCCCTTTTGATGTTCTCGATAGTGTCGCGTCACCGTGCCATGCGCTGCTTCCGCCTCAACTGTCTTACCATCGGGCGTCATTAAAACACTTGTCATAAGACCCAATGATCCAAAACCTTGCGCGACTATATCCGACTGCACATCTCCATCGTAATTCTTACATGCCCATATATATCCGCCCGACCATTTCAGCGCGGAAGCGACCATGTCATCAATGAGCCGATGCTCATAAGTCAATCCTAAGGTCTTGTATTGCGCCTTGAATTCAGCGTCGTAAATTTCCTGAAAGAGATCCTTGAATCTTCCATCATAAGCTTTGAGAATTGTATTTTTAGTTGATAAATATACGGGGAACTTGCGCGTTAACCCATAATTGAAAGTCGCTCTTGCGAATTCACGGATGGAGTCGTCTAGATTATACATCGCCATTGCGACACCCGCGCCTTGAAACGCAAAAACTTCTTTCTCGATTGTCTGCCCGTCGTCGCCTTGGAATTTGATCGTTAAGCGTCCTTTGCCTGGAACCTTAAAATCTGTGGCGCGATATTGATCGCCATAGGCATGCCGGCCAACAACAATTGGCTGCGTCCATCCAGGCACAAGACGCGGAACGTTTTTGCAAATGATCGGCTCTCGGAAAATTACGCCGCCAAGGATATTGCGAATTGTTCCATTGGGCGATTTCCACATTTGCTTGAGACGAAACTCTTCAACGCGCGCTTCATCCGGCGTGATTGTCGCACATTTAACGCCCACGCCATGAAGGTTGATTGCGTTAGCCGCGTCAATTGTTACTTGATCACTCGTCGCATCTCGATTTTGAACAGATAGATCGTAATACAGCAGATCAATATCGAGGTAGGGCCGTATCAATTTATCCTTGATATAGGCCCAAATAATACGGGTCATTTCGTCACCGTCGAGCTCGACGACAGGATGAGCAACTTTAATTTTCTGCATCGCGTTCTGGTCCTTAGCTGAGCGCGTCTTATAGCGCTACGCCCCTAACGGGCAAATCAGGCGCCAAAAGCCCTTTCCCCGCTTGCAGCTTTAAGAATAAGTTGCGACTGCCTCTGGATGGCGAAAAGGAATAATCGTGGTCGGCGCAGGAACAGATAAATCAAAAAAACGACTGACCGGCGGACCGGTGGTTGTATTGGTGCGGCCGCAATTGGCTGTCAACATTGGAATGTGCGCACGGGCTATGGCGAATTTTGGCCTCAGCGATCTTCGTTTAGTTGCGCCAAAAGAGGGCTGGCCGAGAACGGGGGCCTATCGCAAAGGAGCTTATGCGGCGGCGGCGGGCGCAACTTATCTGCTTGAGGAAGCCAAAGTGTTTGATAGCACCCGCGCCGCCATTGAAGATCTGACTTTCGTTTTCGCCACCACCGCGAGAGGTCGTGGACAAATGAAGCCTGTCCGTCTTCCGGCGCAAGCTATGCCAGAGATGGCTGAGCGGTTACTCGCTGGCGAAAAACATGGGGTTTTATTTGGTCCTGAACGCACTGGTCTTGATAATGATGACGTCGCGCTTGCAGATGCGATCCTTACCTTTCCTGTTAATCCCGCCTATGCCTCCCTCAATCTCGCCCAGGCGGTGTTGCTCATAGGCTATGAATGGTTCCGTGCAGCTCATGGCGATACCCCGCCCTTTGAGATCGAGACGCGTTCCCCACCCGCGACGCGAGAAATGACCCTTGCTTTCTTTGACTTTCTTGAAAACGAACTGGATCATCGGGGATTTTTTCGTCCTGTAACAAAAAAACCCGTCATGGCACGAAATTTACGCAATATGTTTCATCGTATGACTTTGACAGAGCAAGATGTACGCACCCTCTGGGGGCTTGTTGTTCGCCTTGTGGAAGGTCCGCGACGCGTACCTAAAAAGCTATCAAGAAAAAAAACGCAAGATCCAACGTCACCTTAATGAAAAGAGGCTGCTGGCTTTGAAGACGATGCACGCGACGGGTCTACGACAAGCGGACTGGCTTGATGATGAATGAGCCGCCAGCGAGATTCTTGCAAAGCAAACCAATTTGTCGCCATCAGCAAGGCGCCGCTTACTTCTTCGACACAAAAAACACGCGCGTCAATAGCCGAAATCAACACGCGCTCTTGGCGCGCTTCAATAATCCCCTGCTGGGGGTTAAGAAAAATATCGCGATAAGAGACGATCACTGCGGAGCGTCCAACCAGAACAGGCCAACCCGGATGAACGCATGAGATATCCTCTGCAGCCCAAAGATCCATCATCGCCTGCAAATCTCTTGAAGCGAAAGCCCGATAATATTCGGCATGAGCGAGGAGCAGCGCGGCGTTAGGCATACTTTGAGCTTGCGTCATTTATCTGATGACAGCAACTCTTTCTATTGTCGCATTGAGCAAGATAAAAATGGATAGTCTTAGCCTCTTTGGTTTTGTTGCGATCAGTTTCATGCTTTTGGCCTATTTGTTTGAAGATAAGAATCCATATTTCGTTCTTCTCTTCGCCTGCGCCTGCGCGATGGGGTCGCTTTATGGCTTTTTACAAGACGCTTGGCCCTTTGGGCTCATTGAGTGAGTTTGGTCCGTCATCGCCTTGAAACGTTGGCGCATGGATGCAAAAAACTGACAAAGCCTGAAGAAAAAAGCTTCTATCTGAAAGTCAGCGCGCGCTCTTGGTTTTTTTTCATGCTAAAGGAGCTCATTAGCCTCCGGCCTTGAACCGGAGGCGTAAGGAACCAGCTCATGTTTATACAAACTGAAACAACACCCAATCCCGCAACGTTAAAATTTCTGCCTGGTCAAAGCGTGCTTGGCCAAGGCGCACTCGAATTTCACGAGCCCACCGCCGCAGAAAAGGCACCGCTCGCCCAAGCCTTACTAGGAATTAAAGGTGTTAAGGCGGTTATGTATGGTGCTGACTTTGTTTCCGTAACTAAGGATGAAACAGACTGGGCGCATCTAAAGCCAGCGATTCTTGGAACGATTATGGAGCACTTTACGAGCGGCGCGCCTTTGTTGACCGATCCAAATCCAGCGGCAAGCCAGGATCAGGATAGCGAATTCTTTGATCAAGCCGACGAACAAACGGTCGCAACCATAAAAGAGTTAATCGAAACACGCGTTAGACCTGCCGTCGCAAATGACGGAGGAGACATTGTTTTCAAAGGATACAGGGATGGGATTGTCTATCTTGCAATGAAAGGAGCCTGCTCTGGCTGCCCTTCATCCACAGCAACGCTGCGCAATGGCATTGAAAATTTGCTAAAACATTTCCTCCCAGAAATTAAGAGCGTTGAAAAAATATAAGTATAATAGTCTTTTAACCCAGAGGCATTGTTGATCACGCAAGTAAAACGATCATAATCTTAGATCATGAGAATCCTTGCGATTGACACTGCGCTGCCTGCCGTTTCCGCCTGCGTTCTAGATGGGGAGGCGCTAGAGGCAATTGCGCTCGAAACCCTGCCAATGGAACGCGGCCATGCTGAAGCGGTCGTGCCGTTAATCCAGCGCGTTGTCACAAGAACGCCTGGCGGCTTCCCCTCTATTGGCCGCGTCGCGGTCACTGTCGGGCCGGGTTCCTTTACTGGCATTCGCATTGGGCTTGCTGCCGCCCAGGGCGTGGCCCTTGTCTGCAAATGTGACCTGGTTGGCGTATCGACTTTATCCGCCTTAGCAAGCCCGCTCATCTTAGATGAAGCTGACGGAATAATCGGCGCAGCGATTGACGCGCGCCATGGCCATGTTTTCATCGCTGCATTTGCCTCAGATGGTCGCCCCATCATAAGCCCAAGACGGATTGGAGTGCATGAGGCCCTCCGCGCCCTGGGTTCGGGCCCCTTGCGCTTGGTGGGCTCGGGCGCAGAAGCTCTCGCCTGCGAGGCGCGCTTACGGGGCATCGCCACCACAAGCGTTGATGCTTCAATAGCGCCAAATATCCTCTTTGTTGCGCGCTTGGGCCTTGCCGCCAATCCGGCGCTTGCCCCAGCGCGGCCGCTCTACCTCAAGGAACCCGACGTCACGCTTGCGCGCGGAACCACACCGACGGGAGAAAAATTACCCGCCGGCGCGCTTCCAGGGTAACTTGATAAAATGAACCCGCTTTCTGGCTTTTTTACCAAGCCCGGCGTTGTGATTGAGCCGATAGACGCCCGCTGGGCTCCTGTCTGCGAGAGCCTGCATGGGGCTTCATTCGCCTATGGTTGGTCAAAACTGGATTTTGAAAGCTATCTAACAGACGCGGGCATCATTGCTGACGGCGCGCTCAGCGGCGCGGGCTCCCGATTGGAAGGCTTCATCCTTTCACGCTTAACCCCGCCAGACGCTGAAATCCTTACTTTTGCGGTAGATCCTAAACGTCGCTCAGCTGGCGTGGGACGTAAGTTACTGGAAAAACATCTAGAAAACCTGGAACGGGCCGGCGCCCGGTTAGTGTTTTTGGAAGTGGCGGATGGCAATAAAGCCGCGCTCAAACTCTATGAACGCTCGGGCTTTAAGGAAATCGGCCGGCGCGAGAACTACTATCTGCGCGCAGACGGCGGCCGTCGCGCGGCAATCAATTTACGGCTGGAAATCTAAAACACCTCAAAGAAAAAGATTAGAGTCGGTGTTTACACTCAACCCCCCTATAATAAGGCTATAAACCGCTCGAGTCGTTTAATTGCGCCATAGCAGGAGCCCGGAAATTATTACCCCGATTTTGAACGTGGAAGAGGAAGAGGGAAAAGCGTCTGAAAAAGACGCAACGCCAAGCGGCAAAGTTCTGGTGAAGTCCTTTGGCTGTCAGATGAATGTGTATGACGCCACGCGCATGTCTGATCTTCTTGCTGCTGAGGGCTATGACAGCACAGACAACGAGCAGGACGCCGATCTCGTCATTCTTAACACTTGCCATATTCGGGAGAAAGCCGCCGAAAAAATCTACTCGGAACTTGGTAAGTTAGCGATAGCGAAACGCGACCGCGCCCAAGAAGGCAGAGAGCTTAAAATCATTGTTGCGGGATGCGTTGCTCAAGCCGAAGGCGAAGAGGTGCTCAGGCGCCAAAGCGCTGTCGATCTCGTCGTTGGACCACAAAGCTATCATCGCTTACCCGCGCTTATTCAAAAAGCTAAACTTGGCCTTCGTGCAACAGATACAGAATTCTCGGTTGAAGAAAAATTTAATACTCTCCCCCAGCCAACTCTTAAGCAAATCAACCAGCGCGGCATAGCGGCCTTCGTCACGGTACAAGAGGGCTGCGATAAATTCTGCTCATTTTGCGTTGTCCCCTATACTCGCGGAGCTGAAGTTTCGCGTAACGTCAAAGATATCATCGCAGAAATCCGCCGGCTCATTGATGCTGGGGTTCGTGAAATTACACTCATTGGCCAAAATGTTAATGCCTTCCGCGGCGAAGCGGCAAATGGCCAAATATGGAGTCTTGCGGATCTAATTGGCCGTTGCGCCGAAATAACTGGCCTCGAACGACTCCGCTACACAACGAGTCATCCTGTCGATATGTCGGATGATTTAATTTCTGCACATGGCTCGATTAGTAAACTCATGCCCTATGTGCATTTACCGGTTCAGTCTGGTTCTGATCGCGTCTTGAAGGCGATGAATAGAAAACATACCACTGAAGACTATTTGCACATTATCTCTCGCTTGAGAGCCGCTCGCCAGGATCTTGCAGTCTCCTCAGATTTTATTGTTGGCTTTCCGGGCGAAACAGAAAAAGACTTTCAAGAGACGCTAGATTTGATCAAGAGTGTCAATTACGCCTCAAGTTTCTCATTTAAATATTCGCCACGACCTGGCACGCCAGGCGCGCAACGCTCCGATCAAATCACCGAAGAAATAAAACGCCAGCGCCTTGCAGAATTACAAGCGCTTCTTGAACAACAGCGTCAATCATTTAACAGGGCGATGGTGAACAAAGAGATTGATGTCCTCTTCGAAAAGCCGGGGCGCCACGAGGGTCAGATCGGCGGAAAATCCCCCTATCTGCAAGCAGTTCATGTTGACGGCCCCATAAGCCTCATCGGCAAGATCGCGCGCGTTGCGATTTCTGCGACAGGACCTAATTCATTGACTGGAAATCTTATTCATATGCATCAACAAGCGGTGATCTAAGATGGTCTATGATCCAGTGGTCGCAACGAGACGCGATGACGCGCCTGAGCCTGAAGCAGAAATTACGCTGGCGTTTGAGAACAATAAATACGCCTCCCTTGTCTTTGGCCTCTACGATCAAAACCTTGCAAAAATTGAACGGCGTTTGCGTGTCGCCTCTTTCGCCAACGGCAATCACGTCACCTTAAAAGGGAAAGCAGAATCCTGTGAACATGCGCGGCGCGTCTTAGAGGCGCTCTATGAGCGCATCTCTAAAGGACAAAAGATTAGTTCTGGCGAAGTCGACGGCGCAATTGAGGAAACAGCGCGACAACGTAGTCTCTTCCCAAATGCGGAACCAACGCGCGGCGGCTTTGAACAAATCATCACGCGCAAACGCGGTCTCGTGCGTGCGCGCAATGCCGCCCAAGATCAATATTTACGTGCAATGAAACGCTATGAACTCGTCTTTGGCATCGGTCCAGCTGGCACAGGCAAGACATGGTTGGCTGTTGGACAGGCGGTTCAATTAATAGAACAAGGCGCCGTGGAGCGCCTAATCCTCTCGCGTCCCGCCGTCGAAGCAGGAGAGCGTTTAGGATTTTTACCGGGCGATTTGAGAGAAAAAGTCGACCCATACCTTCGTCCTATTTTTGACGCCATGCATGATTTCATGGACTCGCGCATGGTCGAGCGCGGCCTACAAACAGGCATGATTGAAGTTGCTCCTTTAGCCTTCATGCGCGGAAGAACTTTAACCCGCGCCTGTGTGCTTTTGGATGAAGCTCAAAATGCAACATCAATGCAAATGAAAATGTTTCTTACGCGACTGGGCGAAGGCTCTCGCATGATTATCACTGGCGATCCATCACAAACAGATTTGCCGCCGGGACAAACCTCCGGGCTTTCAGAAGCAGTTGATCTGCTCTCAGATTTAGATACTATTGGTCGTGTAAAATTTTCTGAAGGCGATGTTGTTCGTCACGAACTTGTACGTCAGATTGTCGGTGCGTATGATCGCGCAGCGCGGCAGAAAACCCAAGTGCGCCAGGATCGTAAACAACAATGAGCGTCGAAATTGACATTGTTGTCGCCGCATCGGAATGGGGCACGATCGAAGATCTAGAGGGGCTTACCAACCGCTGTATCGTGGCGAGCTTGAAGAACTGTCTTGTTGTCCTTGCGCCTGAATGCGAAATTGGCGTCACTTACTGCGATGATGATGAAATCAAAAAACTCAATAGACACTGGCGTGGCAAAAATGCGCCAACAAACGTCTTATCTTTTCCTACCCCTGGTCTCCTAGAAGATAAACGACTGCTTGGCGATATCATTATCGCCTACCAAACGGTGATGCGCGAGGCCAAGGAATTTGGGAGACCTCTGACAAGCTATGTGGGCCATATGCTGATCCATGGCGTCTTACATCTTGTCGGCTACGATCATGAAACAGACGTAGAAGCAGAAATAATGGAAAAGTTAGAGCGTCAGATTGCTTTGAAAACAGGCCTTGGCGACCCTTATGAAAACGACGATGAATTACACCTACCCTCAATTGAGATTAAGGCTAAACTGAATTAATCATGTCTACAAAATCTGAAAATAATGATGATGCAAAACGGTTAAGTGACGGCACGCGCTTAAGTCTTCTTGATCGCCTGCGAACGTTGCTTGGCCTGGCCCCGGCATCAGTACGCGAAGATATCGAAGACGCTTTGGAAGAAGCAGCAGGTGACGTAACCCCTCATGAACGCGCCTTATTAAAAAATGTATTAAGCTTACATGATCTAAGAGTATATGACGCGATGATTCCACGCGCCGATATTATTGCCTTGTCGCATGATCTGACCCTGCGACAAGCACTTAATGTTTTTCAAGACGCCGGACATTCGCGCTTGCCTGTTTACGCTGATACTTTAGATGATCCGCGCGGCATGATTCATATACGTGATTTCATAAATCTTATTGCGCAATGCGCCGGCTTACATATTACCGAGCCTAATCAAGAAGAGCCACGAACCTCTCAAATTGATTTTAACGCGCTCCTGTCATCAACCAGCCTGTTGAAGCCAGTACTTTACGTTCCAGGGGCGATGCCAGCGCTTGATCTTCTTATTCGCATGCAAGCCACGCGGACACATCTTGCTCTGGTGATCGATGAATATGGCGGGACTGACGGCCTAGTCACTATTGAAGACATTATGGAAATGATCGTTGGAGATATTGAGGATGAGCATGATATTGGCGAAGCTCCAAGCATCATTAAGTTAGACAATGGAGATTATCTCCTCGACGCCCGCGCAGACCTCGATGAGGTTAATGAAATGCTTGGCGTAGATTTTCGTATGGAGGATACGCCAGCTGAGGTTACGACCATTGGCGGCCTTGTCGCCTGGTTAGCGGGCCGCGTGCCCATGCGCGGAGAGATCATCCCAACGCCTGTAGAAGCGTTTGAATTTGAAATCATCGACGCCGATCCACGCCGCGTCGCTAAACTGCGGGTGCGCGGACGTCGAAAAACAAGAGAAGCATGAATTGATTTTTTATTGCAACGCGGAGGATTGCTCCGGCATGCGCAATCATAGGGCCGGGCGACAAACGCGTCCCCCTCAGCAAGGGCAAAACTGATTAACCCCGCCATCTATCTTCAAGCCTTCGCCAATAAAACACAGCGCGCTCAAGGTTGGAAAAAGCGCGCCATCGCTTTTTTCTCAGGCGCGCTCGGCACCCTCGCCCTTGCGCCACTTAATTTTACCCCAGCAATGTTTGCGCCCATGATAGTCGGCCTCTGGTTTATCGATGGTGCCTATAGGGATAATAAAAATTTATCCCGTCGTTCTATACTAAGCGTTGCACTATCTGGATGGTGGCTGGGCTTTGGATATTTCGTTGCTAGCCTTTGGTGGCTTGGTGCCGCCATGTTAGTAGAGGCCGATCAATTTGCATGGGCAATGCCTTTTGCTGTATTTGGCCTACCCGCTTTACTGGCTCTTTTTACCGCTAGCGGTTTTATTCTAGCTTTGCTTCTTTGGTCCGCTAGCTGCTGGCGTATTTTCGCATTCGCGATTGGCATAAGCAGCGCTGAGTGGATACGCGGACATGTTTTGACAGGCTTTCCCTGGAATGATGTCGGCATGGCGTTAGTCGGCGCGGGGCCATTAGCGCAAACAGCCTCGCTTATTGGCTTAGAGGGTTTAAACCTGATAACGCCACTCCTCTTTGCTACGCCAGCGTTGATATTTTATACTTTTCCACATCACCCTAAAAAAAATATCTATCCCCTCGCTCTCTCAGTAACGACGTTACTTGCAATGGCGAGCTTTGGCGTTTTCCGACTCATCAATCATCAAACCACATATGCGCCACAAGTTAAATTGCGCTTGATGCAACCAAACCTAGCGCAAGACGCAAAATTTCGCGCAGAAAACGGATCAGCAATCTTAGAGCATTATTTGATGCTTTCCACACAAGGCGTACCGCAAGCAGAAAATGAGCTCTCATCAATTACGCATCTCATATGGCCAGAGTCTGCCTTTCCTTTCATTCTCTCAGAGCAACCGCAAGCGCTTACAGAAATCTCGCAACGGCTGAATGGTGTCGTATTGATCACTGGTGCCGCACGTATGCAAGAAAATAATGATGGCGATAAAAATGAAATCTATAATGCTATCGAGGTTGTTCAGCGTGATCGAATTATTGCCGCTTTTGATAAAAAACACCTCGTTCCTTTCGGCGAATATTTACCGCTCGAAAAACTTCTCCAGCCGCTGGGCATCAACCATTTGGCACCGGGTGTTTGGGATGCAGGCGCTGGGCGACGCATTTTAATGACGCCTGGCCTCCCACCTGCCGCTCCCCTCATTTGTTATGAGGCCGTCTTCACTGGCGAAGTCGTTGAAAAAGCCGACGGCTTGGCGTCAGCGAAATGGCTGCTCAATGTTACAAATGACGGATGGTTCGGGTTAACGATCGGCCCGTATCAGCATTTTGCTCAAGCACGCTTACGCGCGATTGAAGAAGGCTTACCCATGATCAGGGTCGCCAATACGGGGATCTCCGCCATAATCGACCCTTATGGACGGGTTTTGAAGGCTCTACCGCTTGGTGTCGCCGGGCTGATCGATGGGCCCTTACCGAACCCCGCCTCCCCTCCCCTTTTCGCTAATGTTGGCGGCTGGGCCTTTGCCGCTCTGTGGGGGGTTAGCTTACTGCTTACACGCCTGGCTTGACCGCGCCTGAGCCCATCTATCGCCCGGCCTGCCACCTTGCCTATACTCACACGCCTATGGGTTAGAGAGACATTTTTTTCAAGACCTTAGCGCAGTGGCTGCAGCGCTTCTCGCCAAGAGTTCTCTATACCGAACGCCTTTCTCTGTTACGGCTTGACGAAACGAACGGCGGCTGGCAGAGGATTTTTTAACCTTTTGCTTTTTGGTTTCGTGGCTAGTCTATTTTGACGATCTACGAAACATGCGTAACGGGTAAATTTTACCCCAAGCGTGATTTTAAACCTTGTCTTGGTTACTGAATTCACGCGGTGATCCATCAACCTACTCTAGGGAAATTGGGAGGTCGTCACTTGACCCGCAAAAATTATCTATTCACCAGCGAGTCCGTTTCAGAAGGTCATCCTGATAAAGTTAGCGACCGCATTTCCGATGAAATCGTCGATGAGTTTTTTCGTGAAGGCGTAAAAGCCGGCATTGACCCATACGCCATTCGCGTTGCTGCAGAAACATTATGCACTACAAATCGCGTTATTATAGCTGGTGAAGTGAGAGGTCCGCATATTCCTTTCGAACGGATTGCAGAAATTGCGCGTAAAGCAATCCGCGCTATTGGTTATGAACAGCATGGCTTTCATTGGAACACAGCAAACATAGAAGTTCTTTTGCACGAGCAATCTGTCGATATTGCTCAAGGCGTCGACGCCGCCGGCAATAAGGATGAAGGCGCGGGCGATCAAGGTATCATGTTTGGCTATGCCGTTCGTGAAACGCCTGAATTAATGCCCGCACCCTTGTATTATTCGCATAAAATACTCGAGCTTCTTGCAAACGCGCGCCATAGCGGCAAGGAAAAGGGCTTAGGCCCTGACGCAAAAAGCCAAGTCACGGTTCGTTATGAAAACGGCAAGCCTGTTGAAGCAACTCAAATCGTGCTGTCTCATCAGCATATTGATGAAAATCTCTCGCCTGCCGACATCCGTCGCATTTCAGAGCCTTATATTCGAGAAGCGCTGCCAAAAGATTGGATCACCAACAATACCGTCTGGCATATTAATCCAACCGGCAAGTTCTTCATTGGCGGCCCTGATGGCGACACCGGTCTGACGGGACGCAAGATCATTGTGGACACCTATGGCGGCGCTGCGCCCCATGGCGGCGGCGCTTTCTCTGGCAAAGACCCAACCAAGGTTGACCGTTCTGCAGCCTATGCCGCCCGTTATTTAGCGAAAAATGTTGTCGCCGCAGGCTTAGCCGATCGGTGCACGCTGCAGCTCTCTTATGCTATTGGCGTTGCAGAGCCGCTTTCTATCTATGTCGATCTCCATGGAACCGGACAGGCACCTGAGGACAAACTTGAAGCCGTGTTGCCGCAACTCATCAGACTAACGCCGCGCGGCATTCGCGAACATCTGCAGCTTAATCGACCAATTTACGCCCGCACCTCAAGCTATGGCCATTTTGGCCGCAAGCCGGAGCCAGATGGTGGGTTTTCTTGGGAAAAAACGGATCTTGTCGATCAGCTGAAATCACATTTCCGATAACAGCAACAAGAACCTAATCTTCACTATGGCCGGGCTTGCCCGGCCATATTTACTTTAATTCTTGATTGAAAATGACACACGAGATCGCCGCGCGCAGCAGACTCTATGGACGCTCCAAGGGCAAAGCCCTGCGCCAACGACAAAGCGAACTCATGACAGAGCTTTTGCCCAAGCTCTTGCTTGACCTCACACGCCCCATCACACTGCGCGAGGGCCGCGAAACTTGCTTAGAAATTGGCTTTGGGGGTGGAGAACATTTGATCGAAGCCGCAAGCCAAGCTCCTGAAATCGATTTTATTGGCTGCGAACCCTTTGTTAATGGCGTAGCCAAACTGCTTTCAAAAATAGACGCGCGCGGATTGACGAATATCTCTCTCCACCAAGGCGATGCAGTTCAAATTTTGGATCTCTTGCCCAATGACAGCCTGACGTGCGTTTATCTTTTCTACCCCGATCCTTGGCCAAAGAGGCGACATCGAAAACGTCGCTTTGTTTCGCAAGAAAATCTCACCCGGCTGGCCCGCGTCATGAAACCCAATGCACAATTGCGTTTTGCTAGTGATATAGACGACTATGCCGCCTGGACCTTGGCCCGCATTCAAGCTTGCGCCGCTTTCCGCTGGAAGGCGACGCTAGCGGAGGATTGGCGGCTACCCTGGCCAAACTGGACCCAAACAAAATATGAATCCAAAGCAATAGCCGCCGGCAGGCATCCGGCCTATCTCACATTTATCAAACAAGCGGATTGAGGAGCGTAAATGGTCGAACCATCCCCGACGCCACCAGGTCAGGAAATTATCGAGACAACAGAGGTGCGTTTTCGGCAAGACGTGATTGAAGAGTCCTTACGAAAACTTGTCATCGTCAATATCTGGTCAGAAACACAAGCCGCATGCAAAGAAATCAAATCTCATCTTGAGCGCCTAATTGACGCGGCTCCCGGTAAGGTTCGGCTTGCGCATTTGAATATCGCTTCTGGTCAATCAATCGCTGGTCAATTAGGCATTACCTCTGCCCCAGCAGTTATTGCCTTTCAGCGCGGCCGGCCTGTGGATGGCTTTGTAGGCGCATTGCCTGCTGATCAAATAAAAGGCTTTTTGGAACGTTTACTTGGACCAATTGAAGATAACGCCGATCTTCTCATTGCAGCGCAAGAAATGGTTGCGCAAGGCGATATCGCTGGTGCGCATGCCTTGCTTGCCGAGTTAACGACTAAAGAACCGATCAATCCCAAAGCCTTCGCTATTCTCGCCCGACTATATGTTGACGCACAACAAATCGACTCAGCCAAAGCCTTACTTGAGCACCTGCCTGAATCTTTACTTAAAGACACAGATGTCGCCTCGGTTCTTGCCGCGATCACGAATGCTGAACGCGCCGCGGATCTGGGAGAGATTCACGAGCTTCATGGCAAAATTCAGCAGGATCCTAATAATCTTCAAGCCTATTTTGATCTCGCGCTCGCTCTCAATGCTGAGAATAATCGGGAAGAAGCGGCCCAAGCCCTCCTTGAAATCATCCGGCGCGACCGTAATTGGCAAGATGACGGCGCTCGAAAACAACTTGTACAATTTTTCGAGGCCTGGGGTCCAATGGACAGCGCGGCTGTTCAAGCGCGCCGGAAACTCTCCGGCCTGCTCTTTTCATAAGGAAAGAATGCGCAGCAATGAGCTTGAACCGTCCTTACGGAGCAATAGAGGAGATTCCTCAAATTATCCCTATCTTTCCGCTCGCGGGAGCCGTACTATTGCCGCGCAGCGAATTGCCGCTCAATATATTTGAACCCCGCTATCTTGCGCTAGTAGAGAGTGCGATCGCCTCAGATAGAATGATTGGCATGATTCAACCGCAGGAAAACGAAACAGCTGCGAGCGAACTCTTTAGCGTAGGCTGTGTGGGGCGAATTACTCGTTTCGTTGAAACAGGAGATGGCCGCTACTTAATCACCCTTAGCGGCGTTTCTCGTTTCAGTATCCTAAAAGAAGTAACCTCCAGCACGCCCTATCGTCGCTTTCAAGTGGACTATTTTCGTTTTTCTGCTGATCTCCTTCCTGGCGCCGGCGAAAATTCAGTCGATCGCGCTGGCATGATCAACATGCTGCGCACCTTTGCAGAAGCATCTAATCTTGAAATTGACTGGGGAAGCATTGACGCAGCCCCAACCGAAACCTTGGTTAATGCGCTTGCAATGATGTGTCCGTTTGGCTCCAATGAAAAACAAGCGTTAATTGAAGCTATAGATCTTAAAACGCGCGCTGAAACACTTATTACGCTTGCGAAAATTGATCTGGCCGAGCGAGGCAGAGAAACATCCAAGTGGCATTAAGACCAAGATAAGCTTATTCTATGCTCCTGACCTGAACTTGGAACTTAAACATGTCTCATTTTGATCAAGCTAAAAACACTAATAGCGGCGCTGAACCAGAAACAACGAAAGTCGATCCGCGTTTACTAGAAATTCTTGTTTGTCCTTTGACTAAGACAACATTAGAATATGACCGAGCGCGGCAGGAGTTAATTTCCAGATCTGCCAAACTCGCCTATCCCATCCGCGACGGCATTCCGATCATGTTGCCAGAAGAAGCGCGCAAAATCGATTGACCAAAACTGCTTCCCCAGATTTTCCTGCAACTGAAATTCTTTCACTGCTCGATCTCGAAAATATCGGCATAGATCGATATCGCGGCTATAGTCCAAGTAGCGCAGGCAAACAGGTCTATGGCGGCCAAGCTATTGCGCAAGCTCTCGTCGCAGCAACGCGAACAGTCAGTAAAGATCGTCCTGCTCATTCTCTTCATGGATATTTTATTCTTGCAGGTAATCCCAAAAAGCCAATTGATTTTCAAGTTGAGCGTATTCGGGACGGCAAAAGTTTCACAACAAGACGATGCAATGCTACGCAGGAAGGCATAACGATTTTTTCGCTGGAAGCTTCATATCAACTGAGCGAGGATGGTTTATCCCATGCAATGGCGGCACCCGTCGTCCCTGATCCAGAAACGCTTGACAATATGCATGCGCTCGTTGATCGATTTCGCGCTTTTTTGCCTGAACCTGCAAAACTCTGGCTTGAAAAACCAAGTCCACTGGATATGCGTATCGTCGCTCCGGAAGCAATGCTATTCCCTCAACAAAGAAAAAGCGCTGAACAATTCATCTGGTTTCGTATTCGCGGACCTTTGCCCGATCAGCAAGCGCTGCACAGCGCGATCCTGGCTTATTTGTCAGATATGACGCTTCTCAACACAGCCTTGCTGGCGCATGGACGGACAATCTTTGATCCACAATTGCAAGTAGCAAGCCTCGATCACGCCCTGTGGCTGCATGATGCTTTTCGGGTGGATGAGTGGCTGCTCTATGCGCAAGAAAGTCCGATCGCCGGTCATGCCCGCGCCCTCACCCGAGGACAGATTTTCACGCGTTGCGGCAGATTAGTCGCCTCAGTTGCGCAAGAGGGGCTGATCCGTCTACGTCCTATAAATTAGGCATTAGCTTAATTATTAACCAACAGCGGCCTCCGTGTTAGAATTTAGGCGAAGCCCTCGCTAGAAGTATGCACTGTTGTCTTCTTAGGATCAGGGACTTAGAGACTATCCCTTCCCGATTGCGATTAAATCTTCAGGATTTTCTGGCTTAGAAGGCCGTTGGCACGGCTTTTGAAGTAACACTGCCGGGGGTGCGATCGCACCTTCAAACCAAGGCTGCGTCAGCCGCAACGTCAGACCAGATACTAGTCGACGCGCGATGGCCAGCAAAAAATAACACGGGATTGGCAGATGAAAATCGTGACAGCGATCATCAAGCCGTTCAAGCTCGATGAGGTGCGCGACGCGCTGACCGAAATCGGGGTGCACGGCTTGACCGTTACAGAAGTTAAAGGGTTTGGCCGTCAAAAGGGACATACGGAAATTTATCGTGGCG
This sequence comes from Methylocystaceae bacterium, assembly GCA_014190435.1. GTDB lineage: Bacteria > Pseudomonadota > Alphaproteobacteria > Rhizobiales > Beijerinckiaceae > Methylocystis. Next base: position 28,013 of record BJGJ01000001.1, on the reverse strand, counting down.
CAGAATACGCCGTCAGTTTCTTGCCAAAATTAAAAATGGAAGTGGCGGTGCCTGCAGCGCTCGCCGATAAAGTGGTTGAAGCCATAGCGTCAACTGCGCGCACAGGCCAGATTGGCGATGGCAAAATATTTGTTGCGCCCATTGATCGTGTTGTCCGCATCCGCACCGGCGAAGCCGATGAGGAAGCCCTTTGATTAACTCTCGCGAAATTTCAGGAGCTATCCGAATGCAAGTTCTTCTGCCACGAAGCGCCAAAGCGTCTTCGCTGATCGCGGGAACAGCACTTTTATTGCTGACCTCGCCCGCTATTGCAGGTAATGACCCAACGCCAAATCCAGGCGACACAACCTGGATGCTTACCTCAAGCCTGCTTGTTTTAATGATGTCGATACCTGGTCTCGCCTTATTCTATGGCGGCCTAGTGCGCACAAAAAACATGCTTTCTATTCTTTCACAAACTTTTGCGATTGTGGCGCTGGTGGGCGTTATCTGGTCGCTTTACGGCTATTCGGTTGCGTTTGGCGATGGCGGATCACTGAGCCCCTATATCGGCGGCTTAAATAAAATCTTCCTTAATGGCGTTACCGCCTCTTCGCTTGCGCCAACATTCACGCCCGGACATGTCATACCTGAATATGCCTTCATGGTGTTTCAAATGACCTTCGCCATGATTACGCCAGCTTTGATTATCGGTGCCTTTGCGGAGCGGATGAAGTTTTCAGCGATCCTCCTTTTTGTCCTGCTTTGGGTAACGATCATCTATTTCCCGGTCGCGCATTGGGTTTGGGGCATCGCAGATCCAAACGCTTTAGTTGACGCTGCCACGCAATTGGCTGCGGCGAAAAGCGATGTAGAAAAAGCCGCAGCTCAAGCAAAACTAGATTCGATTAACGCCTCTGTTGGATGGCTTGCGGCTAAAGGCGCACTTGATTTTGCTGGCGGCACTGTTGTGCACATCAACGCCGGTATTGCAGGCCTCGTCGGCGCTGTCATGGTTGGTCGCCGGGTCGGCTTTGGCAGAGAATCCTTCGCGCCTCACTCCTTGACCATGTCAATGATCGGCGCGTCGCTACTCTGGGTTGGCTGGTTTGGCTTCAACGCAGGGTCAAATCTGGAAGCCAACGGCACAACCGCACTGGCTTTTGTCAATACAATGGTAGCGACTGCAGCAGCCACGCTGTCATGGATGGTGGCAGAATGGATCCTGAAAGGGAAACCATCCCTGCTCGGCATGATCACCGGTGCCGTCGCAGGGCTTGTCGCCGTAACGCCTGCATCAGGTTTCGCTGGGCCAATGGGCGCAATCGTGCTCGGTCTTGCCGTTTCCCCGATTTGCGTATTCTTCGTTGATGTCGTGAAGAAAGCCGTCGGCTATGATGACGCGCTTGACGTCTTTGGCGTGCATTGTATCGGCGGTATTACCGGAGCACTGGCAACCGGAATTTTGGTCAATCCAGAGCTCGGCGGGATTGGAATAACCGATTATACCAACCTAACCGATTATACGGGCGTCTATAATCTGGTGGCGCAGCTCAAAGCCCAAGGAATAGCTGTTGCTGCGACGCTGATTTGGTCAGGCGTTGGGTCAGCGATCATCTATAAACTTGTTGATCTTATCATCGGACTGCGTCCCGCCGCTGATCAAGAGCGCGAAGGCCTGGATATTACTGATCATGGCGAACGCGCTTATAATTACTAAAATTAAAGATAATAATTGATATAAACGGCGCCTTTGGGCGCCGTTTTTATTTTGCTAATAAGTTAAGCAATTCAATTTTTACGCGTTTAATATTTTCTTGCGCTTGTGTAAGCCATAAGTCGCGCGACTCCTTTAAGCGATACAAGTTGGCGCTACAGTTTTGGAATTTTTCAAACATACGTAAACGATCCTGATAAAAACTTGTCTCAGGCGTTAAAGAATATTCAAAATAGATCTGATCAAGATTTTCTCTAAAAATTGGCCAGCTTGCGCCAAGCGAAGATAAATCAAGATCTAGAAAAAGATCAAAATCCTGGACAAAACCGCTATAGCTTCCTTCTGACGCACGCGCGCTTAAATGCGTTATCGTCGCTAAGATAAGCTCGCAAACGGCCTGCGCGTCGGCTGCAGAATGTAAAGAAAATTGTTTAAAAAGAGCAGCGCTAGCGTGCACATTGACTGCATCAAGCCGTTGAGCGCCATCAGATTCGTAAGTTACAAAAACTGCATCATGCCAAAATATCGCTGCAATAAGAAGATCTTTCCTTGTTGCTAATCGCTCAAGCTGATCTAGTTTTGCAAGAAGATCCTCTAAGTGACTCCAATTATGGTAGCCCCGCTTTGGATCAGCGTATCCTGACGCCAAAACCTCAAACGCACCCTCTTTGTGCGCAGCTGCAATTTCCTGCCAAGATTTTTCAACTCTTGTTAGTATCATCGGTTAAAGACCTACACTCATCTCGAATATTACTCCAAGGAGCCAATTAGAAAGCTGACGCCTTTTGCGCGAGATTTTTAGTTACCTCAAAGATCGGTTAGAGCTCGACTATTCGTCGTATCACATGCCTGACTAAGGATTAAATCTCTAAAAACGTCAGATAATGCTATCCCGAATCTACTTCGTTCATGGCATCTTGGATGCGCTTTTGCAGTAATTTAGGACGAGGCAAAACAAGTCCGCCCCGCGCTTTCTCCAACAAGCCATCCTCGATCATTGCGGTCAGTTCTCGACTAACTTGCTCTCGGCGACATCCAATGCGCGCGGCTAAATCATGCTGAAAAGGCGGCGGAGAAACGATTGATTGATCTTGCGCTCCTTGCCGCGGCACAGACATACGCAGGAGCTCCGCATAAAGACGGTGACGCAAATCCAGAACGCTGCGTTCAAACAAGCGGACATTTAGCTGTCTTACACGATCTGTAAAAATGCGCATTAAGCGTTCACAGATTTGCGGTTCGTTATAAACAATTTCGCAAAAAACCACAGGTGGCACCGTTAATACTTCTGCATTCGTTAGCGCCGTGACATTAGCCGACCGATGCGCGGTATCAATAGCGGCCATTTCTCCAAAAAAATTTCCTGCATGAAAATCACCAAGAATAATTTCTTTACCAGCCGCAGTACGGTTTAAAACTCTGACATCGCCAGCCACGATGAAATAAACATCCATAGACTCATCGTCAAAATCAACAACCAATTCATTTTCACTGAAGCGTTTCCGCTGACAAAGACGCTCAAATTTTGCCGCGCGCTTAACATCCATCCCTTTAAAGAAGGGGATTCCGTCAAAAATAGACACTGCGTCGATTCTCCTAGAAAACAACAGCTAATATTGACCCGATTTCGGCTCGAGGTCGAGCGCATTCCCATGAGCTCTGATCAAGAAAAAGGGACAGATCTTGCAGAGTTCTGGCGCTCAAGCGAAAGATGCGCAATGGTTAACCATGCTAATCCTGCGGCTTGCCACATTCAATCTTGAGCACTTGGACTACTCGCCGCAATGCGAAGAAGCTTTTGCAAAGCGCCGCGCAGTCCTTCAACCCCTGCTCAATAAGTTAGATTTTGATATTGTTTGTCTTCAAGAGGTTAATGGACAAAAAAGCCACAAACATAGCCCACGAAATTTGGAGGCCCTGGATCATTTGTTGGCGCAGACGCGGTATAAGAATTTCTTTGTCGCAACCAGTCAACATCCAAAGACAAACGCGCCTGCTGATATTCATAACCTCGTCATCCTCAGTCGCTGGCCCATAGAAGAACATCAACAAATTTATCATACCCTATTACCACAATGGGAATGGCGTCCGCCAAGCGATAATGGCGTCTATCAACCAGCAATCACAATAAAATGGGATCGTCCCAGCCTTTACGCACGGATATCTCTCCCCAATGGGCTCCCCCTTCATATTATAAATTCACATCTTCGCGCACCTCGACCCGTGCCGATGATTACAGCGCGCGGGTTAGGCTCCAATCGTTCATGGATTTTAGGACAATTTATCGCAACAATGAAACGAGAGGGACAGGCGTTAGAAACAAGACTATTTTGCGAAACCCTTTTTGATCAAAACCCTCAAGCTCTGATAGCAATTTGCGGCGATTTTAATGCTGATCTTTATGACGCACCCCTTCAGTTGCTCCGCGGCCAGAAAAATGAGCCCAAAACATCACAACGCGAATTAGTTAGCCTTGAAGCCAGAGTAACGGCCGGCCCAGCCTATAGCGTTATACACGCAGGAAAACCCAAATTACTTGACCATATTCTTACATCTCAGGCGTTAACGACAGCATGGAGAAAAACATCCATTTATAACCAAGGATTAGAAGACGAGGTCTTTGCGCATGATCCTATTATAGGGTCACTTCATGCGCCAATTGTTACACAGTTTAGACTTGAGTAACATTTATCAAGAACTAAGTCTGACGCCGTCAAGATTAATACGGTGCATAAGATAACATAGGCAATCCAGTTCTACGGCCTGCGGATCACACGTCAGCATAGCGGGGATAGCCGCTTTTTTTAAGCGAATTTCCCCATTAATATAATCAAAATACTCTCCCGGAGGAGAATCCAGACCATCTCCAGCAAATATTTCTAACTTATAAAACTGATCTTGAACGAACCCAAAAACTTCACCTGGCTGTATTTCTTTAAAATTTAATCGATCGATATCTTTTCGAAAAATAAAATCGGCACCCTGGCCATCAAAAGATATAGAGGTGCCAGGCGGCGGCTTAACAATAGCGTAAGTGCGCAACAATTCAATTTTTTCTGGCGCACCGAGCTGACAGTCAAAAGCTTTGAGATCAAGACAAGATTGAATGAGGCGAATAGCCTGTTGCGTTGCGGATTCTTTACCAGCCTTACCACATTCAACCGTGACGGCTGGACACAGGCTAGAAAAAGCCGCCGTATGCGTACCCAAAGGCCGCTCAAAATGCACAATATAGGAAGAAAACATCCTCGCTAAAGCAATGAAATGCGGCTCGAGTTTAGGCACACACCCATAAGGTGGATTAAATCCGGTATTATTGTGAATATCAATACTGGCAATTGGACGCAGATGCGAGGCATAATCAAATATCCAGCGCGCCATGGCAACAAGCGGATGGTCTATAATTTTAGTTCCAGGCCAAATCCGATTATAGTCAAGCTGGTCTGGTAGCGTGCGGCACTGCTGAGATGCAGCGCGGACATTACCGATAAATAATAATAAAGAACGATTAAGCTCGCTAGAGCCCAGCTTCCTTAAGACAGTTTGTATTGCGTTTAATCCGCTATCCTCGTTGCCGTGCAAAAGCGTTGAAATGAAAAGCGGTCTTGGATCTCTACCAGGAAGATCAAAAAGGGTTGGCCCCGGTAAAAGCTGCATCAGCTGATCTGCGGGACAATCAAGAAATCCCTCGGGCAAGTGATGTAAAACTGCGCATGGAGGTTTTACGCCATGGTGAAGGCAATTGGTCATGAGCGACGGATCATCAGGATGGATAAAGATAAAATGTTGATACAAGCACTCTTTAATTTTTATACGCTACATTTATTGCGTTATCTTGGATTGGCTTTTGAACATGACTAAACACGCGCCAATAAAAAAATCCAGCAAAAATAAATTATAAACTCATTTATTTAGCCTATGAGGCAGATGAGACGATCACTCAACGTGGCGTTACATCGTCTTCAGGCTACAAGATCGCAAGGATGCTATGGAATAGCGTCTAGAGCATCAAGCCAAGTCTTAGCTTGCGCATCACTGGGCGCACGCCAATCGCCACGCGGCGATAACGATCCGCCTGAACTGACTTTAGGGCCATTAGGCGCTGCTGTTCGTTTAAATTGGCTCGTCGTAAAAAACCGTTTTAAAAAAATCTCAAGCCAATGCTTAATTTCTTCTAATGTATATTGATGTCGCTCGCTTACTTTAATCGCGCTTGGCCAATAGCCCGATTGAGCCTCTCGCCATGCATACCAAGCTAAAAATGCGATTTTAGGTGGCGAAAATCCATATCTCGTGACATAGAATAAATTGAAATCCTGTAATTCATATGGACCAACGACGGCTTCTGTTTTTTGCAGCGTTTTTCCTGGTATGAGCTCTGGTGAAATTTCCGTAGCTAAGATGTTGTAAAGAATATGTGTCGCTGTCTCTCCATAGCGGCCTTGAGCCGCGCACCAACGGATCAAATGCTGGATCAAAGTCTTGGATACAGACGCATTCACATTATAATGCGACATTTGATCGCCTACGCCATAGGTGCACCAACCCAAAGCCAATTCTGATAGATCGCCAGTGCCAATGACAAGAGCGTCATTTAAATTTGCCAAACGGAACAAAAGCGCGCTTCGCGCGCCTGCCTGCACATTCTCATAAGTTGCATCATAGCGCTCTTCTCCATCCGCCGCAGGATGTTGAATATCCCTCAACATCTGTAAAGAAGCGCGAGAGAGATCTATCTCGTGGCCTGTTATGCCAAGCGCGCGCATCAAGCCCCAAGCGTTGGATTTAGTTTTACTTGTCGTTGCAAAAGCCGGTAATGTGTAGCCCAGTATATTTTCACGCGGCAACCCTAATCGCTCCATAGCCGCAATAGCTACCAAGAGCGCATGCGTTGAATCCAGCCCTCCCGACACGCCTATGACGACTTTAGAGATTTGTGTTGCGCGCAGACGTTGCTCGAGGCCATGCGCTTGAATATTAAAAGCTTCATAACAAAGTTCGCTTAATCGCGTCTCATCTGATGGCACAAAAGGAAATCTTTCCACACTCCGCAAGAAACCAAGATCTTGATCACGTGGTGCGCTCAGCGTAAATTTGATGCGGCGAAAATCCACATCCAATAATTCTCTATCAGCGCAGTCGCCAAAAGAACTTTGACGCATACGCTCTGCGACAAGTAGGCCAATATCTAAATCTGCGACAACGAGCTCTGGCTGCATTGAAAAGCGTGGAGCTTTTACAAGCAAAATGCCATTTTCATGGATCATCGCTTCGCCGTCCCAAGCAAGATCTGTTGTCGACTCCCCCTGGCCCGAGGCGGAATAGAGATAAGCAGAAAGACAACTAGCTGAATGCGTCGCGCAAAGTCTTTGCCTAAAATCAGATTTTCCAACAATCGCATTAGAAGCCGATAAATTTAGTAAGACCGTAGCTCCAGCTAATGCCGCGCGCGATGAGGGAGGAATAGGCACCCACACGTCTTCACAAATTTCCATATGCAAAACGAGACCCGGGAAATCCTCTGCTTCAAGAACTATATCCCATCCAAACGGAGCTGCTTTACCCGCGACATTAATCTGTTCGCCGACAACTGACGCCCCAGAAGAAAAATGTCTCTTCTCGTAAAATTCGCGATAATTTGGCAAAAAGATTTTCGGTGTAACAGCAAGAATATCACCGCGCAGAATTGCAACCGCACAATTATAAAGTCGACCACGATGCCGCAGCGGAGCGCCTACAATAATGATCGATTTTAAATGCGCCGAAGCTATAATAATTTCTTCCAATGCGCGCTCTACCGCAGATAGTAAAACGTCCTGTTGCAACAGGTCATCTATGGCGTAAGCGGACAGACAGAGCTCTGGAAAAAGAACGATCGACGCCGCCTGCTGATCTGCTTTTTGCGCCATCTCAATTATTTTACCCACATTAAAAGCGGGTTCAGCCACTTTTAAGTGCGGCGCCGCGACGGCGGCGCGAATAAAACCATGGTTGTGCAGACAAAAGAAAGGATGGGTCATAGGCGCAGAGATTATAGGCCGGCTTTAGAAAAACTGCGACTAAAGAAACAATAAAAAAGGCGGAGTCGCCCCCGCCTTTAAACTTTCTATCTGCTTTGGTTAATGCGCCAAAATGGCAAGAAGCAGCAAAGCGACAATATTTGTAATTTTAATGGCGGGATTAACCGCAGGGCCGGCGGTATCCTTATAAGGATCTCCAACGGTATCGCCAGTTACGGACGCTTTATGTGCTTCCGAGCCCTTGAGATGCCGGACGCCATCTTGATCGACGAATCCGTCTTCAAAAGACTTTTTAGCGTTATCCCAAGCGCCGCCGCCGGACGTCATCGATATAGCTACAAATAAGCCATTGACGATGACGCCCAATAAAAGCGCACCGAGCGCCGCAAAAGCATTAGCCTTGCCGCCAAGAACCCAAGCGACAAGAAACGCGACGATTGGCGCAAGCACCGGAAGGAGAGAAGGAATAATCATTTCCTTAATTGCCGCCTGCGTCAGCATATCGACCGCGCGTCCATAATCAGGGCGCTCTGCTCCAGTCATAATGCCAGGCTTCTCTTTGAATTGCCGACGCACTTCAACGACAACGGATCCAGCCGCGCGCCCTACCGCTGTCATGGCGATACCTCCAAACAGGTAGGGGATTAAGCCGCCAAAAATCAGGCCCGCAACGACATAAGGATTTGAAAGATCAAAGTCGACTTTATCAATCCCTTTGAAGAAGGGCACGCCCGTCTCAATGAAATGTTTAAGATCGTTGGTGTAAGCCGCAAATAGCACTAAGGCGCCAAGACCTGCAGAACCGATTGCATAGCCTTTAGTGACAGCCTTCGTTGTATTGCCAACTGCATCTAATGCATCGGTGGATTGCCGAACTTCCTTTGGTAATCCCGCCATTTCTGCAATGCCGCCCGCATTATCTGTCACGGGACCAAAGGCGTCCAAGGCGACAATCATACCTGCCAGACCTAACATCGTCGTTACCGCGATCGCCGTGCCATATAAGCCGCCAAGTTCAAAGGTAAGAATAATCCCCAGAACAATCACCAAAGCGGGAGCCGCCGTTGACTCAAGCGACACAGCAAGGCCCTGAATGACGTTTGTGCCATGCCCCGTAACGGAAGCCTGCGCAATCGACACAACAGGACGCTTACCCGTCGCTGTATAATATTCCGTGATATAGACAATTGCGCCTGTAACGATCAGGCCAAGGATGCCGGAGAAAAACAATCCATAACCATGAATTGCAACCCCATTCGCCTTGCCGATTTCACCCCATCCAACGGTGACGGTTGTTGCGATAAAGAGCCCGCCGATTGACAATACGCCCGCGGCGATAAGGCCTTTGTAGAGCGCATCCATAATGGAATCTTTTTTTAACCCAATCTTTTCAAAATAAGGCGCTGCAAATTTTCCCCAAGGAGTTTCGTCATCTCCGAGCTTTACGAAATATGTGCCTGCGATTGAGGTCAGAATAGACAATCCGCCAATTGCCAGCGGATAAACCACGGCAGACGAAAGACCAGACTGACCGGCAAAGAAGATCGAGGCCAAAACCATTGTCGCGACGATGGTTACAGCATAGGTCTCGAAAAGATCCGCGGCCATGCCAGCGCAATCGCCAACATTATCGCCAACATTATCTGCAATTGTTGCTGGGTTGCGCGGATCATCTTCAGGTATGCCCGCCTCGACTTTACCAACAAGATCTGCGCCAACGTCGGCACCTTTTGTGAAAATGCCACCGCCCAAACGAGCAAAAATCGAGATTAACGACGCGCCAAAGCCAAGACCAACAAGCGCATCAACCACTGTGCGATCAGAAGGGGAATAGCCAAAGACCCAAGTCAAAATAGCATAGTAGACGGCAACGCCGAGTAAGGCCAGACCGGCGACAAGCAAACCAGTAATGGCACCCGCTTTGAAAGCAATGTCTAAGCCTGCTGCAATTGATTGGGTCGCTGCCTGAGCTGTCCGAACATTAGCCCGCACAGAGACATTCATACCGATATAGCCTGCTGCGCCCGACAGAGCCGCGCCAATAAGAAAGCCAAAGGCCACTGCCCAGCCAAGTAGAATAACCAGTATGACAAAAATCACACCGCCGACCATGCCAATGGTTTTATATTGGCGATTAAGAAAGGCCTGTGCCCCTTCGGCTATGGCTCCTGAAATTTCTTGCATGCGCGCCGAACCAGCGTCTGCCGCCAGCAATTCTTGCGCGGTCTTCACGCCGTAAACGACGGACATCAGTCCGAAGACGATGGTGAGAAACAAAACCATAATGAATTCGCCTTTTATTTCCAGGCCGATTGCCGGCCGAGACTTGCGCGACTGCCCGTCGCTGTGAGGAAAAACAATAACCTAAAAGCCAAGAATCACCTCGGCCCAGCTAAATCCTCCCGGGCGCTTTCTGCCAGAAACAGGGGCCAGCGGCAATGGCGCAGAGGGTTTCAGCGTCAAAAATGGCGGTAGGAATTTTTCTTGAAAAACACTTTTTTGCCCTCCCCATCGCGAAGGATCGGCGGATCCGAGCCAGCTGTCACTGCGCCGATGCGCCGGATTCCCTCGGGCGGAGAAAAATCAGCCCCCGCCGTGAACAGGATTTCGTAATCATCCCCGCCCGTTAGCGCGAGCTCTAAGAGCTCGGGGTTAAGCGCAATCGCCTCTAACGCCGCCACCGAGAGAGGGATATCGCTAGTCATCACCTCAGCGCTCACCCCTGAGGCTTGAGTTAGCTTGGTCAAATCGCCCACCAACCCATCCGAAATGTCCATCGACGCGCTCGCGGAACTAATCAGCAATGGACCAAGATCAAGACGGGGCCAGGGTAGTCGATAACGCGCCAGCAGATCTTCCCGGGCCTTGTGCGATAGAGTGTCAAGATGATTGGGGTTTTGGCGAAGCCAAAGACCTAAAGCCGCTTCGCCAATTGGTCCTGAGACATAAACGCCATCTCCCACCCGCGCCCCGCAACGCGCGATAAAAGTCTCAACTGTCCCGAAGGCGGTAATGGAAATGGTTAAAGGCCCCGACGTTGAGGATGTGTCGCCGCCAAGCAAGGGGGCCGCAAATTCCTGTGCATCTTCGCCTAGGCCTCGGGCAAAAGCCTCAAGCCATGCATTGCTCCAGTCCATCGGCAAGGCAATCGAGAGAAGAAATCCTTGCGGCACAGCGCCTTTCGCAGCAAGATCGGAAAGATTGACGCGCAAGGCTTTCTTGGCAATTAATTCTGGTGGATCCTGCGCAAAAAAATGCACGCCTGCGACTAGCATATCTGTTGTAATGACGAGAGGCTTGTCGCGAACAGCCATCAAAGCGGCGTCATCAGCTAATCCATAAGCTTCTGGTCCGGCTATTGGCAAAAATAGCTTTACGATTAATTCATCTTCACTGTAGCGCTTCGTCATGAGTGCATTCGACTTTAAAATGAGCTATATTAATTCTTGTTCTCGCTCCTCTCGCGCAATCTTATCTAACACCGCATTGACCATACCGGATTCAGTCGGACCAAAAAAAGCGCCCGCGACATCAACATATTCTTTGATGACAACCCGCGAGGGAACATCTTTTCTAGCACGCATTTCATAAGCCCCTGCTCTTAATGTTGCGCGCATGACCGCTTCAATACGCGCTAGAGGCCATCCACTAGACAAGGCACCGTCAATTTGTTGATCAATCGCGCGCTGATCCGTTAAGACTCCTTGTAGAACATCACGAAAAAAACCAACTTCGGCTGGCTTATATTGTGCGCCTTCTATTTCGCGCCCAATCCAGTGCGATTCAAATTCAGCAAAAATCTCATTAATTCCCTTGCCGGAAACTTCCATTTGATAAAGCGCTTGAACAACAGCAAGACGCGCAGCAGAGCGATGATCGAGGGTCATGCCATACTCCGTTTCAACACCGTCAAAGCCAGGGCGGCGCGCGCCGCTTCTCCGCCTTTATCGCCGCGCTTAGGATCAGCGCGCACGAGAGCCTGATCTTCATTTTCAACTGTTAAAACGCCATTACCAAGCGGCATGCTGCGCAAAACAGAAAGGTCCATTAATGCGCGCGCACTTTCATTCGAGACAATTTCAAAATGATACGTGTCGCCTCTAATGACACAACCAAGCGCAATAATCCCATCAAAGGAACGCGCTGATTTATCAGCAGAGTCCAACGCTATCTTAGCGGCAATCGGAATTTCAAGCGCGCCAGGCACCATGATGAGCTCAGCTTCAGCTTGCGCACGTTGCAGAGCCGTCATTGCCCCTGTGGAGAGCAACTCTACGATTTCGCGATTAAACTGCGCCGCAATGACGAGCATACGCGCTCCAGGGGCGCCCAAATTCTCCGAAGCATCTTCTGCAAAGCCCGCCATATAAAGCTACCTCTCAACCATGATGAAACGAGAATATTTCTTTACCGCGAAAACCCAGCTCAGTGCAGAAAAAACTTATAAAATAAAGGCCGCCACACCGCCCAATAGGTTTCACAAAAGATACATTTTATTAAATTCGCTTAAGCGTCCAGCGTAACGCGCCATTAAATCGACCTCAAGATTAAGACAATCGCCCTCTCTCCGAGAATTAAATGTTGTAACCTTCAGCGTATGTGGAATGAGTAAAACCGAAAAGTTTTTTCCTTCGATGGCGTTCACCGTCAATGAAACGCCATCTAAGGTGACCGATCCCTTTTTCGCAATGTAGGCAGCAAGCTCGTTTGTCGGCGCCTCAAGCCAAAAACAAGTCATTTGATCGTTGGCGGCTTCAGCTAAATTATCCTGTCGACCAACTTCCTCCCGTGAGATGATTTTGGCTAGCCCGTCCACATGACCAGTAACAAGATGCCCCCCCAATTCATCTCCGATTTTAAGCGCACGCTCCAAATTAATTTTTGATCCAACGCGCCAGTTCCCTACACTTGTGAGACGCAACGTCTCAGCAGCCGCATCCACATCAAAAATTGCGCCTGTTCCTTGGGGAGTCACGTCAACAACTGTCAGGCAAACTCCTGAGCAAGCAATGGAAGCTCCAAGCGTAATTTTTCTTGCGTCATAGCCACAGGCAATCTGTAGATGTGTCAACCCACCGCTCGGCTGAACTGTAATAACCTCACCCATATCTGTCACGATACCCGTGAACATTAATCTACCCTCGCATATCGCATCATCTGATCCACACCCAAAAAACGATTTTCCAACAATCGATATTTTTTTTCATCTCGTAAAATCATTTTCGCAACTGGCGTCACCGCAAGTTTCCCCAATCGTCCAAGAGGCTTAAGCCCTTGGTGCAAAATTATTTCATCCACCAAGCCAGCAGACAGTAAACTTTCTGCAATAGTGGGCCCGCCCTCGCAAAAGACACGCGTTATCCCACGCTCTGACAATAAGCGGAGCACAGAATGCAGATTAAGTAGACCATCTTTACTCGTGATACGCGCAACATCTGCTCCAGTAGACTTTTTGAACTTCAGTATGATCTCATCTGGAATATCTTCACGCGTTACAATCAATAAGGGCTTATCATGAGCTGTTGAGGCAAGCCGCGATCGCGGAGACAATGATAATTTTGTATCTAACACGATACGCAAAGGCGACCGGTTATCGATTCCAGGTAAACGCACTGTCATCAAGGGATCATCTTCACGCGCTGTACCCGCGCCTATCATGATCGCATCATGGAGTGCGCGCTGAACATGGGTGAAAGCGTCTGCGACTGGTCCTGTTATATGCAATCGCGGATCATATGTGGCGCCTGCTGCGTAACCATCCGCCGTCTGCGCCAGCTTCAACGTCACCATTGGGCGATGATGCGTCATACGCAATATATGGCCCATGTGATCCAATCGAGCCATTGCTGCGCCAACGCCAACCAATAGCTCTATACCTGATTGTCTTAAATACTCATGACCTTGACCCGCAACGCGCGGGTTAGGGTCCTCAAGGGCCGACACGACGCGCGAAATGCCCGCAGAAACGATCGACTCCACACATGGGGGCGTTACACCATGATGCGCACATGGCTCAAGAGTGACATAAAGCGTTGCCCCAACTGCGAGACCTCCCGCCTGCTTTAACGCTAATACTTCAGCATGCGGACGGCCGCCTGCGCCTGTCCAGCCTCGCCCGACGACGGCGCCGTCCTTAACAATAAGCGCGCCAACAGATGGATTGGGAGCGGTTAATCCTAAATTGCGACGGCCAAGCGCGAGCGCGCTCGCCATGTAAGATTCATCTAAAGCGCTATCAGAAACGGAAGCAACGCGCGTCATAGATCATCAGCATTATTAATTTCTTGATCGCCGCCACCCTCCAGCTCGTCAATCAGAACATTAAAGTCTCTCGCCTCTCTAAAATCACGATAGACCGAGGCAAATCTCACATAAGCTACCGCATCAAGCGTACGCAGTCCCTCAATTATCAACTCGCCAATTTTCTGACTTTCAACTTCTGCTTCGCCAAGACTTTCTAATTGGCGAACAATTCCAGAAATCATCCGCTCCACGCGTTCAGGCTCAACTGGACGTTTGCGTAAAGCGATTTCAACAGAACGAACGAGCTTATCTCGATCAAATGGCGCGCGTCTACCTGACTTTTTAACAACAACGATTTCACGCAACTGCACACGTTCAAAAGTCGTAAAGCGTCCGCCACATGTTGGACATATGCGCCGACGGCGAATACACGCCGAGTCTTCTGCAGGCCGCGAGTCTTTAACCTGTGTATCAAAGGAAGCGCAGTAAGGGCAGCGCATGCTTGTCGCCTTTTGCGCGCGGGTTAAAAATCATCCCGCAATTAGATGCGGTTAGCCATCCGCCTCGGAAGAAATGAAATGAACGACGAGCCTCGCGCCACTTCTATCTCTCAGCTTTATTAATCGTAGCAGCCCTTCTCGTCAGAAGGGCTGCGTAATTCGAGCATACTCAGTAGATCGGGAACTTAGCCGTCAGCGCATGAACTTTATCTTTCACCGCGGCTTCCGTGCCCGCATTGCCTTCTTCACCTTTAACGGAAAGACCATCAAGCACTTCAACAATCATACTACCGACTTGCTTGAATTCTTCTTTGCCAAAACCACGCGATGTCGCTGCTGGCGTCCCTAAACGTATGCCAGATGTGACAAATGGCTTTTCAGGATCAAAAGGAATGCCATTTTTATTACAAGTGATATGCGCGCGACCAAGCGCGGCTTCCGCCGCTTTGCCCGTTATCTTTTTGGGACGCAAATCAACCAGCATTAAGTGATTATCCGTTCCGCCTGATACAATCGCCAAGCCAGCCTCAACAAGCGTTTGCGCGAGGATTTGCGCATTTTCTTTAACGCGTTGCTGATAGGCTTTGAATTCTGGCGTGAGCGCTTCGCCGAAGGCGACGGCCTTAGCTGCGATCACATGCATTAGCGGACCGCCTTGCATGCCGGGAAATACTGCAGAATTCAATTTCTTACCAATTTCGTCGTCATTACAGAGAATCAAACCGCCTCGTGGGCCACGCAATGTTTTATGCGTCGTCGTCGTGACCACATGCGCATGGGGAAACGGCGAAGGATGCAGACCTGCAGCGACAAGACCGGCAAAATGAGCCATGTCCACCATCAAATAGGCCCCAACGCTATCTGCAATTTTACGGAAAGCCTCAAAGTCCCAAATACGGGAATAGCCCGAACCGCCTGCAATGATTAACTTTGGCTTATGCTCTTTCGCGAGACGTTCTACCTGATCCATATCAATGCGCTGGTCGTTTTGACGAACGGTATAAGCCACTGGCTTAAACCAACGGCCAGAAACATTGACGGGTGAGCCATGAGTAAGATGGCCGCCTGCTGCAAGATCAAGGCCCAAATAGGTGTCGCCAGGCTGCAGCAATGCGAGAAAGACAGCCTGGTTAGCCTGTGATCCGGAATTAGGCTGAACATTGGCATAAGAGCAGCCAAAAAGCTTTTTGGCGCGGTCAAGTGCTAGATTTTCAGCAATATCGACAAATTGGCAACCGCCATAATAACGTTTGCCTGGATAACCTTCTGCGTATTTATTCGTGAGAACAGATCCCTGCACCTCTAGCACCGCCTTTGAAACAATATTTTCAGACGCGATGAGCTCGATTTCGTGGCGCTGGCGGCCAAGCTCGAGGTCAATTGCTTTTGCAAGTTCAGGATCTGACTGCGCAACAGAGGTGGTGAAGAAACCGGACTGGCTCATGAACTTCCCTTTGGATGTCTTTTTCACGTCTCATTGGACGCAAAGAGGTTCCCGGCGTTACCGCAAGGGGCGCGACCGGATATTATAAACGACTGTTTTCAAAGACTTATCTAGATTAGAAAAGACTTAAGGCTCTCAGCCGGCAACAGAACGCTTATACGCTAACGACCGCTTATCACGCCAAGACCGAATTTGGGAAGGCCCTGATGAAAAACGATAAGCGCGGACGCTCCCCCTTGCCCTAAATTAAAGATTAAATGCCGCCCATAGCTTTCCCTGGGTGCTGAACATGCGCCTCATCTAAGCGTGGCGTCGAATTGCCCCCCGCTGAGTTATGCGCGCGCTTATGCAGACAAAAGCACCGCTTGAAACGGACAGTTTCCATGAAGGTCTAATTTTCGGATTTTTGGTAATCTTTCACATCAGAAAAAACGATGTCAGGATTTCGTTCCGAGTCATAATTAAGTTGAAAAGCGGAAGTCGACATAAAAACTGGCGCGCCGTCGAGATCATTAGCGAGGCTGGAGCCATGCGTATCTATGAAACTTTTTAATTTTATCGCGTCTTGAGAAGTTACCCAACGACAAACTGTAAATCTTGATTGTTCATAACGCGTTTGCAGACCGTATTCTGCGTCCAATCGCGTTGCAAGCACATCGAGCTGCAACGCGCCGACAACCCCAACAATCGACCCCGATCCATCATGCGGGGTGAAGACTTGCACAACGCCCTCCTCCGCTAACTGCTGAAGAGCCTCTCGCAGCTTTTTCGCTTTCATCGCATCTGATATAAGAATACGCCGCATAATTTCTGGCGCAAAACTTGGCACGCCTCGAAAAACAAGATCTTCGCCTTCCGTTAAGGTATCGCCAATGCGCAATACGCCATGATTAGGCAGGCCCACGACATCGCCCGCATAAGCTTCATCGGCTATTGAACGATCGCGCGCGAAAAAAAACTGCGGGGCATTGAGGGGAATAGATTTTCCTGTGCGCGCGAGTTTCGCTTTCATGCCACGGGTAAGCTTACCTGAACACACCCGCATGAATGCGATGCGATCCCGATGATTAGGATCCATATTCGCTTGGATTTTGAAAACAAAACCCGTCATCTTAGGCTCATTAGCAGCAACACTGCGTTTATCTGCCTCCTGCGCGCGCGGCGATGGAGCATATTCAGCCATTGCGTCGATGAGATCGCGCACGCCAAAATTTCGTAAGGCGCTTCCAAAGAAAACAGGCGTCAAATGACCTTCTCTAAAGGCCGTCAATTCAAAAGGCTCACTGCCAGCTTCTGCAAGCATCGCTTCATCACGCCAATTGCCGAGAATCTGCGCAGGCAGCAAGCGTTCAAAAATAGGATCCTCAATTCCGCAAGTCTGAATCGGCTCCTCATCCGCATCAATTTTTCGAATTGTTTTGGTTGAGAAACGATAGGTGCCGATAAAATTTTTACCTCCGCCCATCGGCCAATTTATTGGCGTTGTGTCTAAGGCTAAAGTTTTTTCAATTTCGTCGAGCAACTCAAAGGAATCACGACCATCGCGATCCAGCTTATTGATAAAGGTGACAATAGGTATGTCTCGAAGTCGACAGACTTCAAAGAGTTTCCGTGTCCGCGCCTCAATGCCCTTTGCCGCATCAATCACCATGACAGCCGCATCTACCGCTGAGAGCGTACGATAGGTATCTTCAGAAAAATCCTCGTGCCCTGGGGTATCAAGCAAATTGAAGACGCAATCGGCATATTCGAAAGTCATCACTGAGGTGACAACAGAAATACCACGTTCCCGCTCAATACTCATCCAGTCGGAGCGAGTTTGTTGCGCATTACGCTTAGCTTTAACTGCGCCTGCAAGTTGAATGGCACCGCCAAACAACAATAGTTTTTCTGTTAACGTCGTTTTACCAGCGTCTGGATGCGAAATAATTGCAAAGGTGCGGCGACGGGAAACAGGATCACGGGTTGCGGAAACAGTCACGGAGGTCTCAATTTAGGTAAATGATCAAGACCACGCCATAACGGCAGGCGATGCTATCGGCAATCTCTTTCAGTCAAAATCTTGCGCTAAGGACTCGCGCGTTGCTTCAAGAAGCACGGCCATATGACTGTAATTTGGGTGGGTTAGTCCCAAGATAACGCGCGAATTGACTTGTTTGAAAGCTTGCGCCTCAGCATCAGAAAAATCGAAATGCACAAACTGGACTGAACTCGCCTTGCCTTCTGCAGTCGTTCGATCCTGGTCAGCCTCGGCTTTAGCGTGGATTCGATAACCGCCAACTTCAATAAAGGCAGTTTCCTCAATGCCTCCAAGACCCGCTAAGACGCGTCCGCGGCGCAATGGATCGTCTATTTCAATCATGAATGTGGCGCAAAGCTCTCTTCCCTTGGGGATTAAGGGATTATATGCGGCGATTTCATCGGGTATCTGCGCGGGACCGCCTTTCTCAATGTGCAACATCTCCTGCACTTGAAACCACATTGTCTCAAAACTCTCAAAATAAAAACTTACAAATGGTCCTACCTCAATTCGACGATTACGCTTTATCGCTGTCAATCGCGTTCGATGTTGCGCGCGCGCCTGCGCGTAATCTTTCCAAGACAGAATATCTTCAGGCGACATACAGTGAGGCTTTGTCATTCGTTATCTCCAAAAGTCTGACCGCTTATTCGTGTGTCAAACCATAGGCTCGCGCCATTAATACAATTGGATGCGCGACCCGTTGCGGTTTAGTAGCGACACCATCAAGCGTATTTATTTCTTGTTCAATATGAATGCCTGCAAGCGGACATTCTGAAACAACATGCTTTTTTTCTGCGCCATATAATTGTCGCGCCGCAGGTTTGCCCACTTTCATAGCGATTTCAAAATGATCTTTCTTGTAACCCCATGCTCCGCCATGACCAGAACACCGCTCAACAACGCTAATTTCAGTTTGAGGAATAAGCTTCAGGAGCTCAGCGCCTTTTTGACCCATGTTTTGCGCACGAGAATGACAAGAAACATGAAAAGACACGCCGCCTTCAATTGGCGTCATGCCTTCAGCCAGTCCTTCTTTACGAGATATGTCGACGATATATTCGGAGAGATCAAAAGTTGCTTTTGAAAGTTTTTTTACCAATTCATCATTGGGCAAAATGAGCGGCCATTCAAATTTAAGCATTAATGCGCAAGAAGGCACTGGCGCGATAATATCATAGCCTTCATCTATATCTTTTGACAAAGCTTGAGAAACGACCTGCGCCGCATGCGCAACTTCTCCTATCAGGCCTTGTTCTAATTTCGGCATCCCACAACATGCTGGATAGACAACCTTAGTCTCAACGCCGTTTTTAGCTAATACAGCAAGTGCTGACATCCCAATTGAAGTATCATTGTAATCGCCAAAACATGTTGCATACAAAATTGCTTTACGCGCCTGTGCGGGCGCTGTGACGTCACGCCGTGCAGGCTGACTCTTGGCTAAAGAGCCAAGCGTCTGAGCGACGTATTTTGGCAGCTCTGCTCTACGATCAATTCCGATGAGCTTTTCTTCTAAACCACGCATAAAGCCATTATTGGCGCTCGTAGCCCAATTTGCAGCGCTGGAAATTAACGTCGCCCATTTACCGTTGCGATCCGTTTCCGTCAGTTGCCGGTCGGCGATGGAGATTTCATTTTTCTTAGCTTCTACTGCACGATATCGCAGCATCAAATGAGGGAAGTCCAGATTGAACTCGTGGGGTGGAACATAAGGACATTTCGTTAAAAAACACATGTCGCACAGCGTGCAAGCGTCAACGACTCGTTTAAAATCTGCACTATCGACGCTATCAAGCTCGCCGCTTTTAGACTCATCTACTAAATCAAAAAGTCTTGGAAATGAATCACACAGATTAAAACACCGACGACATCCGTGGCAGATATCAAAAACGCGCCGCAGTTCAGCGTCAAGCTTCTCCTCGTCATAAAATTCTGCGTTTTCCCAATCGATCGGATGACGAATTGGCGCTTCGAGACTGCCTTCTCTCATAGTATCCTGCCGCGCACGCTGCGTATGAAGGGTTCATTTAAAGACTCAGAGCCCACATTGGGGCTCCGAGCTGCGCATAGTGTTTGCCATATCGAGATAATAAGCTTTGTCGCTTACTTGAGCTCATCCAAAGCTTTTTGGAATCTGCCCGCGTGGGACCGCTCCGCCTTAGCTAAGGTTTCAAACCAGTCGGCAATCTCGTCCAACCCTTCGTCCCGCGCAGAGCGCGCCATGCCGGGATACATGTCGGTGTATTCATGTGTTTCTCCAGCGACGGCGGCTTTAAGGTTATCTGCCGTCTTACCTATTGGCAGACCCGTGGCTGGATCGCCAACGCCTTCGAGAAACTCCAAATGGCCATGCGCATGGCCCGTTTCGCCTTCAGCTGTTGACCGGAAAACGCTAGCGACATCATTATAGCCTTCAACATCCGCCTTTTGAGCGAAATATAAATAGCGGCGATTGGCTTGCGACTCGCCTGCGAAAGCCGCCTTCAAATTGGCTTCCGTTTTACTGCCCTTAAGCGTTGTCATTTATTCCTCCAGAATTTCCCGCCGCCGGAAAGGCGTGATCAAACGCGCCGGACGGTCTTACTTAGAATAATTCAAAACTACGCCCCGTCCAGCCAATTGATCAAGAAAACTGAAAATTATAATTCTTGTCTGCATTCGAATTTTTCTGCTTAAGATCTGAACCAGTCCACAGGCGGCGCGAGAATATGGAAATAAAAACATGATCGATGTTTACGCCAGCTTCGCCGATCTCGCCGCTCAGGAAATCGAAGGACTGCATTATCAGATACACATTATCGATCGCGATGCACGCACCCTGATCCTTGCGCCCCACGGGGGACACATAGAACCTGGCACGCTTCAAATTGGCAAAGCTCTCGCTGGCGATTGCTATTCTTTCTATGGATTTGAGAGTTTAGAAAAACGTCTCCGCACGGCAAGTTTACACATTACCTCATCCCGCTTTGACGAACCGCGCGCGCTTGAACTGCTCCATCGCGCTGATTTGGCCATCAGCGTCCATGGACGCAAAGATAAAGAAGATGCGGATGCAATTTGGGTTGGCGGACTCCATGAACGCTTACGCGATCGTCTCGTCTTGTTTTTCAATGACGCAGCCATTCCCGCAAAAGCTGTTGGCGCAGGACATTCCTTATCAGGGCGAGATCCGAAAAATATCTGCAATCGAGGGCGCTTTGGTGCCGGCGTTCAGTTTGAAATACCCGCTCGTCTACGTCAAAAATTAGTAATAGAGCAAAAACTACTCTCTCAATTTACAGAAATTCTGCATCACGCGCTCCAACAAGAGCCCCTGGCGTTAGAATAATATTAACGCTGACGTTTTTTCCCCTCATAGGGATTTTCTCCAGCCTTCTTGGAAATACGAATTGGGACTCCGGGCAACGCAAATGCTTTACGCAAACCATTAATGAGATATCTTTCATAACTCGCCGGAAGTTCTTCAAGCTGATTGCCAAAGAGAACAAAATGCGGCGGACGCGATTTTGCTTGCGTCATATACCGAATTTTTATTCGGCGGCCTGACACGGCTGGCGGCGGCGTTTCCTCAATCGTGCTTGAAAGCCAACGATTGAGTTTTGCGGTCGCGATCCGCTTATTCCATATCTCATGGGTGTGAAAGATGCTTGACATCAATCCTTCAAGCCCTTGACCCGTAGCGCCAGAGACAGGCGTTACAGGACAGCCTCTAACTTGCGGCAATAATCTCTCCGCTTCCTCCCGCAACAATGTCAATTTAGCGCCGCGATCCTCAATCAAATCCCACTTGCCAAGTGCGATCACCACAGCGCGACCTTCGCGCGCAGCTAAATCAGCAATTGTTAGATCCTGTTTTTCAAAAGGGATTGTAGAGTCGACGAGTAAAACAACCACCTCAGAAAACCGAACGGCGCGTAATGCGTCGGCTGCTGATAATTTTTCTAATTTATCAACCACTCGGGCGCGTTTACGTAACCCCGCTGTGTCAAATAGTTTTATAGCCCGCTGGCTCCACTCAAAATCAACGCCAATGGAGTCGCGCGTTATACCGGCCTCCGGACCTGTCAACAGCCGCTCTTCACCCAACAAACGATTGATCAGTGTGGACTTGCCTGCATTAGGCCGACCAACAACGGTGATGCGCAAAGGCTTGGTGATGTCTAAGTCGCTGCCGTCTTCTTCATCATCATGGATCTTTTGAGCAAACTCTATTTCCTCGTCATCCGGTTCAGATGTTTCTTCCGGCAACGCCAGACGCAACGCATCGTAAAGATCACTCATTCCTTCGCCATGCTCTGCAGACAAGGGCACGGGGTCGCCCAAACCCAGAGCAAAACTTTCAATAACGCCCTGCTCTCCCGCCTTACCTTCCGCTTTATTGGCGATGAGGATGACAGGCTTACCGGCGCGTCGAACAAGGTCGGCAAAATATTTATCATCCGGCATGACACCAACGCGCGCATCAATGACAAACAAAATGGCGTCAGCAATTAAGACTGCATTTTCAGTCTGAGCCCGCATGCGCCCTTCAAGCGAAGCCTGGGTGCCCTCTTCAAGACCAGCGGTGTCGATAACCGTGAAGCGCAAATCCGCAAGCCGGGCGTCGCCTTCCCGGCGATCGCGCGTTACGCCTGGACGGTCATCCACCAGTGCGAGTTTTTTGCCTGTAAGCCGGTTGAATAACGTCGATTTCCCAACGTTTGGCCGACCGATAATCGCTAGTGAAAATGACATTCCCGATCTTTCGCGCAAGGCTGCGCGGAAATAGGCCGCTTACTTGCCCTGCCTAGTTTCAAATGGTGCCGCCGATCCAGAAGGCGCATTACCGCCTTGTTCAGGCTCAATCACAGGCGTCACGCTAATTACGCCGCCATTAACACCGCCGCCAGCATTTGCTTCTGGCGATTTTTTCGGTCCACGCTTAGCGTGTAATAAACCCCGATACGCTGCCGCACGCTGGCGCATAGATTGAGGTGCCTCAGTATCTGCTAATACTTGATCGAAGACGCGTTCAGCTTCATCAAAGTCGTCATTAGCAAGCGCGTCAAGGCCATTCCACTCCTGAGCCGAATACTTAAACGCGCCATCTGACGTCATTAGAGGCCCAAGCGCGCGCTCTAATTTTTCACGATCTCCACCTTCCATCACCAGCAAACTCGCCCGCAAAAGAGCCACTTGCTGCATCAGCTTATCAACATTCTTATCCTCGCCGATTGCATTAAGCTCTGCGATAGCTTGCGCCTTATCGGGGCGTACTTCTGCGGCTCGGATGCGCGCAAGCGCTACATAACCGGCAGGCGAGTCTTTTACTAAAGCGTCAAATGCAGCAGCAGCTTCAGCATTTTTTCCCTCATTAGCCAGCGCCGTAGCAGCTTGAAAACGAGCATTGGCCGCTTCCGCCGCCTTCAGCCGCGTGTCTTGAAAATAGCTATAGGTGCCTGTGGCGGCGATAATCAAAAAAGCGACGACGAATATAGGGGTCTGATAACGCCGCCAAAGGTCAGCCGTCTTATCTCGGCGAACGTCTTCATCAACCTCATGAAAAATATCCGACATCTTTGATCAACCTTTGAGCTTTTCCAAATTATACCGCGCCCCGCTGCTAGGCTGAGCAACCCTGGGGGTGAGTTAGCATAAGCCTTGAGCAAAGGCGAGCAGAGCAGGCCCCCAAACCGGGCCATTTGCAGGATCAGCGGATGACTCGATAAACTTCGCCCGAATCCTCAGGAGCTCCCTTGTGGCGAACAAATATAAATCGTCCAAAAACGCCCAAGACAGGGAAATCCTGCTGCATTACCGCTATGACAAGCCCGCCAAGGCGCGCCATGCCGCACAATCCCTCCCCGGTATCTACCAAACACAAGAATTAAAAACAGAACATGATTTCATTAATCTCTGGGCGCGTTTTGCAGACTTTCCGTTTGAAGCTGAACCAAGCGAACAAGCAATTAACTGTTGGATCGGACATAAAGAGCAGTTCGGCCGTTTGATGCTACAACTCTTTCGACTGCTTCATACTAAAAAGACATGGGATGGTGCCGAACTCACCCTACGATACGCTCTACCGCCCTTTAGAGAAATCCTTGTCGAAGATTTGATCCACCCGGAGATATCCGCAGATCACGATTGGTATCGTGCCTGGTTCGCAATCATTGGACATCCAGATTTTCAAAGACTGGAAACTCGCAATATCGCCTCCAAGATTAATTACATGAAGAAAAAATTGCTGCTAGCAGTCGCAATCCAGGATTTAACACGCCAGCTTGAAAGCGATTTAAGCTCAAATGCAGATCAAAAAATCGTCAAAAAAATGAAAAAAATTGCCAAAAAAATCCACAAAAGAGTTCAATAAGCTTAGTCCTTCTCACCTAAATCAAACAGGCGGGAAAGCGCTAATAAAAGAGTCTCAACAATAAGATATATCATTGCGGCAAAAGCCAAAATAATCGCAAGGCTCTGGCCAAATGCAACAAGTCCACGCTCCGCGGTATAATCACCCAGGTTAAAATAGATGTGACCCGCAAAGACGAGACCGCTCACCGTGCAGACAAGAAAGGAAGCAAGCTTGAGCGTAAAGGCTGGGGGTGAAGCGGTCATAGAGGTCCTCCACCCCTATCAATTAGTCCCCGGCTTCTCCAATCAAGCCCCTGCAAACATAAAAATCTTGGGAAGACCTCGATGAGGGCCTCATAGTTTGAAAAAACAGACAGGCCAAAAATCGAAAAAGCGCTAAAATTGTTCGACGGCTTTTTTGATAAGCTCAATATGCGCGCGCTCGATGTGACCTGCGCCTAAATCCTTAAAATAACGCTTAGCAAGCGCCTGAGCTTTTTTATAATTCGTGATATCTGCATGTTCCAGTCCGTAGATCGTTTGACCTTCATGACGAACAATCAGAAACAGCTTTTTAGCGGCTTTATCATACTTCAAAGCCTCTGAATTTTTGCTCTCCAATCCCTTGCGCGCCCTTGTCGCAATGGCCTTGAGCGCTTTGTCCAGCTGATCTTTCTTCTCATTTTGAGCAGCAAATTTCCAATCGATAAATTCGGACGAAAGAGTTGTGAAAGGCATGAATGTTCCTCATCTCGTAATCGATCATCAATCCAGCGTGCGATCAACGTGATTACAGCACCCCGCTTTATTAAATGATAATGGAAAACAAATGAACCTGAAAAGCAACAGAAATAAATTAAAGCATATAATTGATTATAATGAGATTTAACGCCCAAAAGCGCACTTAGGTCCCTATGCGCGCATCAACAACAGCGCTCTTTTTTTAAATAATCGAGCAACAATCACTCCCGCAAGAACAGACGAGAATTACCCAAGCATAGAAATGAGACAAGGCAAAGAAAAGTGATTTATTTAAAAAGTTCAAGATAAATAACGCTTATTTAAAAATAAGTTTATGAAACGAATACTAATCTGGAATAGATTTCAGTTTTCTTATTCCCATTCAATAGTAATAATAGTTATATCTTGTTGTTTTTATTAGGTTTTATAAATACTATGTAACTACTTTGTAACTCTTGTGGTATATTACAAATCAATAGTCATCTTTAGTTCAAGCAATTTTCTAAATCCAGATTTGCCCAGAAAGAAAAACTACCTACAAACTTTGAGGATAGTATCAGTGGGCGGGTTTCAACTGCTGATTGACAATAAGTATTGGAAATAAAGATTATTGCTGAACTAATATCACTCTTTTCCCAATAACAACCAATCTCTGCTTACATTAAAGGCATTGCCATATTTATATGCTGTTTCTGCATCAAACATCCGAAATCCATCTTCGTGCTGGAGGTAAGTCATACTATCCCACCCAAAACGAAGAAATGCTGCTGCTGGAGTAACAAACCCAGCATTTACTCTTGCTTTTCGTAATCGTTTGGCCGCAAACATAATTTCTTCGTGAGTAAAATCATCATACATCTGCATTACCACCAAGCAACCAAACACTACTTACCTTAAATGCCTTACTATATTTAAGTGCCGTTTCAGCATTAAAGGGTCGTTTTGCTTCTTCGTGTTGTAAATAGGTCTTTATGCTCCAACCAAAACTAACCGAGGCGTGATTGGCAGTTGGATATCCAGCATCAATTCTTGCCTGCCGAAGACGATAAGCAGCAAGTTCTTTATCTGCTTTTGATTGCTGCTTGTTATTCAACTCGGTTATCATCAACAATGAACCACTATATTACCGACAAATCGTCTACATATTCCCAACGCAACCGACCTGCCGTTGCTCTCCGTCCCAGACAAACCTTGCGAATATCCTCAGGACTTACGCATATCTCATCCTCAATAAGCAGATCAGCAGCATCACGCACACAAGCATAAACAACACCAGTTTCAATACAACGAACTGGTTTTCTATTTTGAGGAGGAGAGTGTCTTCTAAGGACAGGTTTAATGTTTTTGTTCATATAACTTCTCAAATGCGACTTTCAGCAATACTTCCATTGGATTTATCTATACAGAATTGTTGATTTAGTGCTGCGAGCAACATCCACTATCTTCACCAGTTTCTTTTTCCAATTGAATAGGTGGACAAGGAACATCAGCATAAGAACAAAATACGCAGCAATCACCTTCCAACGGTCTCAATACTTTTCCACATCCCTTACAATCATAGAAAAACTGACAAGCATTAGTCGGCATAGTTTCAACTGATTGGTGTTCGCAGTTAGGACAAGTAATAGTTGAGGTAAGTATCATATGTGACCCTTTATGATTTTTAGTAATAAAGGTTCAATGTAATCCCAACTCAATCCAAGAACTATTATCAAGGAGGATACAGATAATAAAGTTACCGATTTATTAGTTGTTGTAGAAGTGGAGCAAGATGACATTGAAGAGCAATCAACATTTCTTTTTTTCCACCAAGTAAACCATCCTCCGAGAATTGACACACCAGCAACCGAGAGAAGTGGTATTCTCCATTCAGTAAGGGTCTGGAAAGCACCAAATACCCCAGCAGATGCTCCGACTGCTGCCAGCAACAAGGGCAAGACGCAGCAAGAGGAAGCAAGTATCGCACCTATTCCTGCGAAAGCAGCAAGTCCACCCAATACTTTTGGTGCGGAAGTTTGTTCATTTGCTTCCGACTTGGCGTCTTCAACGGAAGTAACATCATTCGTAGAAGTCATAATCTAACTCACTTTATAGAGAGATGATTATACATTTATTTGTTAATCAACCAATAACTTTCCTACAACACTCTTCCGATACTTCAATATACCTTTGGGTCATAGATACAGAACTATGCCTTGCCAATCGGGAAACGTCAACGAGTGTTCCACCTACTGAATGAATGTTTCGTGCCCACCGAGTGATTGCGGTTCGTCGTCCAGAATGTGAAGAACACCCCTCATATCCCAGTTCCTGATACAGACAATAGAACCAGTTAATGACCGTCTGTGCGGTCATTCCACCGCCTCGTTGGGAAGTAATAACCCTACCCTTTAATACCTTACCTTCTGCGTATCTATGGATTGCTGTTTGTAGTCGTTTGCTTTGATAGACCAGACCACCAGACCGACCCTTTGATGCCTTATCCTGTAATCTAATCTCATCCGTTAGATTACCCTCTCCGTCAGTCAGCATTTCCCAAGTCAGTTCCGCTACCTCCTTTGCCCGTAAAGCAGCATCACAGGATAAAAGAAATATCACTTGGTTGCGTTGGGAATGACGACCGGTATCAAGGTGAGACAAGATAACCTTTTGCTGGGTTTCATTTAAGGTCTTTGCTTGTTTTCCGAGAGACATAGGAACACCTCTTTCATTAGGTTATTCCGATGGAAGCACTTTCCTAATGAAAGGCAACCAGCAAGTCCGGATGAGTTGAAAAGAGACCAAAGGACATCAACGACTTGGAGATTTGATTATCTTATTTACAAAACCTAACATTATGAGAGAACCTCTCCGAAGCACGGAGATGTGTCTTTGAGTGGTCAGTAACAGGTCTGGTGCTCCTAATCATTTTAATAAAGGTGGAGCATTCCTAAATGGTAGTCAGGAACAGATTATAAAAAAAACCAGAGATCACGAGGACCTCTGGTTAAATAATTTATTTTTTTAAGTGTTT